>DATDKX010000338.1:0-2053 GCA_036519615.1 Propionibacteriaceae bacterium
TGGATGTAGAGCATCCGCTTGCCCTCATAGATGCAGTCGACTGGGCATTCCTCGACGCAAGCGCCGTCCTTAAGGTCCACACATGGCTGCGCAATAACGTACGTCACGGATGTCGCTCCTCGATGTTGCTGGTGCGTCGTCGCGAGCACGCGAGCAACGCAGTACTCATCGCCTAGTATCACGCCTTTCAGAAGCATTGCTCATTCAGGTCCATGGACGAAAGGCAGATTCGTTGGTCGCTGAACAAGCCGATCCGCTGGCAAACGCGCTACCGGACGAGCGATGGGCGGTGAGGTATCGGTTACCTAGCGGTCAGGCGACTGACGTCATTGGCTGGATTCAGGCACTGGATCCGACCGCGGTACAGCTGACCGCCGCCGATTCCTCCGCACACGTCATCGATAGATCCGTGATCATCGCGGCCCGGCGTGCGCCCGCCGCAGCCGGTGGACCCGATCCGCTGCGGATCTCAGCAGTTGATGTGCAACGCCACACGCTGCCTAGCTGGATGGCCTGGCACGAGCCGCTAGGTGAGTGGACTCTTCGAGCAGCCGGCGGCTTTACCGGACGGGCAAATTCGTGCCACGCCGTGGGCGATCCGGGGGTTCCCATACGAAAGGCTGCGGAGCAGATCATCAGGTTCGCAGCCGCCCACCTCATCGCTCCCATGGCACAGGTCATCGAAGGGTCGCCGGAGGAGCAGGCGCTACGCGATCTCGATTGGGCGAGCACCTACCAGCCAGCAGCGGTTCTCGTCAGCCGTCTGGCCGAATTCCTGGGTGATCGGCCTGCTGATCCCGCTGTGCAGATCATCCAAACGCTGAAACCCGAGTGGGAACGGGCCTATCAACAGAGTCGGCCGAACTCGGCCGATCCCGTGATTGTCCGGATGATCTTGAACGGGAATCCTCCTCGTGCCTTTGCCGCCGTTGCCGGAGAGAGAGCAGATGATCATCCCGAACCTGTAGCGATCGCCCGTGGACATCGCAGCGAATCCTGGCTGGGGCTGGCATCGATCTGGACCCATCCTGATCATCGCCACCGCGGGCTGGCCACCGCGATGATGGCCGCACTAGGCCACTGGGCAGCTCGCCAGGGCGCGCGATACGCCTACGTTCAAGTCGCGACTGTCAACGAGCCGGCCTTAGCCACCTACACCAGACTCGGCTTCGTTCAACACCACCGATACCTCTACCTAGCTCCTAGGCTCTGAGAAGAGCAGCTCGCCATGCGCGGCGCGCGGTGCGCCGGCGACTCCTCAGCCGCTCTTCGGTTTCTTGCAGACGACTTGGTTCGTCGGTGCATAGCGCCAGAAGAAGTTCTCACGGCGTACGACATCGCCGTTCCGGTAGAACAACCGCTGGTAGCGGACATCGAAGCCCTGCACCGGACTCGTCGGCGTACAGCCGCGGGAATCATCGGTGATCTTGTGTCCGGTCGTGAAGTTGGACTTGGTCGGAGCGGTTGCGGCGACCTTGTCATAGGTCTTGGTCGACCACATCTTGACCGTGATCGATCCCTTCCGGCTAGGCGTTCCCTTCACGATGTATGCCTGCACCAGGACGCCGTACTTCGTGTCGTTCTGGAATTTGAGGTCGAGCGCCGGCCAGGCCACGGTGGCCTCCCGACCCGCCGGATAGCGGTCGATGAACAAGCCGTGTGGTTTGTGAAAGATGTCCTTCAGCCCGGCGAAGAACATCGCGTTGTACGTGGTCGTGGCACTTTGCGAGACGCCGCCACCGAGTTCCTTTTCGAATCTGCCGCCCTTGATCACAAAACCCTTGGTGAACCCATTCGCCTTGGTTCGCTCTCCCACGATCTTGTTCAGCGAGAAAATGTCGCCCGGCTTCAGCACAGTGCCGTTGATCAATGCGGCTGCCCGGCCGATATTGATGTTGCGGTAGGGGAGGTACGGGAAGTAGGTCGTGAACCTGCCCGTTATGTGCTTGATGCCGAGCTTCTTCGCATCCGCGGTCGAAAAGGCTGCCTTGGCGCCGGTGAGCTGGACACTCACCGTTCGCTCCGCTGCGGGCTTGATCAGCACCGGTTCGAC
>DATDKX010000339.1:0-3282 GCA_036519615.1 Propionibacteriaceae bacterium
GATCGGTTCCTGGATCGCTGCCTTTGCGGTGGGTTTTCTCGTGTGGGGGCTCATCCTGTGGGCCTCGAACCGGTACAAGACCAAGCACGCCAAGATGCCGCGGCAGAACCGCTACAACCTGCCGATGGAGATCTTTTACACTATCGCGCCGTTCATCATCATTGCCGTGCTCTTCTACTACACAGTCCTGGCTCAAAACGCAGTCACGAAGAAGGTCGCGGACCCCCAAGTCACGATTGACGTCGTAGGCCAGAAATGGTCTTGGACATTCAACTACAAGGCCGCTAACAATCCAGCCGTCGGCTCAGACGTCTGGGAGGCCGGCACAATCAACAAAACCCCGGACCTCTATCTCCCCGTCGGCAAGCTGATCCAGTTCAACCTCTCCTCGCCGGACGTCATCCATTCGTTCTGGGTGCCATCCTTCTACGAGAAGTTGGACGTCATCCCTGGTCGGCACAACATCCTTCAGATGACTCCAACGACGGAGGGGATATTTCCCGGGAAGTGCGCGGAGCTGTGTGGCACTTACCATTCGGCAATGCTCTTCAACGTGCACGTGGTAAGTGAGGCCGACTACACCGCTTACCTGAAGACGCTAGTGGCCAAGGGGCAGACTGGCGAAGCCAAGGGTCCGGCTCTGGCCAATTCCCCCGCAAGGACAGGTTCTGAGGAGGGCACGCGATGACGACGCTGCAGCGTACGGCCACCGCCGCCGAGATAGCGACGCCCAGGCGTCAGCTGGGCACCATTGTATGGAAGTGGATGATCACTACCGATCACAAGGTGATCGGCAATCTCTACTTCGTTACCTCGATGGCCTTCTTCGTCTTCGGCGGCATTCTCGCCTTAGCGATACGAGCTGAGCTGGCATATCCGGGCCTGCAATACCTGTCGTACGAGACCTATAACGAGTTCTTCACGATGCACGGCACGATCATGCTGCTGCTGTTCGCGACTCCGCTATTCGCCGGCTTCGCCAACGCGATCATGCCTTTGCAGATCGGCGCGCCGGATGTCGCCTTTCCGAGACTGAACATGATTGCCTACTGGTTCTACCTGTTCGGCGGCATCATTGCCTCCGCCGCCTTCCTGTCGCCCTCGGGTGCTGCAAGCTTCGGCTGGTTCGCGTACGCGCCGCTGAATGATGAGGTCAACTCGCCTGGTGTCGGCGGTGATCTGTGGATCATGGGACTGTACATGGCGGGTCTTGGCACCATTCTCGGCGCCGTTAACTTCACCACCACGATCCTGACCATGCGGGCACCGGGTATGACGATGTTCCGGATGCCCATCTTCACCTGGAACATCTTGGTGACGTCGTTCCTCGTGCTAGTCGTCTTCCCGATCCTCGCTGCTGCGCTCTTGGTGCTAGAGGCGGACCGGGTTCTCGGAGCTCACGTATTTGATGCGGCCAACGGTGGGCCGATCCTGTGGCAGCACCTTTTCTGGTTCTTCGGGCATCCAGAGGTTTACATCATCGCCTTGCCGTTCTTCGGCATCATTACTGAGGTTTTGCCGGTCTTCAGCCGCAAGCCGATCTTCGGTTATGTGGGCCTGGTTGGAGCGACCTTGCTGATCGGGGCTCTGTCTGTTGCCGTGTGGGCTCACCACATGTTCGTCACCGGCGCCGTCAACCTGCCGTTCTTCTCCTTCATGACGTTCCTTATTGCTGTGCCGACAGGTGTGAAGTTCTTCAACTGGATCGGGACGATGTGGGGCGGCAGCATCGCTATGCGAACGCCCATGCTGTGGGCCGTCGGTTTCTTGACAACCTTCTTGTTCGGCGGCCTGACTGGCGTCATCCTGGCGAGCCCACCATTGGACTTCGCAGTTTCAGACACCTACTTCGTTGTTGCGCACTTCCACTACGTGGTGTTTGGCACCGTTGTCTTCGCGATGTTTGCTGGCTTCTACTTCTGGTGGCCAAAGTTCACTGGCAGGATGCTGGATGAAACACTGGGCAAGATTCACTTCTGGCTCTTGTTCATCGGATTCCACACCACATTCCTTATCCAGCACTGGCTCGGTGTAGAGGGAATGCCGCGTCGCTACGCGGACTATCTGCCCAGCGACGGTTTCACGCTCGGAAACCAAATCTCCTCGGTTGGCGCGTTCTTGCTCGGCGGCTCCACACTGGTCTTCTTCTGGAACGTCTGGAAGAGCCGGAAGAACCCGAAAGTCAACACCGACGATCCGTGGGGCTGGGGTCGCTCCTTGGAGTGGGCGACGACCTGCCCGCCGCCGCGGCACAACTTCACCCAGCTGCCGAGGATCCGCTCCGAAGCGCCGGCTTTTGATTTGCACCACCCAGAGATTGCGATTCAGGAGTACGGCACCGACGAAGATGAGTTCGACGACACCACCGTGGATTCTGGTGACGACACCGGTCGGTTATCCGAACTCAGACACCGGGTAGCAGGCGATACCACAGATCTAGCGGCTCAATATGAGTCCACCCACCACGGCCATTCACCTGATGCCGAGGAGGATCAGCGGTGAAGGTCGAAGCCTGGATCTTCGGTACCCTGACCATCTTCTTTCTCATTGTGACGCCGATCTATTGGTTCATCACCGCAGACGCCAATGGAGTGCCAGAGATCACCGGTACCGTCGCGTTGATCTTGACGTTCTTCCTGGTGTTCATGATTTGGGCTTATCTGCTTTTGGTGGCGCGGCGGATGCAGCCCCGGCCTGAGGACAGAAAAGAGGGCGAGATCGCCGAGGGCGCTGGAGAGCTAGGGTTCTTCCCGCCGTCTAGCAAGTGGCCGCTGTTCCTCTCACTAACCTTCGTTCCGGTCGTTCTGGCTCCGGTCTTCGGCTGGTGGCTGATGATCATTGGCTTTGGCTTTGGATTCATCACCTTGACAGGACTGCTCTACGAGTTCTACCGCGGAGATCACGCGCACTGAGTCTGCCCGCTTTGGAATCACCGTCGATGGCGTTGGGCGCGAGCATGATCGTTTCCACGACCGCCGACTCCGCGAGCCCGTGAATTTGGGCCTGTCGGCGATTTGCTGACTTGTACGCCGACGCGCGCGCCCGGCCCGATGACAGGAATAGATTGACCGGCGTTTCCGCTTCACTTGCATAGCCGATCTATGCGGTGTATATCCAATGCCGCTCAGCATGCCACCAGCAGGAGATTTTGTGACTTCTACCATGACGACCCCCGGAGATTGGAGTGCCACTACAGCCGCAGCCCGCGAGCGAGTCGACTTCTGGTTCGATCCGGCGTGCCCGTTCTGCTGGATTACCTCGCGCTGGATCCTGGAGACCGAA
>DATDKX010000340.1:0-9627 GCA_036519615.1 Propionibacteriaceae bacterium
GTCCCACTTGGCGTCTTGCCGACCTTTACCCCCGCGGCCTCCAGGGCTTCCTTCTTGGCGGCGGCAGTTCCCGATGAGCCCGACACGATGGCGCCGGCGTGGCCCATCGTCTTGCCTTCCGGCGCGGTAAAACCTGCGACGTAGCCGACCACAGGCTTGGTCACATGGGCCGCGATGTACTCCGCAGCCCGCTCCTCCGCATCACCACCGATTTCTCCGATCATCACCACGGCGTCGGTTTCGGGGTCTTCCTCGAACGCCTGCAGCGCGTCGATGTGTGTGGTGCCAATGATCGGATCGCCGCCGATGCCGACTGCCGAGGAGAAGCCGAAATCCCGCAGCTCGTACATCATCTGATAAGTCAATGTGCCGGACTTGGATACCAGTCCGATACGCCCTGCCTTGGTGATGTCGGGGGGGATAATGCCTGCGTTGGACTGCCCCGGCGAGATGATGCCCGGGCAGTTCGGCCCGATGAGCCGTGTTGAGCTCGACTCCGACAAGGCAAAGAACTCGGCCGTGTCCTTGACGGGCACTCCCTCGGTGATCACAACCGCAAGCGGGATGCCTGCCTCGATTGCTTCAACGGCCGCTGACAAGGTGAATTTCGCTGGAACGAAGATCACAGTCACATTAGCTCCCGTGGCAGCCATCGCCTCGCTGACCGAGTTGAAGACCGGTACGCTGCCCCGCTGGAACTCGACCACCTGGCCGCCTTTGCCGGGGGTCACGCCGCCGACAATTTTGGTGCCGGCGTTCATCATGCGCTGGGTGTGCTTCCGCCCCTCGGAGCCGGTCATCCCCTGAACGATGACTTTGGATTCGGAGTTCAGAAAGATTGCCATGACTTCACCTGCCCTTTCAGCTTGCGGCCAACTCGGCCGCCCGGCGGGCAGCACCATCCATGGTGTCGACCTGCTCCAGCCTGGGCAGACCCGCAGTGGCAAGGATCTGCCGGCCCAGCTCCGCGTTGTTGCCGTCCAGCCGTACGACCAGTGGGACCTCGATGTGCTCACCACGACTGCCCAGTAGCCGGAAGGCCTGCACAATCCCGTTGGCCACCGCGTCGCACGCGGTAATCCCGCCAAAAACGTTGACGAAGACGCTCTTCACCTGCTTGTCACTGATGATGATCTCTAGGCCATTGGCCATGATCTCTGCGCTGGCCCCGCCGCCGATATCGAGGAAGTTCGCCGGCCTCGGTGATCCGGGGAATTCCTCGCCTGCGTACGCGACAACGTCGAGGGTGCTCATCACCAGGCCGGCCCCATTGCCGATGACCCCTACTGACCCGTCGAGCTTGACGTAGTTGAGGCCTTTAGCCTTCGCCGCCGCCTCGAGCGGGTCCTCAGCAGATTTGTCGGCCAGCGCAGCATGATCGGGATGGCGGAATGCGGCGTTCTCGTCGAGGGAGACCTTGGCATCGAGCGCAATGATCTTGCCATAAGCGGTCTTCACCAGCGGGTTGACTTCGACCAGTGTGGCGTCCTCCTTCTGATACACGCCACCGAGCAGCTGGATCACCCGCGCAACCTCGGCGGCATCTGGCCCAGAGAAGCCGGAGGCAGCAACAATCTCAGCGGCCTTGGCCTGGTCAATCCCAACTCTGGGGTCCACCGGGACACGAGCCAAGGCTTCAGGGCGCTCTGCTGCAAGGGTCTCGATATCCATCCCGCCTTCCTTGGAGCACATGGCGAGGTAACGGCGTTCGGCCCGATCCAGTAAGAGGGAGAAGTAGTACTCCTCGGCAATGTCGGCGCCCTCGGTAACCATGACGGTCTTGACGATGTGCCCCTTGATGTCCAGGCCGAGAATTTCGGCAGCACGCGCCTCCGCCTCCTCCGGACTCTTGGCGATCTTGACGCCCCCTGCCTTGCCACGGCCGCCGGTCTTGACCTGCGCCTTGACAACCACAACAGGTGTACCGAGCGCGACGGCAGCCTCCCTTGCTTCGGCAGGGGTCGTCGCCGTAATGCCGCGCAGCACCGGGACCCCGTGGGCCTCGAAGATGTCACGCGCTTGGTACTCGTACAGATCCACCCTTTGCCTCCATGCCCGCCAGACAGACGAACCGAAGCCTAGCTGTGACTAGCGCCCTGCATGCGGAGAGGCATCAGCTGATGCCACACCACATCCGCATGATTCACGGATGACCAGCTCGGTCTCGAAGCGCTGGTAGGCAGCAGAGGCATCGGGGTTGAGGACCGCCGCCACGGCGGCCTCGGCCATCGCCTGGATTGGCTGCCGAGCGACAGTAAGCGGTGGCCAGCAATACTCCGATTCCGTCGTACCGTCGTAAGACACGACGGCGATGTCCTCAGGGCAGCGCAATCCCGCTTCCCGAATTGCCTTCAGAGCGCCAGTGCATAACTGATCCGAGGCTGCGAAGATCGCGGTTGGCCGAGCCGGCCAGCTCAGGAGTCGCTGCACCGCTTCGTAGCCACCGTGAAGGGTGAAGTGGGTTCGAACTATGGGGCCGGGCGGCAGATCGTGGGCCTGGAAAGCGTCGCCCCACCCCTGCTCGCGAGGCGCCGTGCTTGATTCATCACCCGTGATCAACGGGATCGATTGGTGGTGATGAACGGTGATCAGATGGTCGACGAGAAGTCGTGCACCCTCTCGGGCGTCCGCCCCAACCGCGGCGTAGCCGGGAATAGGCGAGGAGCAGTCGATCAGCACTATCGGGCGTCCCGGAAACGTCATGGCACGGAAACCGGACGGTGGCAAGACGGTCCTAATGAGCAGACCGTCGACATGTCTGCTGCTGAGATCGCTCACGATTCGGCTTTCATAAGCCTCGTTTGCGTCTGAGTTGGCTACCAGGAGAACGTAGCCGTACCCTGCTGCCGCCACCTCCAATGCCCGTGCGTACTCAGCAAAGAAGGGGTTGGTGATGTCTGGAAGAACCAACCCAAGTATCTCGGTCGAGCCCTTCTTGAGCGCGCGAGCGTTGACATTCGGCCGATATTTCAGAATCTCGATAGCCGCTCGTACCCGCGCAGCAGTCTCGGGTGCCACTCGTCGAGGGCCGTTGTTGACGACGTAACTGACGACGGCGGTGCTGACTCCGGCGTAACGAGCGACGTCAGCTCTCGTCGGAGGACGCGGCATTAGCGGCACGCCGGGCATATCAGACATAGCGCGAGAGCCGTTCGGGCACGCGGCACAGAGCAGACTTCGCGACCATCTCACGCGTCCCTGGGGTCGTCGTCGATAAGGTGGAGCAGAATCTACAGGTGTAGATCCGACATTGACAAGCAGATTATGGAGTTCACGCCGTGGCTGTCGCGGTTCACTCGGCCACGACATTCGATGAGCTTGTTGGCCCCACGGCTGACTGGGCCGGGTGCAGCCGTCAAGCAGAATTTTGAGCTGACTGTGCGACTCATCGCCGCCTTCTTCTAAGCAACTGTGAAGCTATGCGAGGCGCCAATTTAGCCCTTGAGCCGAAAGAACTGTTATCTCAGGAGGCGCGGCGGCCATACTGATGGCGCCGGTTCTTAGGCGGCACTCAGGTTGCCAGCCAGCAGTGCGGAGGACCTTTCTAATCGGCGCTGATACAAGACAGACTTCTCGAATTCGCGCAAATTCTTGGATACAACTGGCGGCAAAGTCTTGCTACGCCAGTATCTACAGGTGTAACTTCCCGCGCAACGCAACTGTTTGCGCGCCTTGCTTTCACAAGGCGTCGCACTGGCAACGCACCCGAGCCAGAGAGGAAACCGACAATGACGTCTCACACGCTTGCGCCTGCCCCTACTCCTTACTCTCCGAGCGATGAGGCGGTACGCCCATGAGCGTCGTCGACACGATTGAGCCGGTCGATCGAAAAGACTATGTGACAGGAGTTCGGGGAACTGACAGGCCGCCCGGCCGCGGCGACCTGGGCATGGCCCTGCTCTTCATCCTGCCGGCAGCGATCGGCTTCCTGGTCTTCTACGTCTACCCGTTCTTCCGCGGCTTCTACTTCAGTTTGACCAGGTACAACCTGCTCGGAACGCCGCACTTCATCGGCTTGGACAATTTCACGAAACTATTCCAAGACAAGCTGTTCTGGAACGCGTTGTGGGTGACCCTCGAGTATGTCTTGATCAACATCGTGCTGCAGACCGTCTTGGCGGTCGCGATCGCGGTGCTGATGCACCGGCTGACGCAATCCACGGTGATTCGCGGTCTGATCTTGCTGCCGTTCCTGATCTCCAACGTCATTGCGGCGATGCTGTGGTTCTGGCTGTTGGACTACCAGATCGGCCTGGTCAATGAATTCATCTCCGCGATCGGGTTGAACAAAATCGCCTTCTTCGGAGACGCCGCATGGGCAATTCCGACGATTGCGGTGGTGAACGTGTGGCGGCATATGGGCTATACGGCACTGCTGGTGTTTGCCGGCTTGCAGACGATCCCCGACTACGTGTACGAGGCGGCTTCGGTTGATGGCAGCACGGAGTGGAAGTCGTTCTGGCGAATCACCTTGCCGCTACTGAGGCCCATCCTGGCGCTGGTGTTGGTGATTACGGTGACCGGATCGTTCCAGGTGTTCGACACAGTTGCGGTCACCACCAAGGGCGGCCCAGGCAACGCTAGCCGTGTCATGCAGTACTACATATATCAAAAGGGCTTTGCCGAAGGCCAGTTCGGTTACGCCAGCGCCCTTTCGGTGATCTTGTTCATCATCCTCGCCGCTGTCGCGCTCTTCCAGCTCAGAATTCTGCGAGCTGGCGAATCCGACCTGGCCTGAGAGGAATCAGCTATGGCAACAACCACAACCGCCCCCTCTCGCGCCGCCGAAGTCACGGCAAAACCCGAGGCCAAGCGGATCAACGCCGGCCGGATAGCCGCCTGGGTCGCGATGATCATCCTCATTTTGATCACCCTGTTCCCGTTCTACTGGATGTTGCGCACCGCGTTGTCCACATCCAAGTCGCTGTTCTCCGACCCGGCGTCGCTGCTGCCAGTGGATTTCACCTGGGGTGCGTTCAAGCGCGTCCTCGGGCTTGCGACGCCGGCTGAGGCGCAAGCCGAGGGCGGTTCCGGGGCGGCGGTGAACTTCTGGCTCTTCCTGCGCAACTCGATCGTCTACGCCACGCTGTCCACCGCAGGGCAGGTGTTCTTCAGCGCACTGGCGGCCTACGCTTTTGCTCGGCTGCGCTGGCCGGGTCGAGACAAGGTGTTCTTCATCTTCTTAACTGCGCTGATGATCCCGCCGATCTTTATCATGCTGCCGAACTTCATCTTGATCAAGAACCTGGGACTTCTCAACACATTCCCAGGCTTGATCCTGCCCTACTTCTTCATGACGCCGTTCGCGATCTTCTTCCTGCGACAGTTCTTCCTCGGCATTAACAAGGAGATCGAGGAGGCTGCCAAGCTGGATGGCGCCGGGCACTGGCTGATCTTCTTCCGGATCATTTTGCCGATGAGCTGGGCGCCCATCATCACCTTGTTCATCTTGACCTTCATCGCCCAATGGAACGAATACTTCTGGCCCCTGCTGGTCGGCAGCAACAACCAGACGCGGGTACTGACCGTCGCGATTGGCGTCTTCCGATCACAGACTCCGCAAGGCAGTCCGGACTGGGCCGGACTGATGGCCGCGGTCTTGGTGGCCGCGCTGCCGATCCTCATTTTGTTCTTTGCGTTCGCGAAAAAGATCGTCAACTCGATCGGCTTCTCCGGCGTGAAGTGACGCTTTGACCTATCAACCACCCCGGTTATCTTGCCGAGGTAATACGCGAAAGGATCTGCCAACGATGGCAAGAATGCGCAAGAAGCTGGGAGCCGTGCTGGTGGGTGCGGCTGCGTTAAGCCTTACTCTCACCGCATGCGGCGGCGGTGGCGGCGCCGAGGGAGGTGGTGGTGGCGGCGCTGAAGGCGGCGCGATCGATACCAGCAGCGCCTCCGGCGACGTCAGCTACTGGCTGTGGGATTCCAACCAGCAGCCTGCCTACCAGGCGTGCGCTGACAAGTTCAAGCAGGCCAACCCCAATATCAACATCAAGATCACCCAATATGGCTATGAGGACTACTGGGGCAAGCTCACCAACGGCTTCGTGGCCGGTGATGCGCCCGATGTCTTCACGAACCATCTGTCGAAGTACCCAGAGTTCGTTACCCAAGAGCAGCTGGTGCCGCTGGACGACACGCTCACTAAGGACGGCTTCAACGTCGATCAGTATCAGCCTGGCTTGGCGGATCTGTGGAAGGGCCCAGACGGCAAGCGCTACGGCTTGCCCAAGGACTTCGACACCATCGCGATCTTCTACAACAAGAAGTTGGTCGCCGATGCGGGAGTCAAGGAAACCGACCTGCAAAACCTCCAGTGGAACCCGCAGGATGGCGGCACGTACGAAAAGACGATCGCTCACCTGACGGTGGACCAGAGCGGGAAGCGTGGCGACGAACCAGGCTTCGACAAGAGCAAGGTCAAGGTCTACGGTCTGGGACTCGACGGCGGTTCGGGCAGCGGAGTCGGCCAGACCCAGTGGAGCATGTACACCGGCTCCAACAACTGGCAATACACCGACAAGAATCCCTGGGGCACCCACTACAACTACGACCAGCCCGCTTTCCAGGACACCATCAAGTGGTTCGCCTCCCTGATCGACAAGGGCTACATGCCGTCTGTCGCCGCGGTTACCGGCCAAGGCTCCTCAGACATCTTCGCCGCCGGCAAGTACGCCATGCTCACCAACGGCTCATGGACGACCAACAGCATTTTCAGCTCCAAGGGCATCGACGTCGGCCTGGCGCCGACCCCAACCGGACCAAGCGGCAAGCGAGCCAGCATGTACAACGGCTTAGCTGATTCCATCTGGGTCGGCTCCAAGAACAAGCCAGCCGCCGCCAAGTGGGTCGAATTCCTCGGGTCGCCCGACTGCCAGAACATCGTCGGCGAGAAGGCCGTCGTCTTCCCGGCCATCCCCGAAGCAACCGACAAAGCTGAGGCGGCCTGGAAGGCGAAGAACATCGATACGACGCCGTTCACCATCCAGGTGAAGGACAAGACCACGTTCTTGTTCCCCATCACTGACCATGCCTCTGAGATCGAGGGCATCATGCATCCCGCCATGGACGATGTCTTGTCAGGCAAGGCGCCAGTTACATCCCTGACCGACGCCAACAACCAGGTCAATCAACTGTTCGGATAACCGCAGCAGGGGCGTCATCCGGGCACCGTCCCCGGCTGGCGCCCCTAGCTATGCCCTGTCGAAGGGCCGATTCAGTCGCCTAGGCTTCGACGCTCAGCCCGCATCAACGCGGCGTGCCATCCCCACATTGGCACGCACCCAGGAAACGATGTCGCTCATCGTCGCTCCCGGTGTGAAGATCTGGGCGACGCCCATGTCCGCCAAAGCCTGCCGGTCCGCCTCTGGGATGATGCCACCGCCGAAGACCACGATGTCTTCAGCATCGGCTTTCCGCAGGAGCTCGATCACCTTGGCGAACAACGTCATGTGCGCCCCCGAAAGCACCGAGAGGCCAATGGCGTCGGCATCCTCTGCGAGCGCAGTAGCGACGATCTGGTCCGGCGTTTGGTGGAGCCCGGTGTAGATCACTTCCATGCCCGCATCACGCAACGCGCGAGCGACCACCTTGGCACCGCGATCATGACCGTCAAGCCCTGGTTTCGCTACAACAATTCGAAGTGGATTTGCGAGCCGAAGTGGATTTGGGGATAACTGCACATCCGATTCCACGACGTCCAAACTACTACTCAGTAATATCGTGTTGTGCGGGCCAGTGCCAACAGGGGCCTCTCATCCGCGGCGTTGTCGCGGCTTATGGCGCTGGACATGCCCCGCGTGGCCTCTGGACTGGCCATCGAAGCCGCCTGGGCCACCGCCCATCTTGTGATGTATCCATTCGGATTGCTATCCACGTCCACTCGTGCCGTCGCTGACCGCCGCCGTCATGATTTGAGGGGCCTCAGCCCCGAACAACGCGGACTGTTCCATTACCGGGTAGACGCAGCCGAGACGCCGATTGTGCTTGTGCACGGGATCATCGACAACCACGCAATCTTCACGGTGATGGAGTACGCGCTGCGGCGCCGCGGGTTCCAGACGCTCTCCACGTACGACTACGGCCTGCTGACCGACAGCATTCCCGGGGCCGCTGCACGGCTGGGCGAGGCCATCGAGGACCTGGCCGCGGCCACCGGTTACGAACGAATCCATGTCATCGGGCACAGCCTTGGCGGCCTGATAGCACGCTATTACGTGCAGCGACTGGGCGGCGATCGACTCGTACACACATTGGTAACGCTCGGTACGCCACACCAGGGCACTCAGCTGGCCTGGGCCGCCCCGCTGCTGCCCCTGGTGCGTCAACTCACGCCGAACTCCTCGATAATCGACGAGCTGGCCGAGCCGGCGCCACAATGCCACACCAGGTTTATCGCGTTCTACAGCGACATCGACCACTTGGTCGTGCCCAGTCGCAACGCTCGGCTCGATCATCCTGATCTCAACGTGCAGAACATCCCCGTACGCGGCGTCGGCCATCTCTCCATGCCCAACAACGGACGAATCGCCTTTACGATCACTCAAGCGTTGCGTGAGCTCGACCCGGACGGTACGCCCAGCAGGTCCTAAGGCTTGGACTCGTAAATAATTTGCGCGGGTCTCAGAATCCATTGAGGTTTTCGTGACCTGCTTGTTATCTTTCAGACGTTGTCTGGCCTGCTTCGGGGGGTCCAGTCAAAGACGGAACTAGATCAGACAAACAGTTGGCGCACCGTCCAGGCGGCTTGCAGCTCCTGGAATGCGAGATCGGGGGTCAGGGCCCGATTGCGTGCCCGCGCCAGCAAATGAGGAATGAGGGAGCTGTCCGGGGAACAGCGGACCGAACGCGAGGGCTATCAAGACGTCAGCAGTAAGCCTGAGCCTGATCAGGGCAAGGGCTGGCTCTGGCACGGATTTACCGCACTTGGCGTCTCTGCCCTGGGCCTCGCCGTGGCAGCAGCGGTAGGCCTGACGACCAATGCAGAAACAACGCATGACCTGTCCGCTGTCCCGGACACTTCCCCGACAGTCGCTACTGCGCCCGTTCAAACGGTCGACAAGCAACGCGACAGGCAATCGGTCAAAGATCCGGCGCTTGCTGCATTCGGGAGACGTAAAACGTCCGCGAGCAATCACTCGTCCAGAAGTGCCGCCGTTCGGGATGCCCTGGTTGGGGAACAGGCCGCCCAGCGGGACGAACTGTTGGCCAAGACCGCTGACGAGATCAGCCGGGCAGCACAATCAGCCAGCAGCGATGCTCGACAGAAGAAACTCCAGGTGGCGGATAGGGCGACTCGCGAAGCGGCAGCTCAGATGGCGGCGGAGAATCTTCGTCGCGCGATCGCCGCTCGAGTGGCGGCGGCGAACAAGCGGCGCAGCGCCGAGAGTCAGCCGAGCAGTCCTGAGGTCGCTTCGTCGAAGTCAGATAAGGACAAGCGCGATACAGCCGGTGGATCTGGCAGTGATAGCGGAAGCGCGTCAGACCGCGGCGGCGGCAATAGTTCCGCCAGCGGCGGCGGGTCCAGCGGTGGCGGCTCTGGCAGCGGTGGCGTCTCGCCGGTGCCAGGAGCAGTCATCGGTGCTCACTTCGGCGAGTACGGCAGTTGGTCGCGTTATCACACCG
>DATDKX010000341.1:0-5066 GCA_036519615.1 Propionibacteriaceae bacterium
GAGATACCGACGCTGTTAAGCGTCGCCGTCATCCTCCTGGTGCTCGCCGTGGTAACGATTGCAAGCTTGCTGAAGACCCGCCGCGACCCTACTGCGAAGGCTCACGCCGGGTCACTGCGGGCCACTCACCCACAAGATCAACTAGCCGCGGCCAAGCTCGATGAAAGCTAGCGACTGCCTGATGCGCACTCTGCAACAGCAGCTAGCAGGCAAAACCGCTGCTCTAGGTAGGTCAGGTCGAACCGCCTGCGTGCTAGCTGTTGGTGGACGGCTTAGCTGTCGCCCGCGACCTGATCATGATCTTGATCGGCGCAAGCGTGGTACGGCCGACGCGGCCCCAGAACTTGACCTGTCGCTGGATGTTGATCGGGGAGTAGAGGAAGCCCAGCAGGGCGTAGGTGATGTAGGCGTAGATCTTCCCGAGCGGCCTGGTGCCAGCCTTGACATCAGCTGTAGCGGCGCGGGTCAGCAGCCGTCGGAAGGCATGTTGCTCCGGGCACTTAAGCCCGGCGCAAGCGCCCGTGAGCCGGGTCCTTGCCCGGCCATGACTTGCTGATTGAACCGCTCCGCGGCCCCATTAGTCTGATCAAGAATCTGGGGTGCCAAGCGCCGTCCATCAGCTCCCTGAACGATTCCCCGTAGATGATCATCCACTCGTGTGAACCCGCTGCCCGTGGCCTCTACGCCGGCCGCCTGCACCGCAAGATCAGCTATCACCGGAGAACTCCCGCTCGCGACAAGCAACTCATCGCCACCGACTTGGGAACCGTCTGCAAACACTCGACGATCCCGCCGCCAGCATCACGATGGACAGCCTTGGCCGGCGCCTAGAGCCGTAGGTCGAATCCTTGATCAGCAAGGGTGCCGGGCGCCTCGGCAGCGACATCGGGATCCTCCCAAAGGAAGCAGCTGGCTAGGGCTCTGGAGCATGATTGCCTGGCTGCCAAACAACGCGAACCCGGAAGCGACCACCGCCCACAAATGAGCTGCCGCCCCGTTCGACCGGCTCGTCGGCTTCTACGACTTCCACCAGATCCACCAAGTCACGCGAACGCCGAATCTGGTGCCGCGGTCAAGTCGATCATCCGTTTCGGATGAGTGCGGACCGGACGTCATCGGCCGAGACGGCGGGCTCAGATGTTGGATCCGTCCGGCGGAGTATCTGCCGGGGGCAACGGGGCTCCGGCCTCGGCGGCGGTGGCGGGGCATGACAGGCCGAGGGTGTAGGCGGTCATCGACAACGATCCGTAGGCGTAGCCGTCGACGAGCACCTCGGTGGAGTCGCCCTCGGCGGTGCCGGCGAGACAGGCCAGGTACAGGGCCGGGATGAAGTGGTCCGGGGTTGGGACGGCGGTGCGGTAGTCCGGGTGAGCGTCAAGCGTGGTGAACTCGGTGGGATCGGTGCGCATGCGCTCCTTCGCGTCGTGGTCGAACCGTTGTGCCCAGTCGTAGCCGTGATCGCTACGGCCCCAATCCATCCCGCGCAGATTGTGCACCACGTTGCCGCTCGCCAGGATCAGCACGCCGCGCTCCCGCAGAGGCGCTAATTTCCGGCCGAGCTCTAGGTGGTGCTCGAAGCTCTTGCTGGCGTTGATCGACAGCTGCACGACCGGGATCGAGGCATCGGGGAAGGCGTGCACCAGCACCGACCAGGTGCCATGGTCGATGCCCCAGCTGTCGACGTCGGCGCCGACCCAGGTGGGATGGACCACGTCGCTGACCTCGTCGGCCAGCTCAGGCAGACCTGGGGCTGGGTACTGGACGTCGAACAGCGCCTCAGGGAAGCCGAAGAAGTCGTGGATGGTCCGCAGCCGCGGCATCGCGGTCACCGCGGTGGCGTTGAGGTACCAGTGCGCGCTGATCACGAGGATGGCGCGCGGCCGGGGCACAGACTGCCCGAACGCTCGCCACGCCGATGTGTAACGGTTGACCTCGAGCGCGTTCATCGGGTTGCCGTGACCGAAGAATGCCGCCGGCATCAGCTGCCCCTGCGGGGTCGAGGTCTGCGTCATGTCGCCTCCTGGAACGGGTTCCCGCTTCGACGGACATGCGACTCTCATGCCGGCAGCGGTTGTGGTGACGATAGCGGTCGATGACGTCACAGACTCTCTGAGGTAGCCGATCCCGGAGTGGCGTGGGCGCCCGTTCAGTCGGTGTCAGCTCGCCGCTCCGGCGAGATCGGAAACGTCGGACCAGGCCAAGTCGACAGCGATTGCGCTCATACATGTAACAAACCGTGACCGCCTGGGCTTTAGCCATGGCTTAGGGCCCGCAAAAGCGTCCTTTGTATCCACAGGTCATGGCCTATCCGACCTCACGGTCGACATTTGTGGCTTCATTGGACGGCCTTCCGAGCAAAAGGAAATTGGGTGGGCAATGGAGCAATTGGACGCGGAAGTCGTTGAAACGGTGGCCGGTGTTGCGCGCTTACTTCGACACGCAGCTGAGCTGGCCTGGGCACAAGCCGACGCAATCGGTCCGCGGTCATCGCATCAACTACTCGCGTTGGGGATCGACTCCGCCGCGGATGAGGCGTTGGGCCTATTGCCTCGCCGCGCCCGGCTGGATGGGCCCACACCAGTGGGGGACAACCCAGCCGAGCTTCTGGCGTCGGCGGAGCAGTTGATGCGCCGGATCTGTGTCCTGGGTGCACCATCGCGGCTGTTAGGCCTGAGGGCACTGGTCGAGCAGCTGGTCTGGGAGGCGAATACCAGTGCCGGCATATGACCGACGCACAATCGGCGAGCTACTGGCCGATAGTGACGCGCTGGCTCGCGAGACGCTCCTCGACGCAACGCCCGAAAGCGCCCCAGCGATGGTAAGAAGCTGGAATCAGCTGGTCGCGTCGGCGGCCCACCTCTGGTCAGCGCTGTCTTCGCCGCCGGATCATATGTCGGGATCGGACCCGATGGAACGGCTGCGAGTTATCGGGGAGGCGATCGCTCGCAGCGTTCGTGCAGGGCACTGGCCCGGGCACGGACCGGCCGACGATCACGTGACCGAGATTGCCGAAAACCTATCGCGGGCGCGGCAGTTGATCGAGCGCCACGGCCACTCCTCCGGGCCGGCGACTGCGGATGTTCACGGCCAGGTGATGCACACGTTGTATGTGACCGGACACGCGACGGCTGTCGCACTGGGCGCATACGTAACGGAGCTGCAGCACCGACTGGAGGTTGACACCCGCCGACGGCAGCCAATTGTTGAGCGGCCAACCGCTCTGGAGATCACCGAGGCGCAGGGCATGATCGCCCGCTTCGGCGGGTTCGAGCAACTCGCCGCAGCTTACATGTTCGGGCAGCCACTTCCCTCCCGGGACCCTGGCCTGAGAGCGGCGGCGACGACCACGCGGCTGCAAGCAGCCCTGGCTGCCTGGGAGATCCAAGCGCACCTGAGCCTGGCCGCCAGGCCGGATTCGGCTGATTTGGTGCGAGTGGCGCGGGTGCAAGCGCTCATCACCAGCACCACAAGCATCGTCACCGAAGCCGCCGCCACAATCGGTCAGATCGACCGCGACCTATTCCGGCGGCTGGCGCCGACGCTGGAAGCCAACCAAGTTGCCTGGAGCCGTTTGGCCAAACGCTGGGGCGAACTTACCAGCTCAGCCAGCCGCACCGACTCCCTACTCGTCGTGGCAGCCAGCGAGGTGCGTGCCGCGATCGCCGCTACCGCCACCAATCAGTCCAGATGGGCGACGCCCGAACAGCTCACCAACCGCATCGACCTCGCCAACACTGTCAAAACCCTTCATCTCAGCATCGTGGCGTCCGTTGACATTGCCCACGTCGCTCGAGACACCGCAGCGGACCATCCGGGCCTCACCGCTCCCGCGCGCATCATCGGCATGAGGGCCCAAGCGGAGGCCGAGATCGCAGTCGAGCAAGGTGAGACCCGCTATGAAGGCGTCACCTGGACCACGCGTCACCAGATCGTGGCCAATCAACTGATCCCGCTGCCAGAGCCAGCCAGGCGCGGGCTGATCAACCTCACCAACGATGTCATCGCCACCACCAATCAGGCCGTCGCCACGGCCACTCAACTTGACCTAAGCAATATCACGCGAACAATCCGATCCGGTCCTGAGCTGCGTCGCGGGCGTTCCGTCGAAGCCCGTCAGATCGCGCGCCCACACGATCCTGGCTCAAGGGCACCACGCAGATGAACAGCACCGAACCAGTCACACGAAGGGCCCCACGCCATCGATCAGACCGTCGTTACCTCGAATCAAGCCGCCGCAGTGGCGCTGGTGTTCACACAGCCAAAGATCAGAGGGCAGTACATATCACGGCGAGAGGAGGGCCATGAATTCCGCAATAACGTTGACGGGCAGGGCACTTTACACAGTGCCTGAGGCGATGGAGATGCTCAATCTGAGCCGAACAGTCATCTATGAGCAGATTCGGTCAGGCCGCCTACTGACCGTAACTCAGGGACGCCGCCGCTTGGTTCCAGCTTCATCCATGACGGCGTACATCGATCTTCTCGTGACAGAAGCGATGGCTCGTACGAATGCCCGCACGCCGTAGCCGCGGCGAGGGCGCGCTTTACTGGGACGAATCGCGGCAGCGGTGGATGGCGGCCGTCGATGTCGGATTCAGCCCCACAGGCAAGCGGCAACGGCAGTGGGTGACCGGAAAGACCAAGACAGAGGCAAAGCAGAAGTTGCTCGCTTTGCGTCGAGACCAGAGTGACGGCCTTCCCACCGAACACCGGACTTACACCGTGCGACAAGCCGTCGAGTCCTGGCTTGAACATGGTCTGACTGGCCGCGATGAGCACACCGTGACCAACCGCACGATTCTGGCCAGGACACACGTGATCCCAGCCTTGGGAAACCGCCGTCTCGTGGATCTCACTTCTGAGGAGATCGATGCCTGGCTTGCCGCGAAGTCGGAGACGCTGTCGACAGATACGCTTCATCGACTGTTGTCCATCCTGCGGCGCTCAATACGACGGGCGCAGGCGAGGGAACTCGTGCGGCGGAATGTCGCATTGCTGTGTGAGGCTCCGCGGGGCACGCAAGGCAGACCGTCGAAGTCACTAACGTTGCATCACGCGACGAAGTT
>DATDKX010000342.1:0-8257 GCA_036519615.1 Propionibacteriaceae bacterium
GGGCTCGATCGTCGAGGCCTGCCCGTCCGGCGAACTCGGAGCCAGGGCATGGTCCAGTTTGGACCTGCTGGTACTGAGCGACGCGCCTGCAGCCTGCAGCAGCTTCCGCGCCCGCTTGAGATCATTCTTCTTGCCTGCGGGGCCCAGCTCGATCTCCACCTCACGCCACGAGTGCAGCGCTGAACCGCCGTCGGGTGGCCCTGATTCCACCTGGTCGTCGGCAATCTCCAGCACCAGCTCACCATCGGCATTCAGGAGTTGGTACGCCGTCCGAGTCGTCACGATCTTGGCGACTGGGTCGAGGCTCTCACCGGCGCGCAGCCCTTCTACCCCCGCCACCAACGCCGGCGGCAGCGTTTTCGCTCGTGAACCGCTTTGCAGCTCCCTCTTTGCCGTCCCGCTTGGAACCTTCAACTGCCAGCCCGTCTCAGAGCCGCCGACCCGGCGCCGCAGCGTGATCCCAAACAACCGCAAACCAGCACCTGACGTATCGAAGTAGGTGTTGTCGAGCTTGCGGACCTCTTGATCAAGACGGCCGCCCTCGGGCACCAACTCCGCAAGCGGCGGCATCACCCAATCCGAGTCGACATCGAATTTGTCTTCTTGCTCTGTCATCGTGCGCACTGAAGCCGACCTCCTTACCTTGCATTCCCATACTCCCGGACTCACCTCGAGGATTCCAAGATCACAAGGTCCTGCATTTGCGAAGTCAGAAGACTTTTCCCGGATTGAGGATGTGATGTGGATCGAGGGCGGCTTTGACTGCACGATGCATCTCGAGCACGGCAGGGGAGAGCTCGCGAGAGAGCCCGTCGCGTTTGAGGAGACCTACGCCATGCTCGCCAGTCACCGTGCCTCCAAGATCAAGTGCAGCGTTCAGGATCTCTTCGAACGCGATCTTGGCACGGTCCTGAGCAGCAGGGTCGCCCGGTTCGGCTATGAGCAATGGATGTAAGTTGCCGTCGCCGATGTGGGCAATGCTGGCGATCAAAATGTCGTGCTTATTGGCGATCTGGTCGATGCGGGCCAGCATCTCCGGGACGGCGGCGATAGGTACGCATACGTCCTCGGTCAGCACCGGGCCGAGCCGCTCGAGTGCTGGGTAGGCGAGTCGGCGGGCGGCAAAGAGGGCCTCCGCCTCCTCTTCGTCGGTCGAGCGCGCCGCCCAGGTGGCGCCGGCGGTCTCAAAGCAGGCCCGCATCTGATCGGCCCGATCATCGCCAACCAGGCCCGGATCGTCAATCCGGCCTAACAAAATCACGTCAGCTTCGACGGAGAGGCCCATGTTCTTCCACTTGTCGACGGCAGCAAGGCAGTGCCGATCGATCAGCTCCAGGGCCGACGGAATGATGCCGGCCTGGGCGACTGCCCGCGCCGCCTCGCCGGCGTCGATGATCGAGCTGAAATAGCCGACGATGGTACGCGGCGGAGCTGGCAGCGGCTTGAGCCGTACGGTCGCTTCGGTGACGATGCCGAGCGTTCCTTCAGAACCAACCATCAGCCCCACCAGGTCGTAACCAGCGACGCCTTTGGCAGTGACCCGACCGAGTCGTACCAGCTCGCCGGTGCCGGTCACTACCTCGAGGGCCAGCACATAATCCTTGGTTACGCCGTACTTGACGCAGCACACGCCGCCGGCGTTGGTCGCGATGTTGCCGCCAATGGTCGACCACGGCGAGCTTGCTGGATCGGGCGGATACCAGAGGCCTTGCTCGGCGGCGGCGGCGCGCAGCTCGTCATTGATCACTCCGGCTTGAACCACGGCCAGTCGCTCGAGCGGATCGATCAAGCGGATCCGGTTGAGCCGGTCGAGCGCGATGATCACGCCGCCGTCAATGGCGTTGGCGCCGCCAGATAGGCCCGTGCCGGCGCCACGTGCGGTCACGGGTACTCCGAAGCTCGCGCAAATCCGCACTGTGGCGGCGACCTGATCACTTGACGTAGCTCGGATCAGCGCGAGAGGTTCGCCGACCGGAGCCCATTCGGCCTCATCGTGGCTCAGACTTCTGGTGAGGTCGCGGTCGATGATCAGCGCTTCTGGCGGCACCGCCGCTGCTAGCGCCGTAAGAACCTCGGCGCAGTCCATGATGTCCCTACTTCCAGTTGAGAAACCTGGCTGTGTCATTCAAACAGCTATGTCATCCAAACATTGGTCGGCGATCAGCGGCTCTAGGATCAGGGGCGTGGCAGCGTTGGTCGGTGGGGTCGCCACAGTACCGGTCAAGGTGGGCTGCTCAGGTAGGAAGTGCACGCTGGTACGACCGAGCCGGTGTTGGCGATTCATGGAGTCGGCGGCACACCGTTGAGACACGGTTGCTCGGCCAGCTCGATCATGCTGGAACGATCATGACGCATGCCGGCTGCCAGGGTCATGATCAAGATGTGCTGTTACTCCTTGATCAGGTCTTCGCCGAACCCGGCTGGATCCCGGTCTTCCTTGGCGGCTTCATATACTTCATCGGCCTGGCTCGTATGCCTCGCCGTCTGGGCTTGCAACGACCACGGTGTAGCCGTCAAGGTCTTTGATCCAGATTTCGCGATGGCCCGGACCGTTGCCCTCACCTTCGGGAGGATTGCGGTGAGGCGCTCGTACGACCGGTGCCTTGAGTTGCTCTGCGCGCGCTACGGCGCCGTCGAAATCAGCCACTTCGCCGAACCAGAGCAGGACGCCGTTACCGACCTCAAGATCTGGATTTGCAAAGACTCCGTGGTGGTGTGCCACGTCTCGATGATGGAGTTGCAGCGCGAGCGTGTCGTTGGCGAGCAGCCGCTCGTACTGGGGACCTCCATGATCACTACGGAACCCAAGGAGCTGCTGATACCACAGGCTCGACGCTTCGACGTCGCGTACGGCGATCATGGTTTGGGACTGAGCAGGGCCCGCCACCCGGACGACAATGCCGATTCGATTCCCTGCCGGATCCTTGATGTCGACAAGCCATCGCTCACCGCCATCAAGCTGCGGGCGGCCGCAAACCGTGCCGCCGCTTGCCTCGACCTCCCGCACCGTGCGGTACAGGCTGTCGGCTGAGAGCCACAGCACCGGACCGCCTGTGGAGACCGGCGAGACGTCGGTGGTCAGCTGACCGATCAGACCGACCGCTTCAAAGCCTCCGCTGCTGGGGTCAACCGACCAGCCGAAGACGCTGCCGTAGAAGGCAGCCGAGCGCTCGATGTCGAGCGCAGGTAGCTGCAGGTATTCGAGTTGGCCATGTACCGATGTGTTGGGTTCGCCCACGCCTGCAGTATTGACTATGGCTATGCCCAAGTCAATTGCCCCCCGCTACCTGAGCGGCCCTTCGACAGGTTGCAGGAGTGCCACCGGAATGGTCCGGCCAGCACGTTGTGCGTACTTCTGCACCTCGGGTGCCCGAGCCAGTACGACGTCCTTCCATACTGTCTTGCGCTCCTCGCCAAGCAGCTCTCGAGGTCGCACCTGCAACGTCTTGGCTCGGATTTGTACGTCGGCGATCTTGGCCTTGCGCAAATTGCGGAACCAATCCGGGTCGCGTGGAGCGCCGGAGGCCGTTCCCCAGACGACGAGCCCGTCGGCCGTGTCGAGGTAACGCACGCAGGTGGAGTGCAAAACGCCGGTGCGGCGGCCAGGAATTGTGATCATCAAAACCGTCGCGCCCTTGCTGTAACTGGCGAGTCGACCGTCGAAAGCGCGGTACATCCAGACGCCGATCTGGTTTCCGATGCGCACCAACATACGTTTGAGGGTCACCGGATGCATCCTTTCTTTCGGTCTACTGCAGTGCCGAGACCAGCCGCATCACATTGTCTACGTAGCGCTGGCCCTTCGACCGCTGGCGCCACTCAGCCAGCGTCAGCTCGCGGCAAACCGCTCGATATTCGTCCGCTACCGCGTGGAGGTCGGCGACAAACTGCTGGCCGGTCGACATCAGCGTGATTTCGTAGTCCAGCCCGAACGAGCGGTAGTCCATATTGCTGGATCCGATAATGCCGACCATGTCGTCGACGGTGAAGTGCTTGGCGTGCAGGACAGTCGGCTTCGGATACTGATAGATCCGGACCCCGGCCTCGAGCAGTACGTCATAGTAGGAGGCTTGAGCATGCTGAACCACGAACTGGTCGGCTTGCTCGGATACGAAGAGTTCGACCGCGACACCGCGGTAGGCGGCGGTGGTGATCGCCTCCAACAATGAGTCATCGGGCACGAAGTAAGGGCTTGTTAAGGACAAGCTCTGCTGTGCGCGATGCACCAGCCCTGTGAAGAGTCTCAAGTTCGGTATCGTCAAGTACCCAGGTCCTGACGGCAGCAGCTGCATCGGGACGGCGCCGTCGGGATCGTTCACGAGCTCAAGCTGAGCGCCCAACCGCTCACCTGTCTCGGTGTACCAATCCATGGCGAAGACGACCTCCAGCTCCGTGACGATCTCGCCGCTGATCTTGATGTTGAGATCCTTCCAATGCCGGCCGACCTTGATGTTCCCCGCCAAGAGATAGCTGGAGTCGATCATGTTTTGCGAGCCCATGAAAGCCACCTTGCCGTCGACCACGAGTAGCTTGCGATGATTACGGAGGTCGGGCCGACGCCACTTGCCCTTGAAGGGCTTGATCGGCATCATCTCGTGCCACTCGATCCCAGCCGCGGTGAGCTTTGAGTTCATCTCCTTGAACCCCGGATACCGGCGAGATGCGACGTGATCGTAGAGCAACCTGACCTTAACGCCGCGCTTGACCGCCTCCACCAACGCTGTAAAGAAACCGTCGGTGGTGTCGTCCCAAATTGTAATGAAGAACTCGACGTGGACCCTCGTCTCTGCCTCCTTGACCGCATCGGTCATCGCATTGATGGCGGCGTTGTAGTCGCCGAACAAGCCATGGCTTACGCCTGTCACGCATGGCAGGTAGCTCAATCGCCGGTTCAGGCGGAACAGGCTGTCCACCCCGATCGGGATATCAGCTCCGGGCGGTACGTCGGGAATCTCGGCAGTACGTTCGGTGATCACCTTGTTGGCCTCGGCCTGAACCTTGGCTCGCCGGCCGCGTACGAACGGGCTCCCGATCAACAGAAAGATCACCAGGCCAAGAATCGGAGTCACCACAATGAGGAGCAACCATGCGATGGAGGAGGACGGTCGACGGTTGCCGGGTATCGTGCCGAGCGCCACGATCTTGATGGTCAATTCGACGAGATACAAGATCAATGGGGCCCAGACAATCGCGTTCACCAATACCACCTCTCACGTGCGAGGCATCAGGATATGGGCCGAGCTCAGCGGTTGGCCTCACCTATCGCGGGTGATCTACGCCCCTGACGATGCCTCGGACATTGCATTTGATCAAGCCTTTGGTTGGTCGCAGGCAGTGCCGGGGGTGCCTGGCAAGGCTGAGGCCAGAGATCATTTTGGTGCCGCCGTCGGCTTCTTTGGAGAACACCTGGCGGTCGGCGTAGCCGACGAGGATGTTGGCGCGAGCAGCAATGCCGGCGTGGTGCAGCTCTTCAGATGGTCCTCCACTGCGCCGCTCCCAACCGGTGAAGTCAAGCAGTACACGCCGGGAGTTCGGGGTGTCGTTGAGACTGGTGACCGGTCTGGCGCGGCCGTGGCAGTCGCAATATCGGCTGCTTTGACGGATCGATCCAAGTTGTTGCTGGGGTACCGGGCGAGGACATCACGGTCAGCGGGACAGCACGAGTCGATGCTGGAACCGTCGCGATCTTTACGCCGCCCCCAATACGACCCGTGTGCCGTATCTGTCGATCAGGGAACCGTACTCGCCAACACTCCTGAGACAGGTGATCGCCTTGGGCCACGCTGGCACTCGGACGGCACGCCGACGACGACGATGACGCGAGCGATCGGGCATTCATTGGTGTGCCGGGGGAAGATGGCGCTGCTGGCATCGTGCAATCCACGCCAAATCGGCAGTGGTGCCAATTCGACAGACATCGTCCTCGCTGGCGCCTTCAACGCCTCGGTCGGTTACAGCCGCGGCGACGTGGCAGGTACAAGTTATGGGGCCGTGATCGCTTCGCCGGCTGGCGAGTGATCATGATCAGCTCGGCCTAGATCATAAGAGAGACCTCGGGTCGCGGAGCTTCACCGCATCGAGCATGGCTGCGGGACCACCTCCGAAAGAAGTGACTACGCGGCGAGCAGGAGCCGGTAGCCGAGGAAGCAGTCGGATCGCCTGTGCCATTGTCCACAGCTGCATATGCGAGCGGGGAATCAACGTCTTTATGACGGCCGGAGCGATCCGCTGGCTTTGCCGGACAGCCGGGCGCATGGCCTGCTCGTACGCCCCGAGCCCGCGAGCATGATCACCGCTGGCCGCGGCCAATTCGGACGCGAGGACGTACGCGCCAACGACGGCGAGACTGGTTCCGCCGCCGACAGCCGGCCCGGGGGAGTAGCCGGCATCTCCCACCAGGCTCACTCGGCCCTGGGTCCAAGAGTCCATCACAATGGTGCTGATCGAGTCGAGATAGAGATCGTCGGCGTATTCCAGCTCGGCGAGCAGCCGCGGCATTTCCCAGCCCATGTCGCTGTACAGGTTGGAAATCAGTCGTCGCTGCGCCGCGAGACTGTGGCGATCGTAGTCATGCAGGGCTGGAGTCCGCCACAGGAGGACCACTCGCGCTTCATCGGTGCCGCGCACCGGGTAGATCCCCGCTGTGCGGCCGACATCGGCATAGCCCAACATCCGCTGGTGGAGGTGGAGATAGTTGGGCACGGTGAATACCGCAAAATAGCCGCCGAGGAAGTGCAGGAACCGGTGCTCGTCGCCAAACGCCAATCGACGGGTAATGGAATGCAGGCCATCGGCTCCGATGACAAGATCAAATGTCTGTGCTGGCCCGTGCCGGAACGAGACGTTGACTCCACGATCGGTCTGCTCAAGTGAGCTGATCGAATTTCCGAATACGTAGTCAAAGCTGTCCTTGCCCGCGTCATAGATGATCTTGGCAAGCTCACCGCGCATGATCTCCACGTGCCGCGTGGAGACGCCCTCGGACATCAGCTCCGCTGCCACGTCGACTGGCCGGTGCCCGCCTCGGATGAAGGAAATAATCTCGGCGTCGGTACCCGCGTTCTGCACCTGCGGAAGGGCACCCATCCATTCGATGATCTGAAGTCCTGGGCCAAAAAGGTCGACGGCATGGCCGCCACTGCCGAAAAGAAGTTGTTCAGTCCGCTCCACGACGGTCGGTCTAAATCCGAACCGGTTGAGCCAGTACGCCAGTATCGGGCCGGCAACACTGGCGCCGGAGATCAGCACTCGTGCGGTGCTCACCGCCACGTGATCAGCCTCCGTATCTGCGGCTGAGCCAAAGACACCAGGCAGGGTAGAGCAGGTAGGTTCCCATCCAGTTGAGTAGCCCCGCGCTGACATACCAAGGCGCCAACTGCGGATCATCGATGCGGGCTATCACACCGGGAATGGCCAGCCATCCAATGATCATGAAGATTCCAGCCGTCATCCCAAGCTTGATCAGTCCGGGTGGCAGCTCGGGTGCCCGGCGATGGAGTCGGTTCGCGATCAGCAGCCAGATGCCGATGAGAGCGCTGCCGATACTGGATACCAGGCCGGCGAGGTACCAGCCAGTGATATCGAAGATAATCAAGAGTGAGCCCAGCACCATGACGATCGCTCCGAGAGCGGCCAGAGCGATAGCGAGCGTGCTCCATCCACTTCTCCGGTTATGAACCCAGAGCCAAGACAGCGCCAGGCTCAGCAGGCCGACCAGGCCGTTCGCCACATCGTTGATGAATCCAAAGGGTCCGCCGAAGGCAAAGAAGATAATCAAGCTCACGACGCCCAGCCAAGTGATGATCGCCGTAGCGAAGGCGAGCCGGCTGACCGTGGGCCCCTGCTCCACGCCCGTGCTTATGACCACACGGCGAGCGTAACGACTTTCCGGTCCGGCATGGGGCGCATCGCAGTCGGAGTTGGCTAGGTGGTTCGGATGAGTCGGCGTTCCTTCTCGACGCGCTGACGCCCCACTCCCTCGCTTCACACCCAGCTATAGATGGGGCGTTACGAGTGAAGTGGGGCGTCAGCTATCAGCGAGAACTTGGATTAGGTCTGTGGCGTGCCACGCCCTGCTCTGGATCGCACCATCACGGCATCGGCGATGATCACCAAGACCGCGGCAACGGCAATGGCGATGAGCCAGCGGACCCAGTCGATTCCAGGACTCCCGTTGCCACCGAACGCCGTGTAGATGTACCAGCCGATGAGGACACCGACGATGCCACACACAATGGTGAGCCAGATCGGGATGTTG
>DATDKX010000343.1:0-6117 GCA_036519615.1 Propionibacteriaceae bacterium
TCCCGAGCTGTCCGTCGAACGGCTAATGAGCGGACTCGTCGACCAGGCGTCGGCGATCCTTGCAGCTCAGCATCGGTTGCGGCGCCTGCTGAGTGCCAACCGTTCAATCGTCCAAGAGTTGTCCCTACCGGCGGTGCTGCGGCGCATTGTCCAGACCGCGAAAGATGTCGCCGGTGCCAAGTACGCGGCGCTGGGAGTTATCGGTGCAGATGGCTTACTTGAGCAGTTCCTGCACGTGGGCATGGAAGACGACACAGTCAGGGCAATTGGTGAGCTGCCCAAGGGCCGGGGAGTGCTCGGCGCACTGATCGAAGATCCGAAGCCGATTCGGCTCACTCGGATCGCCGATGATTCCCGATCGTCAGGTTTTCCGGTAGGTCATCCTCAGATGAGCAGTTTTCTTGGTGTTCCGATACGCAGCCGCGCCGCCGTGTTCGGCAACCTTTACCTGACCGACCGTACTGACGGCGGCCCTTTCAGCGCAGAAGACGAGGAACTGGTCTTGGCCCTCGCTGCGACAGCGGGGATTGCAATCGAGAATGCACGACTGTATGAGGAGTCGCGGCACCGGCAGGAGTGGCTCCGGGCCTCCGGCGAAATCAGTCACCAACTGCTAGACCCTAAGTCCGGGCACTCTGAGACCCTGCACCGCATTGCCACGAGCGTAAAGCGACTTGCCTCAGCCGATGTAGTCACCATCGTGAGACCGAGCGCTGATGATCCCACGCAGCTAGAGGTACTGGCTGCTACCGGCACAGCTGAACGCGAGTTCGTCGGAATGCGCTACCCCAAGGACAACAGCCTGGCCTGGCAGGCCATGAAGCAGGGTCACGGCATTCGGGCCGAGGCGGTCCATCAGCATCCGGAGATCTACGTGCACCTGCGTCGATACGTTCCGGTGAGTCAGGCGCTAGCCCTTCCCCTCAGGGGTGAAACCAATCCGCGCGGCGCGATCGTGGCGGGCCGACTCGCTCCTCATGCACCCTTCACCGATGCCGACCTTGACATGGCTGAGACCTTCGCCGGTCAGGCGGCCATCGCTCTCGAGCTCAGCGATGCCCGAGCCGATCAACAGCGGCTCGGCGTCCTGGAAGACCGAGATCGCATTGCGCGCGACCTGCATGATCATGTGATCCAGCGACTATTCGCCGCAGGGCTCAACCTGCAAAGCACTGCCGGGACGGTCGACGACAGGGCCAAGCAACGCCTGATGCGTACCGTCGAGGAGCTTGACGAGACGATCAAGCAGATCCGGACCACCATCTTCGCGCTCCATGAGGACTCGTCGCCGTCATTGCGTGGTACAGCGCTCGCGGTTGTCGACCAACTGACACCGCTGCTGCCGGTCCGCCCAAACATGGAATTCGCCGGGCCGCTGGACACCGTTGCCGACGACGCGATCATCGCCGATGTTGAGGCTGTCATGCGGGAGTCGTTGACCAATGTCTCCAAACATGCTCACGCCACGGAGATCCGGATACGGGTGCAAGCCGACGAGAAGCGCCTGGAGTTGACCGTCATCGACAACGGGATCGGTTTAGGGGAAAGCACGCGCCGCAGCGGCTTGGCGAACCTGAACCGGCGGGCCGAGCGTCGTGGCGGCTATCTCGATGTCGGCAGCTCACCGGACGGGGGACTCCGGCTGCGATGGTCGATTCCGATCGATCTGTAAGGACTCTCCCGAGAGTGGTGTGATCATCGAACGGTGAGGATAGCTAGGGCGCCAAGGCAGGTAGCGATGGCACCGATGGTCACCATATAGAAGGCGGCGGACGCGCCGTGGACTTGGTATGGACCCATCAACTGGGAGTTGCGCGCCAGCAGGTACATGAACACTAGGAGGGGCAGCAGCAGGACGGCGTTCAATACCTGGGTCAAGACCAGCACGGCGATCAGCGGCATGCCCGGCACGAGGACGATCCCCATAGCGAGTCCGGCGACGGCTATGTAGCTGCTGTAGAACAACGGGGCACCGCGAGGTCCGTCATCGAGGGCTCCCTCGTGCCCGATGAATTCGCTGATCGAATAGGCGGTGGATAGTGGCAGTACGGCGCTGGCAAGGATCGCAGCACCGATGATGCCGATCGCGAAGAGGGCGCGAGCGTACGGTCCCGCTAGGGGGGCAAGGGCTTCGGCGGCGTCGGCGGCGGAATTCACATGGAGGCCGTGTGAGTGCAGGGTGGCGGCGCAGGTGATGATCACGAAGAGGCCAATGACCCCGGTCAGTACGGACCCGGTGATCACATCCACGCGCTCGTACCGCAGGTCCTTGACTGTGAGCTTCTTGTCGACCGCGTAGGACTGGATGAAGCTGAGCCCCCAGGGAGCAAGAGTTGTGCCGACGGTGGCTGTGACAATCACGATTGCCTCGGCGGTTAGCGGCATGCGCGGCACAAGCAGCCCAGTCGCGACCTGCCCCCAGGCGGGATGGACCACGAAGCCTGCCGCTATGTAAGCCACGAACACTGCCGCCAGGGCCAGCAGAAAGTGCTCAATCCGATGGAATCGGCCGCCCAGAACCAGCACCGACACCCCTACGGTCACCACAGGCACCGCCAGGTAGCGGGTGATGCCGAAGAGCTCGAAGCCAGCAGCAACACCCGCGAGCTCCGCGCAGGTGGTGCCGAGGTTCGCTACCAGCAGCACGACCATGGCTGCGCCGCCGTAGCGCGGTCCGTACCGGTCGCGGATCAGGCCCATCAGGCCCTGGCCGGTCACCACTCCCATTCGCGCTCCGAGGCTGTGAAAGGCGATCAGTGCGACCGTGGACAGCAGCAACACCCACAACAGCTCATAGCCGTACTCGGTGCCGAGAACTGAGTAGACGGTGATCCCGGGCGGGTCGTCGTCGGACAGACCAGCTAGCAGGCCGGGGCCGACAACCGATAGCAGGATGATCAGGCGGGTACGGCGGCGCGATAGGCCCTTGGTGGCGGGGAACGGAGTCGTGGTCACCGCCGATCACTGAGATCGACGGGCGGCGGAGCTTCTGGTGGGCGCCGGATGCGCCATCCGGATGTCCTCAGCTGTCGTCGCGCAGGCACTGGACTCGCCCGCAGCTCTGCGAGGCGGCGTGCGAGCGTCGGCGAGGCGGCGTCGATGAGCCGCTGCAGTTCATGTGGTCCCAAGAGGTGAAGCAGGCGGTGCCGCAGTTCGGGATGGCTCGCGTGCAGGGCTGCAGCAGCGTGCGCTGGTTGGGTGGTGCGGATCACATCGACGGCCTTGTCAGGGCTCAGCCGGGCTAGCAGGTGCGCGAGGTCGGCGGCGTTGAGCCGGTGCAGCGCGGCTGCTGCGGTTGCGAGCTGAATCACGTGCCCGCGAGGGGAGGTGAGATGGAGCTCGGCCCAATCCACAACGACCGGGTCGAGCCGGTCACCGAGCCGGCGTAATCCCATCCGGCGCAACAGCGAGCCGGCACCCACATCCACTGCGGCTACCTCCAGTCTTCTCTCGGATCCGGCCACCATGATCACATCGGAGACCCGGGACAGCCGACGACCGGCAAGATCGACGATTTGGGTGTCCAGAACATCTCGAGCCAGCAGCAGCTCCCGATCCTCCAAGGTGGGATCTGGCGGCGAGGCGTAGGTCGAGAGGCCCATTCGGTCAACAGCAAGCACTACCTGCTCATCGCCGTAAGTGGCCACGTGCGGCCACGGGAGCAGATAAAGGATGCGGCGCCGGCGGCCCACGGCGAGCCGGTGAACGATGGGGTGCGCGATGTCGTACAGGACCGTCAGGTCAACGACTCGGCCGATGTGAACACCGTCGGAGCTGTGAACCGGCCGGCTCAACTGCCCGCTCAGGTAGACCGGTGGAGCGGTCCGCATCAGCCGGTGCGAGCTTCATTACGCCAACGTTCCAGGACCCTCGATATCTCATCGACCAAGAACTCGAAGAACCGGGCGGTTTCCTCCAGCCGCCGACCGGCGCGCGTGTTGGCTCCCACCACATCGACGCCCTCACGACTCAGCTTGGCCCACTGCTGCAGCTCGTGCTCCCGGTGCCCGACCATTTCGTACCAATCATCAGACAGCAGTCGGTAGACGTCACGCCGCTCACCCGGCAGGTGCGCCCGCGTGACGAGATGCAGCTGAATGAGATAGCGCACGGCACCAGAGATTGCGGCCGGGCTTGCCCGCAACGCCGTAGCCAACTCTGCGGAAGTGGCAGATCCGTCGTCTCGACTCAGCAATAGTGCAAACACCCGGGACGCCATTCTCGGCATCCCGCTCGCCACCATGACCGCAGCGAAACGTTCGACGAATTCGTCGGTCGGTTTCTCCTCTGGTCGCACCTCCCTGAATTGGGAGCCTACACAAAAGCCAGAATATTCAGAAGGTAGTGAACAATGTGTACGCTAAGCAGCATGTCTGATGTGATCAGCGTGCGGGGGCTGGTGAAGGACTTCGGAAGGACCCGTGCCCTCGACGGTCTGGATCTCAGCGTCACACAAGGAGAGGTCCACGGCTTCCTCGGCCCAAACGGTGCCGGGAAGTCAACAACCATTCGTATCCTGCTCGGACTCTTGCGCCCCACGGCCGGGACCGTCCGCCTGCTCGGTGGCGATCCGTGGGCCGAAGCGACCGCACTGCATCGCCGGCTGGCGTACGTTCCTGGCGAGGTCAACTTGTGGCCGCAGCTCACCGGCGGCGAGGTGATCGACCTGCTCGGCCGGCTGCGCGGCGGCGTCGCCCCGGAACGCCGCGATGAGATGTTGGAACGGTTTCAGCTTGATCCGACAAAGAAAGGTACGGCGTACTCCAGAGGCAATCGGCAAAAGGTGGCGCTGGTCGCGGCGCTCGCCAGCGACGTAGAACTCTTGGTCCTCGATGAGCCGACCACCGGCCTCGATCCGCTGATGGAGGAGGTCTTTGCCGAGTGCATCCATGCCGAGCGAGAGCGCGGTCGGACAGTGTTCCTCAGCAGCCACATCTTGTCGGAGGTGGAGGCGCTGTGCGACCGGGTAAGCATCATCCGGCAAGGCCGCAACGTTGAAACCGGGACCCTGGCCGAGATGCGGCACGTCACCGACACTAGCGTCGACGTCACCCTGCGCGAGACGCCGTCTGACTTCGGCGCTCTGCCCGGCGTGTCCGAGCTGGAGGTTGACGGAAATCGAATGCGCTGCTCGGTGCCCACCGACCGGCTGGGGACGCTGCTGACCGAACTTGGCCCGTACGGGATCACTACGCTGACCTGCTCGCCTCCCACCCTCGAGCAGCTCTTCCTGCGCCATTACGACCGTCAAGCGGCCGCCCAGCCGGCGGGTGCGGCGACAAGCGGGTCGTAATGGACGAGCTCCGAGGCATGGCGACGCTGCTAGCCACGAACCTGCGCCGCGACAAGATTCTGCTGCCCATCTGCGTCGTTACGTTCGCAGCCGTCGCGGCATCGAGCGCCGTGGCGACCGCGGATGTCTATCCGGACATGGCATCCCAGGTCCAGGGTGCCGAGTTGATCAACAGCACGCCCGGCTTGGTGGCCATGTATGGGCGCATCTACGACCCGAGCTCGCTGGGGGCAGTCTCGGTGTTCAAGATCATCGGTTTTGGTACGGCGCTCGTCGGACTGTTTGCCGCTCTCGTCGTCATCCGGCATACCCGGGCTGATGAGGAGCTTGGCCGTTATGAGCTACTCGCCGGCGGCTCGATCGGTCGGTTCGCCTCGCTAGCGGCGGCCCTGTCAATTGCCTGCATCGGCGTGGTGGGAATCGGCGTATTCACAGTGGTCGGCCTCGCAGCCACCGGCCTGCCGGTTGCTGGTTCGCTGGCGTTCGCGTTGAGCTGGACCGTCGCAGGGCTGGCATTCGCCGGCGTCGGCGCGGTGGCTGCCCAGCTGACGACGAGCGCCCGGGCTGCGCGTGGATTGGCGGTCGGTTCGCTGGCGGTCGCGTACCTCCTTCGTGCAGTTGGCGATGCTAACGGGAAGTCTGAGCCGAGTTGGCCGACCTGGCTGTCCCCAATCGGTTGGGCTCAACAGATCCGCCCGTACGCGGGGGACCGCTGGCTGCTCGCCCTGCTGCCGCTGGTGCTCGGCGTTGCACTGGTGTCATTGGCAGTTGTGCTCATCGGGCGGCGCGACATCGGGTCGGGCCTGCTGCCTCAACGACGCGGC
>DATDKX010000344.1:0-2522 GCA_036519615.1 Propionibacteriaceae bacterium
CGGCGGCGAGCCTTGCCGCCCGTTGGTCGGCGGCGAGTTCAGCGTATGCCGAGGTGATGAGACCGTCGGGGTCGGCTACGGCCGGATCGATCGCTTGCAACTGTTCGCCGACCTTAATCACGGCCGCCCATTGTCTGGCCCGGTGCAGCCGCCGAGCCTCTGCCTGCAAACTGGCAAGCTGGCGCTGGCGACGGGCGTCTGCCAGTCGGGCGTTCGTGTCCCGATAGTCAGGGTTGGCGTCGACAATCCAGGTGTATCCGGCGACCGCCTGCTCCCAATCCCCTGTATCGGCAGCCGCGGACGCCTCTGCGTAGTGACTGGCCAACTGCTGCTGCTGGCGCGCCAACTCAAGCTTTCGTCCAGCGTCAGCGTAGTCAGGCTGGCGATTAAGGACTTGGCCCAGCAAGGCGACGGCCTTATCCCATTGCTCGGTCCAGTAGGCGGCCAGCGCCTCGTCGTAGAGCTCTTCCACTTCAGGACCGGCAACCTGCTGGGTCGAGCCACCGGGTCGTGCTGTCGGGGTCGGCGCTGCCGACCCCGTGGTGGTGTCGGAAACCTTCAGCTCTGCCAGCGTCTTTTGCACCGTGGCTAGCAGCCGCTTTGTGTCGAACGTGATGGGATTGATCTCGACCGCATTCCGGCGGACCAGCGGGGCCAAGCTGGGAGGCAACTCGTTCGCGCGCGGTATCCGCGCCTCATCCACCAGGATCGGAATCACACGGATCTTCCGCGTTAACGCCGTCTCAATTTCCAGCCGGACGTAGTCATCGGGATTATCGAGGCGACGGCGACCGTTCTCGTCGCTGAGCGTTAGCCACTGCGGGCCGATCAGCGCCAGCAGCACGTCGCACGACCCGACCGCAGCGGTGATGCGCTCGACGAAATCCTCGCCCGGTTCGATATTGTCGACGTCTTTGAAGACCTCTTCGGCGGGAAAACGCTCCACCAACACGTCGTACAGTCGCCCGGCAGGCCAGGCCGTTTCCTGACGCCGATAGCTGATAAAGATCCGTCCAGGCAAGGACTCATTCAAAGCCGACCACTTCCCAAGCCCCTCGGATTCCACCGATAGTCACACAAACCAAGGACGGGCGCAACAGCGTTTCGCACCGCTACGAAACAGAGCCGCGAGTGTTGCGCCTTGATACACAATGCAGATCACAGCGGGTTGGCTGAGGTGGCCAAAGCGCTAGCTAATCGTCCCGATCTGAATGATCTTGGGGCGTGACCTGTGACCCCTAGCCCCTCGCTGTTCGGGTAGGGGTCTGACGCCCCGCGCCGACGCTCCCAACTGATTCGAATCCACCGGTCTAGCTCGTCAAGATCAACCGGTCCGGCGAGCATCAACAGACCCGCCGCTATCAAATCCTCACCTCGCCATGCGGCGCCTGCGAACGAGCTGCCGCCTATGACTCCGGCGCACTCGACGCGGATGTCGTCGCGCCCCCGGTACGACCCCTGCACGCACGGGAAGCTAAAGAACCCTGGGATAAGCGAGTCCCGCGAGGTTTACGGGACTCTTATAGGGGTCATACGATGAGATTGACCGTGTGGTTGACCGAGGTGACGGGGACCTCGACCTTGCGCATGGACACCACCCGGCTGGCGGTGCTGCCGGTGTTCCAGCACCACTCGAAGGCGTCGGGCGGCACCTGCGTGCCGAACTCTCCCGCCCACTCCCGCCCGGAGTTGTCGTGCGCGAAGTAGAAGTACTTGGCTCCGTTGCTCGGGCCGCCGTGTACCGTCACGTTGCCTCCGGGCTGTACCTGCCACCACCCTTCCTTCATCCAGGCGTTACCGCCGGAGCCGCAGCTCGAGTCGTTATACGCAATAACCACCCAGACTGGCCCGGGCGTGCTGTTGCTGAATGACAGGCTCACGGGGACACCCCCGTGTTCCCTGCGGGCCCGCGAGGCGGATCCGCGGGCAGTCCGAGATTCTTGTCATCGGTCGCAGGCGCGATGCCGGAGCGGTGGTCGGCGCCGCTCGCTTCGCCAGCGCTGCTGCTGACCCGAGGTGCCACGCTCTGTCCGTGGACGCCTTTCTCAGCTGCCTCTTCTGCGGTCCATTCCCGCACGAGCTCGTGATCCGTCATATGGGCTGGGCTCCCCCCTGGGTCCGAGCGACACCAGATCGCTCGGTGTTATGCCGGTGAAAATAGCCTATGCTCACGCATTGACGATGGCCAGGTCGTTTTCAAAAGTGGGGACTTGTAGGCATGGTGCTGAAATGGTCGCGCGTCAGTTATTGCGACGCATGAGATCAGCGTGAGGGCCGACGCCGCCGACACTGGTCATAGCCGACGGCTTGCCTTGAAAATGATTTGGCCCCGGCGAGAGTCTTAGCATCTCGCTCGGGGCCAGTTCGGAAGGATTTACATCCTTTCGCCGTATTAATTATTCCCCCGTTAGCGCCCTCCAAACCGCGTCAGGATTCTGCTGCGGGCGGGCCTCGGCCAGGGCTTCGGCGGCGTTCACAGCCTTTTCCGCACACGTAGGGCAGCCAATTCGACGACCGCGTTT
>DATDKX010000345.1:0-13087 GCA_036519615.1 Propionibacteriaceae bacterium
ATACCACGGAATCTCAAAATTCGACAACGTCGCCACATCAAACTGGCCCGACTGATTCGCAAACTCCTGCGCCGCCTGATTACGCATCTCATTCTCCGGCTTCACAGTGAAATTCACCGTAATACCAGACTCCTTAGTGAACTCACTCGCGTGCTTCTGCAACGCCAACATCTGCGGATTATTAACCATCAACACATTAATCGTCTTATCACCGCCACCACCGCCACCACCGCCAGCACCACCAGCTCCGGCACAAGCGGAGGTCGCAACCAACAACGCGGACAAACCTGCAGCCGCCGCCACCTTACGATTCCAGCGCATCTAGAGTCATTCCTTCCTGGTCGTCCCTCTTCAGGGGTCTAAGGCCTCACGGCCGCTTCGTAGGACTAATCGTGCAGCCACAGGAGGAATGCCGGCTGCATGCGAGCTTGCGTACCGGCGGGGGGCTCGGATGAACAGTCCCATGCCGTCGGTGACCAAGTGGTGCTGAGCGTGACGAGATTCAGTAAGAGAGCGTGAGAGGTTGACCCGGCCCCGATCGGGACATGTCGGTAGGCCGGCCGGCTCGACTGATGCATCGCTGCGACGGCCCTGGCGTTCACATCTGATCTCACGCTGATCAGTAGTCCTAGCCTCAGTACCCGCTGGCTTGGGTGCCTCGTTGTCCATGTATAACGTAAAGACCTCCAGCTTGCCCAGTCTTGTTGGAAGGAAGCCCGAATCATTTCGAAACTGCAACAAATGGTTGTTGTGGTTGATGGGTTTCCCCTGTGCGAATCCCTATAGCGCACCCGTACTTAGCCGTTGATCGTCTGTGCGTTCGCTGAAGGCCGGCGCCAAGACGACACTACGATTAAGAGGTGTCTGACATCCCTGTAGGCTCGCCGCCTGCCCCGCCCGGACGCCACGCCGCTCCTAGCGGCTGGTACCCGGACCCGGTCAATTCGGCACAGGAACGTTACTGGGACGGCTGGCAGTGGTCCCGCAACACGCGGCCAATCGAGCCTGCCCCGCCGGCCGGACGCTTCGGGCAGCCTTCGTATGGGACTTACCCTTCACCTAATGTGACCGGCCCGGCGGCCTACGCACGACCGCGGCCCAGTTCGCTGCAAGCGACCATGACTGCCGACGGCGTTGCGCTCGCTTCGTGGTGGTGGCGGGCGCTCGCAGTGATCATCGACTACGCGATCATCTCGGCGATCGTCACCGTTGTCACGTTCCCTATCTGGCGATCGCTGTACGCGGCAATTGCCAGCTACTTTGATGCGGTAGTAAATGCCCAACGGTCGGGGGGCGCACCGCCAACGCTTAGTCCGACCGATCTGATCCCTGCTAGCAGTCAGCTGATCTTGACCGCGGCGACTGTCGGTGTTGCCATGCTCTATCACGTGGCCTTCTTGCGGTGGAAATCGGCAACACCGGGGAAGTTGATCTGTGGACTCCGCGTGGTGCGGGTTGATCAGGGTCATGATCCCGGCCCCCTGCCGTGGAGCTCGATTTTCATCCGGGCCGGCATCTGGGTGCTGCCCGGCATCAGCTCATTGCTGAGCTTGATCACGGTTGTGGATGCGCTCTTCCCGCTATGGCATCCGAAGCGGCAGGCTCTGCACGACATGGCCGCGAGAACCCAAGTGATCCGCCCGCGCTGAACCGGGTTATATCTCAGGTCTGTCACGGTTCATAGGCAAAAGGCTGGAACAGCCTGGACACCGCAATGCGTCTGACTATATTGAGCCGAGGTTGAGCGTTCGGGGCGCTCTTACCCGCAGCCTTCGGGCTCGGGGGCCACGTCCGATGGGGTTGTCGTGCTGCCTACGCGCCATTTTCAGCGCTCAGCCGCCATCCTCGCGGGACTCATCACATTTGTCGGCATCACATTGGCCGAGACGGTGGCGCTCCCTCTCTCGGCAGGCGCCGAACCCACTGACGGCACATTGACGGTCATTGTCAACCGCGACATCGATCGCGACGGCAATTACAGCGCCAATATTGATCAGCCACAGGCCGGGATCGAGATCGCTGTCAGCGACGCCGGTGGCTCCAGCGTTACCGGGATCACCGGTCGTGACGGCAAGTTTGTGCTTCGTGCGACAGGCAAGCTCGAGGGCGGCCGGTATTTCGTTGTCGCGAAAATTCCTCCAGAACTCGCTGACTTGACGCCGATCCCCGAAAGCAGCACGTTCCAATCCCTAAGCACGACGGTTGATGTGACCTCGGATAGCCAGACGATTCGCATGGGTGTCGCAGCTGGCCGCCTACTCGCCCAGCCAACACCGCCCGAGGGTATCGGCGTGTCACGCGGCGCGGATCGGTCTGAGCTCGCTCGCTTTGCGGTTGGCGACCTCGTCTGGCGCGACGACAACCGGTCGGGCGTACAGGATCCTGGCGAATCGCCTGCGGCGCAGATCAGCGTGCAGCTGCTCAATGTCGACGGTGAAGTAGTGGCCTCAAACGTGAGTGGACCATCAGGGCGCTATGTGTTCGACAATCTCCCGGCCGGTACCTACTCGGTGCGCTTTGCCGGGATTCCTGAGGAGTTCCGGCTGACTCCGACCGCCGTCGGTGACCAGCGGGTGGGCGACTCCGATCCGGACTATTCCGGCATGACGCCACCCTTCACCTTGGGCGTGGGAGAGCCCAATGTACGACCCGCGACAACAGCGGACGGGGTGGAAGCGGCCTACATCAATCCCACGATCGATGCAGGCGTCACTCCGCTGCGCTACGCGGTAGGTAACCGGGCATGGCTGGATCAGAACAGTGACGGCATCCAGCAGCCTGATGAACCAGCCGGGGCAGCGACCGTCTCATTGCTTACTGACACCGGCAATCTCGTGGCCACGACGACGACCGATGCCGCTGGCCGCTATCAGTTCTCCAATCTGCGAGCCGGCCGCTATCGCCTCCAGTTCACCGGCCTGCCAGCGCATCGCACGTTCACCGAGCGAGCGGCCGGTGCCGACCCCGGTCTGGATTCCGACGCTGATCCAACCGGACGGACTGCGGTTTTCAAGCTGGCGCAGGGAGCGCCAAATCTGGTGCCGGTCACCGACGCCGATGCCAGCTCGACCGACTTCGAGAATCAAACGGTCAGCGCTGGGCTAGTCGGCGCGTACTCGGTGGGCGACATGGTGTGGCGCGACAACAATGGCGACGGTGTGCTCGACGTGGGCGACAACGGCGTCGCTGGGATTGCTGTCGAGCTCCTGGGTGATAACTCCAGCGTGATCGCCACAACAGTCACCTCAGAAACCGGCCGCTATAGTTTCGATGAGTTGCCAGGTGGGAACTACAAGATCAAGTTCGGCAAGCTGCCCGACGGACTGGTGTTCACATGCCGGGATGCTGGCGATAACCCCGCCCTGAACTCTGATGCCAGTCCCTCCGGTATGACCGCGGTATTCGCGCTGGGAAATGAGAACCCAGCTGACACGAGCATTGATGCGGGCCTTACCACGCGAGCGGACTATCGCCCTGTGCCAGGCAGAAACAAGCTTCCGGTTGAGGCGGCGTTGTCGACGACCGGAGGTCTTGCTCCGCAGGCGCCGCTCGTCGGAGCGGCGCTCGCCGTGGCGGGGGCTAGCTGCCTCTTGGCTGGTCGATTGCGACGCAGGCGTTGATCACATCTGCCACTTGATCAGTGCCGAGGCGGCGTATCCGGCGGCGGATCCGGGACAGCGTCGTCTGCTCCCAGGCTGACATGTTTGTGCGAACTTGATCATTGTCGCCCGACTGTATAAGCGTTGCGGCATCGTCGAGGTTTGCACCGTCGATGAGGGCATCTACCGCCGTCAGCAGCTGCAACCAGCCACCGGCGGATCGGCCGGTGATCTTGAATGGTAGATCGGCTTCGATCAAGATCGACAACTGCTCCGCTGTTTGTCTCGGCTCGGCTTCGCCGGCCGCAATCTTCCCGTACAGGCCGGCCGCCTCGACCAGCTCGACGGCGGCATCCCATCCCGGCGCGTAGGGCAGCTCCACAAAGATGGCGATATCGCTGCCGAGTACTGCGGCCGCAGACACTACTCGAGCGGCACTGCCGGCAAGATCATCAAAGTCGCGCAGTGCAGGTTCAGCCGACACGATGTCGATGCCTGGTAGGTCACGTCGCGCCAACCCCAGGAGGCCTCCGGCGCCGCCGCTGGTGACCACACTTACCGGGATCCTGACCGCATTTGGAACATCTCGAGCGACCTCGGCGAGCTGACGGTCCGGCACGACCAATGTCGCGAGCATGCGTCCATACGTGTTGCGCAGTCCCAGGTGGCCGGTCAGCGCTGCCGCCACGGTGGTCTGTGGCCGGCGTACCAAGGTCTCGTCGTCGACGAGGCTGTCGAACAGCTCCATGGCCAGCAGGCTACGCAGCCTCGCCTTGCATCAAATTTCCGACCAATGTCGGCTTTCGGTATGCGGGGCTGCAATCTGACCGAAGACGCCGCATTGGTCGGAAAACCGGGACGAGGCCACGTGCGGAAGGGGATCTCCTGTCTCAGTGACGGCACAATGTGGCTCGTGAGTCGATTTGCCCAGCATGAGGTTGACGAGGCACTCGGCAAGGTGCGCGTGGCATGCCTCGTATTGCCGGAGACGACGGAACGCTTGAGCCATGGCGGACCGGCGTACTTCATCCGTGACAAAAAGTGTTTTGTGATGTTCCTCAATGATCACCACGAAGACGGACGGCTCGCGATCTGGTGCGCCGCACCGGATGGGGTTCAGGCCGAGATGGTCGAGACCGATCCCGAGCGCTTCTTCCGACCGCCCTATGTCGGTCATCGCGGCTGGCTTGGCGTTGAATTGCCAGGAATCGACCAAGCTGAGCTCAGCGCGATCTGTCGTGAAGCCTTCGTTTCCGTCGCGCCTAAGACGTTAGTGAAGATGTTGCCGCCCGCGTCCGGCAACTAGTCGTTTGCACTCAATCGCCTAGGCCGAGCTCTTGATGGCCGCTCCGGCGGCCTCCAGCTCCGCCGAGATCTCCGGGACGCGGGCGGGAGCAACCGCCGCGGTCAGATCCATCAAGACGGTCGTCTCAAAGCCCTCGCCCACAGCGTCCAGCGCAGTGGCCCGTACGCAATAGTCAGTCGCAATGCCACAGACGTCGACTTGATCGACTCCTCGTTCCCGAAGCCAGGTGGACAGTTTCTCGCCGTCAGCCGTGACGCCCTCGAAGGCGGAGTACGCAGGGGCGTATTGGCCCTTGTAGAAGACGGCCGAGAAATCGCGGAACGTCAGATTGTCATGAAATTCCGAGCCGGGCGTGCCGACCACACAGTGCGGTGGCCAGGAATCCACAAAGTCGGGCTCGGCGGCAAAATGCGAGCCGGGGTCGATGTGATGATCACGAGTGGCGATGAGATAGGCATAGCCATGGTCACTCTTGAGCAGACTGTCGATGCGCCTGACTGCCGCGGCTCCTCCGGTTACACCCAGCGAGCCGCCCTCGCAAAAATCTCGCTGCGGATCAGCAACGATCAAGGCACGTGTCATGATCACAACTCCGTCGTTGGCCCAGCGATCGCATCTCGCACGCTGCCCGCTGCGCGCAACTCGTCGCTGGACCCGGCCTGATAAGGATTTCTTACATCTTCGCGACTGCCGCCGAAGTGCGTCTCGATGACTGGCTCGCCTCGAGACATTTTCAGTGCCTCAAGCGGCAGCTCGGCCCGGGAGCGTACGTGTCGCTTACGCATGACTTCAAGCGGTTCATCACCAATGATCTTGCCGCCGTCGACCAGCTTGACAAGCAGTGGTCGGTCGTTGGAGTCGCCACCCGGCGGAACGCCGATTCCGATGATCTCCGCCTCAGCCGTACCGTCCTCGGATAGCCGTCGTTGGGCGTACTTGCGGCCACCAACCGAGATCTTGTTGACGCTCTTCTTGGCCACGGCCAGCAACGGCGCGTCGAGCTCGTCGGATTCGGCCCGAGCCACCAACTTGTAGACGAATTCGCAGGTGGGGTGGCCACTGCCGGTGACCAAAGCCGTGCCAATCCCATAGCCGTCCACGGGTGCACCCGATAGCGCCGCAAGGGTGAACTCATCGAGATCGCTCGTCACGATGATCTTGGTACGGGTCGCGCCCAGGGAGTCCAGTAGCTCACGGACCTGGGCGGCCAGCAGACCAAGATCGCCGGAGTCAAGTCGGATAGCGCCTAGCCTGCCGTCGGTCAACTCGACTCCGATCTTGACGGCCTCGAAAACGTCGTAGGTGTCCACCAATAAGGTGGTTCCCTCGCCCAACTCGGCGATCTGGGCGGCGAAGGCTTCCCGCTCGCTGGTGTGCAGCAAGGTAAAGGAGTGGGCAGCTGTACCTCGGGTCGGCACCCCGTAACGGCGGCCGGCTTCCAGATTCGAGGTCGAAGAAAACCCCGCGACGTAAGCGGCTCGAGCAGCCGCGACCGCCGCGAGCTCATGCGTCCGGCGCGAGCCCATTTCGATAATCGGCCGATCGCCGGCCATTGCCGTCATCCGAGAAGCGGCGGAGGCAATCGCGGAGTCGTGGTTGTAAATGCTCAGCAGCAAGGTCTCAAGGATCACCGCCTCACCAAAGGTGCTTTCCACGATCACGATCGGGGAACCAGGGAAGTAGATCTCGCCCTCCGGATAGCCCCAGATATCACCGGAGAAACGGAAGTTGGCCAGCCAGTCCGCCATACCTTGATCAACTACCTCGCGGTCCCGCAGGAAAGCGAGTGACTCCTCGTCGAAACGGAAGTGCCGCAGGGCGCGTAGCGCTCTGCCGACACCGGCGACGACGCCGTAACGGCGGCCCTGTGGCAGGCGTCGGGCGAAGAGTTCGAAGACACAGCGTCGGTTCGCCGTACCGGCTCGAAACGCAGCACGCACCATGGTCAGCTCATAGTGATCCGTCAGCAGCGCGGTGGTTGGAACCTCGCTCGGTCCCCAAGCCGCCGCGACGTCTGGCGCCGGATCCGTCGCGGTCACGGCGCCAGCCTAGCCAGGACTGGCGGGTCCGCATATCCACTGGCCGGAGCGCTCTGCCCCGAAAACTCCACGACGTTGCAAGAATGGTTCCTATGCCTGATTCGGACGGGGAGAGCCTGACCCCAGCAGGCGGCACCGCCATCGCCGAGCGCCCAGTGAGCGAAGTTCTGGCGCAAACGCCATGGGTCACTATTGTGTGGGACGACCCGGTCAATCTGATGTCATACGTGACGCATGTGTTCGTGACGTACTTTCACTACACCAAATCCAAGGCAGAAAAGTTGATGTTGCAGGTGCATACGACCGGTAAGGCGATTGTTTCCAGCGGTACTCGTGAGGCGATGGAGCGGGATGTCACCGCCATGCACGAATATGGCCTCTGGGCAACTCTGGACAAGTCGGACAAATGACTGTCACGAGCGCCGGATGCATCGCAGACAGATGAAACTCGGATCGCGCGCCGCTGTCCTGGACGAGGCTGGGAGCAGGCAGCGTTGGTGGGCAGCTCGGGGTGGTCAAGCTTGCTGCCTGCGAGCAGGCGAGGAAGGCAGCGGCTCCACAGCGCGATCCGCGCCGAGCGAGCTTGGCGAGCGAGGCAATCAAATATGAAAAAATTCCACAAGCGGCGGGGCGTGATCATCACTCGGCTGAGCGCGTATGAAGTGGAACTGCTGGCCTCGTTGATCATGCAGCTGATCGAGCTGCTCTCGGATGGTGAGCCCGAGGGCTTTGCCGATCAATCCGATGCTTCCGATGCCTTCGAGGAGATCGTCAAAGGTCTCGAAGCCGAGCCCGATGAGCCCGGACCCTTGGAGGATCCGGTGCTCAAGCGACTGTTCCCAGATGCATACCCAGATGACCCAGGTGCTGCCGCGGACTTCCGTCGGTTCACTGAGCGCAACCTGAAGGCAACCAAGGTCGCCGAAGCGCGCGTCGTGCTCAACAGACTGGCAACCACCGAACTGGGGGCTCGGGATCTCAAGATCCCGAGCGAAGAGGTTGAGAGCTGGCTGCGTACCTTGACCAGTGTGCGGCTCGCCGTTGCGACTCGCCTTGGCATCAAGGACGCGGCTGCTGCCGACGACTTGGCGGCTCTTCCGGATGCGGACCCGCGTAGCTTCATGGTGAGCGTGTATGACTGGCTCGGCTTTGCCCAGGAAACCCTCATAGCGGCGCTGTAGCGAAAGGCGGCAAGACATGGCGAAATACGCGCTGAACAAGGCCGCAGTAGAAAACTGCCGTCGCCTGATCGACTCCAAGCAGTATGTGCTCGACAGCGACTGGGGCGAGGTGCAGCCACGCGCGGATGACCAGAACGCGTTTCTGGAACGGCATTCCTGGGAGGAGTACGCCGCCTGGCATCTCGGCCTCACCCAGGGCGCGACCGACGAGACGAAGGCGCGTTACGCATTTGTCTTCGGCGACCTTCGGCGCGTGCACCGTACGGCGCTGATCGCCTGCGTCTACCGAGCATCGGAGTGGCGGCACAAGGAGATTGAGCTAGCCGCACATGACCTCTTGCAGCACCTCGATGCGGCTTCTTGGATGAAGTCCTCAAAGTGACAGGTCTAAGGCGAGGCGTGCCTTTCGAGACGCTCAACGCACATCACTACGGCGGCAGCCTGAGGCGGAAAGCCCACAGCTGCACATGTGGCTTCGGGCTGTGATCAAGTTCTGGAGCGCGAACGAAGCCGAACTCTCGATAGAGGGCATGGGCAGCGGTCATCTGCGGCAGCGAGGACAACAGCACCTCGTTCATTCCCTCCGCTCGGGCCCGATCCAGGCACGCCTTGACAAGGGCCCGGCCGACACCGCGACGGCGCCCAGCTGCCGCAACCGAGAGCATTCGAAATTCCGCTTGGTCGGGGTAGGTGGCCAGCTCGCGCCATGGTGATGTTGGTGGACACCAAGTGACGCTTCCTAGGACATGGCCGTCTTCGACTGCCACCAGCAGCTCGGCCTCCTGTGCTCGCCGGGCTGCATCTGTCAGCTGAGCCTCGTAGTCCACATCGATCCGGCCGTCCGTACGACGCAGCAGGTCATCGGCACGATATGCCTCAGCCGTCACTCGGCCGGCATCGGTGTATTCTGCCGGCTCGGCAACCTTGACGATCAAGCTCGGTCCGTCACTGTGCAACCAAAGGTGAAGCTGGTGCCGCGATTAAGTATCTCGAAGCGCCCGTTTGTCCCGTTGATCATGTCGTCGTCGAGTTGTCCCATATCAGGTGCCGCACCATGGAGCACCAGTACGAAGCGTTCTCGCCGAAATTCCGGATAGCCGTCACCGCTGACCTCCGCCTTGACCGTCAGCTGGCCGGCGGCTCGTTCGACGGCAAAGGTCGTTCGATATCGAGCACCGCGCGAGGCGGCGAGTGTTAGCCCATCGTCCTCCTGCACCACCGAGTCATACACCCCGTCAGATGCTGGTACGAACAAATGCAATTCCATGACAGCAGGGTGATAGTCGTTGGTTGACTCCGGCGCCTCCGACCACATGGGAAGGACCGCTCCACCGCGGGCATAGATCGGAATCCGGTCCAGTGGAGTGGCAACCGTCAGGAATCGCCGGCCCCCAACCAGCTCGCCGGTATGCCAGTCGTACCAGTCGCCAGCCGGAAGATAAACCTGACGGCCAGTGACACCAGGTCCGACCACAGGAGCGATCAGTAGGTCACTTCCTAGCAGGTACTGATCATCGATGTCGCGAACCGTGGCGTCGTATTGATGATCAAAGACCAACGGTCGCTGCACCGGTGCGCCGGTCTCGGAGGCCTCCAAGAAGCAGGCATACAGGTAGGGCAGCAAGCGGTAACGCAGCTTGATCGCGATTCGCACATGATCTTGAATGACGTCACCGAACGCCCACGCGTATTGATCAACATTGCCGATCTCGGAGTGGTTGCGACAGAACGCAGTCAGAGTGCCGTATTGCATCCAGCGTAGGAAGAGCTCGGCATTGGAGTTTCCGGCAAATCCGCCGATGTCGGCTCCGACGAAAGCTTGTCCTGAAACTCCGAATCCAGCTCCCATCGCGATGCTTAGCCATAGGTGATCCCAACGTGACTGGTTGTCGCCCATCCAGTTGGCGGCGTAGCGCTGAATGCCGGCAAAGCCGGCCCGGGACAGCACGAATGGGCGCCGGCCGGGCGCCGCATTGATCAGCCCTTTAGTGGTTCCCATGGCCATCCGCAGCCCGTACTGGTTGTGGAAGCGCTCATGGGAGTCTTTGCCGCGGCCGAATCGCATCCCGAGGGCGGGGATATTCCCGGTGGAGGGCTCGTTCATGTCGTTCCAGATGCCCGCCAAGCCGAAGAGCACGTGCGCCGCGTTGAGATCGCCCCACCAGGTGCGAGCTTCTTCGGTGACAAAGTCTGGGAACGCAGTGTTGCCTGGCCAGACCTGACCGATGTAGACATCTCCACCTTCCGTGCGGCAAAGCACATCACGCTCGATGGCCTGATCGAACACCCAATAGCCGGGATCGAACTTGACACCGGGGTCGATGATCGTGATCACCCGAAAGCCGTGGTCCGCCAGTCGTTTCAACATTTCACGCGGGTTCGGAAACCGGTCCGAATCCCAAGTGAAGACGCGATACCCGTCCATGTACTCGATGTCGAGCCACATGCCATCGCAAGGAATGTCGTTCTCGCGGTGCTGCTGTGCGACGGCCTCGACAGCATCTTGTGTGTACTCAAACCAGCGGCACTGGTGATAGCCGAGAGACCAGATCGGTGGTAGTCCTATTCGGCCCGTCAGCCAGGTGTAGGCCTCCAAGATCGCAGGCATGTCCGGGCCGGCGAAGACGTACTCGGTGTATTGACCGCCGCGGAAGATGATCCGGTATTCCTCCGCTTGGGAAAACTCGTAGGCGCCGCGATATCCGTTGTCTACAAAGGATGCCGCCATGGCGCCGTCCGGATAGGACTGGTGATAGAAGAACGGGATAGTGACGTAGTAGGGATCGAACTCGACACTGCGAAAATCGCCGCGCGGATCGTCTGCCGCCTTGCCGGCGGTGAATTCCAGTGCGTCGTATGGGTTCAGCACGTCGGTGTTCCACATAGTGAAGTCGCGGCCTTTGCGGTTGTGGCGCCCGGATTTCTCGCCGAGCCCGAAGATCGCGTCCTCTTGCCGGCAACGCCGCCGGATCGTGAACGAGTCGTTCAGTGTTGCGTACGGCCAATACTGCCCGTCGGCATCGTGCGCGGTTTCGATCACCAGCGAGCCATCGCTGCGGTGCACGTCGATGCGAAATGGATCCAGCCACAGCGACGCAACACATGCCTCCGTCCTGAGCTGCACTACAGCGTCGCCGCGCTCGACACGGAATCCGGTGGGCTCGGCGAGTGGGTCGACACAAACAGCGAAGGTCGGTGAATCGTCGAACACGCCACCCCGGCTGATCTTGATTCGCAGCACGTCCGGGCGTACCACATCGATCCTCAGCTGTTCGCCGTGCAGCTCGGCCAAGATGCCCGTCGGCGTCTGGATGACCGAGTCCACACGGTCCCAGCGGATGTAGTTGTCAGTGTGAATCACGCTGCCACCTATCCCTTGGTACGGATAAATCCACGATCAATGCCCGGTGGTCCGACAGTGGCAGCGCGGGAGCGCTACTGGCCGTCACATGGCCCAGCCGGCCGCGCAACAAGATGTGGTCCAGCTGGCGATCAGGTTCCTCGATGGGGAACGTGAGGTGCCGTGCCAAGGATCGGTAACCGGTGATTTCCTCCGGGCGGCGATCTGGCATGTTCAAGTCGCCCATCAAGATCACCGGCTGGGGCAGCGGAGCAAGATCTCGTCGGATCCGCCGCAACTGAAGCCGTCCCCAGCCCGGGACATACGACAGGTGCGTATTAGCAACGACGATCGGTCCGGCAGGGGTATGCAGCCGCCCGATCACTGCCGCTCGCGGCTCTTCTTTGACGATGATCATTTTGCGTGGAGTGCGGAGATAGAGCGGCACCCTGGTAGGGATTCGCGGCAGCCGGAGGATCTGCCAGGAGTCCGCAGGATAGCGGGACAGCAAAGCGATGCCGTACGACGCGACACCTGGAAGGTCGTTCTCCGAGGCCGCTATCCAGGTAGCGCCAGGTGTGCCAGATAACGCAGCGGCGAAGCGGTGCGTGACTGCTCCCATGGCCTCAGCAGCAACTGCAGTCAGATCGGCGAGATGCGACCGCGGCTGATCGCGATCCACTTCCTGCAGCGCCAAGATGTCAGCATTCAAAGTGCGGATAGCATCAGCAAGCCGATCAAGATCGACCACCCCGTCATGGATCGAGCGGCCGTGCAAGATGTTGAATGTCGCCAACCGCATGGGAAGAAGGTACCCACCATCGCTGAGCAAACACCGCCGGCGTCGACGACATCGGATGAGTCGCCGCTGCGTACCGCGCTTAAGCACTCGGCCTCAGCCCTGAAGGCCGACGGCATACCCTTTGCCCTCGGAGGCGGCTATGCGCTTTGGGTCCACGGCGGGCCGGAGCCGAGTCACGATGTCGATCTTGTCGTGGCTGAGAACGATGTCGAGATGGCCGCCAACAGCATGGCGGCTGCCGGGCTACGGATCGAGCGGCCACCAGAAGACTGGCTCTTCAAGGCCTATATAGACGACGACTCGGCTGAAGCGATGGAGGAGCCCGCACTCGTCGATGTGCTGCATAGGCTCGCGGGCATTCCGGTCACGAAGGAGCTGCTCGACACGTCTGAGGAGTACGAGGTACTGGGCATCCGGATTCCGGTGCTGCCGCCGACTCCGATCATGATTGCCAAGCTCCAGTCATTCAGCGAGCATTACTGTGATTTTGAGCAACCTCTGCTTGTGGTACGCGCGGTACGCGAGCAGCTGGACTGGGCCGAGATCCGTAAGGCATCGCAGGATCATCCTTTCGCAGAGGCGTTCTTGTTTCTCATCGAGCGCCTGGGGATCGTCCCGCCCTTCTAAGTCGGAGAAAGGATGCTGCGGTCTCATACTCCGGATCTGCCGCCTGACCCGGGTCATCGCCCCTAGTCTGACCGCCGTGCTGAAGATCGCCCCCGAGCACGTGGACGCCATGATCGCCCACGCTCGGGAAGATCATCCGGATGAGGCGTGCGGGGTGATCGTTGGGCCGGAGGGCTCGGATGTGCCCACCCGT
>DATDKX010000346.1:0-3025 GCA_036519615.1 Propionibacteriaceae bacterium
ACGGCGAGATCCAGCAGATCGCCCACGCCGACCTTCGGCCGCTTGACGTCGGCCGAATGGGCGTTCAGACCTACGACATCACGCACTACCAGCCGCTGCTCTTCTGCGCCGAAGGATTCAACGAAATCGAGGACGTGGTCGGCACATTCTTTGCCGAGGTTGACGATGACATGGTCGAGCGGCTGATGCACGACGCTTCTGCACCAGCCTGACAGTGTGAACTGTCGCACCCGCGGATAACAATCAGGTCGTGGCGGATGAGGAGACATCGCCAACTCGGGGACTGGATAAACCTCGCATGATAAACCTCGCATGGCGTTGGCGCTGCTGTGCGTTGCGTCGTTCATGGCGGTCGTCGACACGACAATTGTGAGCATCGCGTTGCCCTCGATCAGGCGGCCGAACTATTCAAGGCCTCGGAGCCGCCGCATTCGTGCCGACCTCCCTTTCACTGCTGCTTAGTTGACCACTCAGTGTGCGCCAAAGCATTGAGGAAAGACGGCTCGCGTCGCCGATCTGTCAACCTTTCCCCCGCTTGTGGCCAAGCGGGAGATCTGGGCACGATCTCCTCCGACCCCGCGAGTTGCACCTTCCTCAAGCCATAAACTCGCCTGACACGGACTCGACTGAGACGGGGGGAATCCATGACAGATGTCACCATCTTCGGAGCAGGCAATATGGGAACTGCGATCGATGAGGTGCTGACCGCTGGTGGCGCCACGGTTGATCACATTCGCAGCGCTGATCCGCCTGGTCCGGTGACTGGCGAGATCGTCGTGCTGGCAGTACCTCACCCGGCTGTGAACGACATCCTCGACAAGTACGGCGACCAGCTGGCTGGCAAGATTGTGGTCGACATCACCAACCCGCTGAACCTCGAGACCTTCGATTCGCTCGTGGTGTCCCCCGACAGTTCCAAAGCTGCTGAACTTGCAGCTGCACTGCCGTCCTCACGAGTGATCAAGGCGTTCAACACCACCCTCGCGGCCACACTCAACCAGAAGCAGGTCGGACCCATTGCAACCACCGTTTTGATTGCGGGGAATGACGCCGACGCGAAGTCTGCCCTTATTTCGGCCGTCAAAGCCGGTGGCTTGGAAGCCGTTGACGCTGGCCCGTTGGCTCGCGCTCGTGAACTTGAGGCGATCGGCTTCCTACAGATCTTGCTCATGGTGGCCGGGGAAATTCCCAGTACCGGTGGTTTCGCCGTCGTACGCTGACGCGCAGGTTGCCGCCGCGCTCGTCACTTTCGCCGACCTGGAGGTTGAAGCTGCTGGATGCCCATCCGCCACGCCGGCTCTGTCAGCTCATCGGATGGGAGCCGACCGTTGAGTTCAAGGAGCGTCAGCCCGTGGATGAAGGCCCAGGCCACCCGGGCGCGTATGGGATCACCAGTGGCGCGCAACAAGGGGGCAGCCGTGCGAGCCTCCAACCCATCCGGCAACTGGTTGCGTGGCAATGGCCGTTCAGTCATTAGCCGATAGACGTGGGGATGCGCCATAGCGAAGGCTCGATAGGCAGCCGCGAATGAGGCCAGCGGATCGTCTGTGTCCTCGCTCACTGCTTCGAACTGCGCCGCAGCCTCCTCGAAGCCATCAATGATGATCGCCACCTCGAGCGCCTCCTTGTGCGGGAAGTGCTTGTAAAGAGATGGGGCGCGGATTCCCAGCTGGTCAGCCAGCCGCCGCATGGTCAAGCCTTCTGAACCTTCGCTCTCCAGCAGATCACGGGCCACGACGACGACTTCTCGCGCGCGGACCGTCAGGGAATTAACCACGCGCGACGGGCGCCTTCTCTGCTCGGTCCTTCAACGCCGCGTTCATCGCGCGGAAGGCCGGCAACGTGCCTCGATCCAGTGACCGCTGGAACAACCGAACCAGCAAACCACTGAACTGCTCTTGTTGCACAAGTCGCGTATCCGAAGCACCGAGCGACTCCACGATCAACAGATGGTCGGCATCAAACAGACCTCCGAAAGCCAGCCGACCGAGCCAACGCAGGCGATGACCCTCAACAGCCTCGACGACCGTCGGCCGCAGCGTGATTGCCGACCCGCCGACTGGTTGCATACGAAGCGTCGGCAGTGGCTTACTTCTAACTAGACGACCAGGCGTGGACGATGCCACGTCGTCGGTGATCGTTTCGGCCGTCTGACCGTGATCATGACCGAATGGTCTGCGGTACTGCCGAGCTGAATCTGAGGCTTCCGGCCTTCGCGTTCCAGATGGATTGCCCCTGACTCGAGGGAACTCGGCCAGGTGATCGGACTAGCGCCGATCATTGTGCCCTTTCGTTGTGCCCGCAAGAGGAGGATCCACTGCCGTTGCTCGCTGCTGCTCATCAGCGCGTCATCGCTGGAGGCGGTCTCTTCCCTCCAGAGCTGCCGTGGGTTGATCTTGAAGGTGAGTGTGGAGCCGATCCGTGACACCGCAGATCCAAGATCAACAAAGTCCGAGCTGCCCGCCAGCCAGCCAGCCAGTCTGAGCCGTCCAGTCGAGACGCCAGCTTCATCGTCGAGCTTCACCACGAGCGTAAGCCCACTCCGTGAAGACATGGCGTAGCACAAGATCGGCTCCATGGCCAGCCGTGGTGCTCCCACCTGGCGGTCTTCAGCAGTCAGCAACCTGTCCAGCTTTGGACTGAGCGTGTAGGTCGGAAGCTCGCCCTCGGCATACCTGACGGGCGAGCGCAGCACCTTATTGAGCTCAACGAGGTCCTCGGCCTCTCCTGCCTTTGCCGTCAGCATTCGCAACCGCTGTCGGTCGCCGAGTTCACCCAGCACGGAGTTCGGGAGATAGGGAAACACCTCTGCGCGCATCACGTCAAGGAACTCCTTTCGCTCGGCTGGTTGAGCCTCGATAAATGGCCGGTTGAGAGCCGGAGGAAGAGTGCGGATGAACACCCGGCGTAGCAGCTGATCTCGGCGTGGGCCAGGTGTGGTATTGGCGACGACAAGCCCCACCATCCGTGAAGCCGTCAACCGCTTGTTGGCTAGTGTTTGGCGTTGTCGCGACAGGTTGGTGCC
>DATDKX010000347.1:0-8022 GCA_036519615.1 Propionibacteriaceae bacterium
AATTTCGCTGTGACGCCCGGATGTGATCGCATCCCAACCCCGATCACGGAGACTTTTCCTATTCGTTCGTCGTAGAGCACGTCTTCGAAGCCCACGTCATCCTTCAGCGCGTTCAGCGTCGCCATGGCCGTCGGCCCATCCGTCTTAGGCAAGGTAAAGGAAATATCGGTGCGGGAGGTCTCCACCGCTGAGACATTTTGCACGATCATGTCGATGTTGATATCTGTGGCTGCTACCGCGGTAAAGATCCGCGCGGCCTCACCCACCCGGTCTGGCACGCCGACAATGGTGATCTTGGCTTCGCTTCGATCATGAACGACCCCCGAGATAATGGCCTGCTCCATGGGGATTCCTTCCTTCGCCTCCTGCACCCAGGTACCGTCCTTGTCGGTGAAGGAGGATCGCACGTGCACTCGTACGTTTTCGCGGCGGGCATACTCAACGCACCGTAGATGCAAGATCTTGGCACCGCAGGCCGCCATCTCCATCATTTCCTCATAGTTGATCTTCTGGATAAGACGCGCGCTCGGTACGATCCGCGGGTCGGCGGTATAGACGCCGTCGACATCGGTATAGATCTCACAGTGGTCGGCGCCCAGCGAGGCCGCCAGAGCGACCGCAGTCGTATCCGAGGCGCCACGACCCAGTGTCGTCACATCCTTGGTGTCCTGGGCAACCCCCTGAAATCCGGCCACGATCACAATGTCGTTGCGATCGAGAGCAGACGTGATCCTGCCAGGGGTGATGTCAATAATTCGGGCGTTTCCGTGAGTGCCGGTAGTGATGATCCCGGCCTGTGAACCGGTCAGCGAACGCGCATGCATGCCCTGGTCGTGGATCGCCATAGCGAGCAGCGCTGCGCTCATTCGCTCACCTGCGGTCAGCAGCATGTCGAGCTCCCGAGGGGGCGGCAGCGGCGAGACCTCGCGCGCGAGACTCATCAGGTCATCGGTGGTATCACCCATCGCCGAGATCACGACGACGACATCGTGACCCTGTCGCTTCGTCGCGACGATCCGCTTGGCTACCCGCTTGATGCTATCGGCGTCGGCAACAGAGGAACCGCCGTACTTTTGTACTACGCGGCCCACAACGGCTCCTGTTCCACGCCGAGATTCTAGTGGTGTTGGCTGCGATTGATCTTTGTCTTCCTGTGGACTGATCGGATACTGGGGGTTGTGACTGAGCCGTCCACGCCCGAGCCGGAGCCGGCCGAGGCGCCTCAACACCAGCCAGCCGATCCGACAAAGCGACCCGTGGAACCCCGAATCGGCGACGCCGATCGCGACCAGGCGGTCGCTTTTCTGCAAGAACACATGGCGCAGGGCAGGATCGACGCTGCTGAATTTGACGACCGGATGAGCCGAGCTCTGAAGGCGAAAACGGCATCTGAGCTCGCAGTCTTGTTCGATGATCTGCCTGACCCGAGGCCGTCGTCAGCGACGAATCCGGGGACATTCCAGGCGCCGCCATGGCAGCAGCTCCAAGGGCAACACTCCTTCGAAATCCCGCCGTGGCAGCGTACGCCGGCAGCCAGCCCCGAAATCGCACATCACGCGCCTCCGGCTCTCCCTGAGCGCAGCAAGGCTGAAACTGCGCTGGCCATTGCGGCCGCCGCATCTTGGCCCGCAGTGATCTTGTTCTGTTTTGCCACCAGCTGGAGCTACTGGTGGCTGATCTTCATCCCGATCTTCATCTCATCGATCGCCAGCAATATGCGGCAGCAGCGGCACGGGCGCCGCCGATGACAGATTCAGTGATCGTTCGATGGGGCATCGTCGGACCGGGGCGCATCGCATCCTTGCTGATCAAGGATTTTCCTTACGTCGATGGCGCCGAGGCGCTAGCTGTAGCAAGCCGTTCTAGTGAGCGCGCGGAGGCCTTTGCCGCCGAGCACGGCCTGGCGCGCCCGTATGGCTCCTACCACGAGATCATGAACGATCCCGATCTGGATGTGCTCTACATCGCGACACCGCACCCGCAGCATCACGCAATCGCTCTTGCCGCCATCGCTGCCGGCAAGGCGGTGCTGGTGGAAAAGACCTTCACCGCCACGGTGCCCGGCGCGGAAGAGGTCATCGCCGCCGCTCGACGCCATCAGGTGTTCGCGATGGAGGCAATGTGGACCCGCTTCCAGCCAGCAATCGTAGCGGCTCGGGCGCTGATCGAGGACGGAGCGATCGGAGAGGTTCGGCAGCTTCAAGCTGATCTCGGTGTGGACCGGCCGTACGACCCTAGTGATCGGCTGTTCGACCCGGCACAGGGCGGCGGCGCGATGCTCGATCTGGGTGTTTATGTGGTGTCCTTTGCTCAATACTTTCTCGGCACACCGGATCGCATCGAGGTGACTGGGTCGCTGACGCCTACCGGTGTCGATGCCGAGGTTGGCCTGCTGTTGGGATATGACGACGGGCGAGCCGCGACGCTGCTGATCTCGTTGAAACACCACACGCCAGGGGCGGCGCGAATTCAAGGCACGAAGGGCTGGATCGAGGTGCCGCCGAGGTTCCACCATCCGCATCGCATCATGCTGTGCCGGAAGGGCGAGGAGCCGGAGATGATCAGCCGGCCGCCGCTAGGCACCGGTTACTCACACGAGCTCATCGAGGTAACCGAGTGCGTACGCGCCGGGCGCACGGAGAGCATGATCATGCCGCTGGCCGACACACTGGCCGTGCAGCGCATCCTCAACGAGTCATGTGAGAGGCTCGGCGTCTTTCATGCCGAGGACAGCTTGGTCGCTGTCTGATTTAGGCAGCTCCGCATCGCTTACTGCGACAGCGCATCAGATGTACCTGATGCGGAGATCGAGTTAGTGATGCGGAGTGCGTTGATCAGGCGTCCACGTAGCGGCGACCCTCGAACGCCCGACCAAGAGTTACCTCGTCGGCGTACTCAAGATCACCACCGACGGGTAGGCCGCTTGCGAGCCGGCTGACCTTGACGCCCATGGGTAGCAAGAGGCGACTTAAGTACGTGGCCGTCGCCTCCCCTTCGAGATTCGGATCGGTCGCCAAGATCACCTCAGTCACCATGCCGTCCGCGAGCCGCAGGCAGAGCTCGCGAATCTTCAGATCAGCAGGCCCAATCCCGTCGATAGGGCTGATGGCACCGCCCAGAACGTGGTAGCGGCCGCGGAACTCCCGGGTACGCTCCACTGCCACGACATCCTTGGCTTCCTCGACTACGCAGATGACAGTCTCGTCGCGGCGCGGATCGCGGCAGATCCGGCATTGGGTGTCCTCGGAGACGTTGAAACAGATTTCGCAGAACTTGACGGTGTCCTTGACCTTTTTGAGTATGGCGGCGAGCCGCATGACGTCATCCGGATCGGCGGCCAGGATGTGGAAAGCCAGTCGCTGGGCGCTTTTCGGCCCGATTCCGGGCAGCCGCCCGAGCTCGTCGATCAAATCCTGGACCGGACCCTCGTACATGGGCGAACCTGTCAGAAAGGCAGTCCGCCGCCCATGCCAAGCCCGCCAGCCAGCGGCCCGAGCTTGCTGGCAGCGACCGCCTGAGCCTTGTTGGTGGCATCGCGTACGGCGGCCACGACCAGGTCGGCCAAGGTCTCGGTATCGCTCGGGTCAACCGCTTCTGCCTTTATCACCAGCCCCACGAGCTCGCCTGAGCCGGTAACTGTGGCAGTCACCAAGTCGCCGCCAGCGGAGCCCTCAATCTGCATCTCAGCCAGCTCCTGCTGAGCGTTGAGTAGCTGCTCCTGCATTGCCTGCGCTTGGGCCAGCAATCCGGACATGTCGCCTTCGGGAATCATCGCGGGCCTTTCGGGGTGGAGGTTCTCGCGCGCCCAGCCTATGCGCCGTGATCCTCCTCAGCGATGATCTCCGCGCCGAGATGCCGCGCTAGCAGCTGGGCCTGCGACACGGCGTCCTCTTCCAGGTCGCTGTCGTCGCGGCTCGCCAGCGCATCTGGGTCTTCGGAGGTGTCGTGTCTGACGCCGTTCCTGGCGCTGATCTTCGGGCCGTCGGATGCTGATCCTGCCGTGACGGGTGGTTCGTCAGTGGCCTGGAACGTACGCGATGCACCAGTCGATGGCGCGGCGCTGGGATCGACCATCGTCTCGATAGCGAAATCGGCGCCCATCACGACGACCATTGCCTCGCGCAAGACATCCTCGCTGCCGCCACGGGAGAAGCTGTCGCGCGCGCCGGCATTGGACATGGCCAACAGCAAGGTGCCGTTGCGGAGCTCCGCGACCTGGGCGTTCTGGCTGAGCAGAATCCAGGTGAAGCGGCGCTTACCTTTGACCTCTTCGAGAACCTCGGGCCAGAGCCGGCGTACGTCGGTGACGGTAAGTCCAGGAGCTTGGACTTCTTGCTTCTGTACCTCGGCTGGAGACGGCTGCGGGGGTTGCCGGGGCGGCAGGGATGGGGTGATCTCTGGCACCGACGGCGTTGCGGTGGCGCTCGCCGCGGGTGTGCTGGGCCGGGGCTGAGTCTGTGGCTGGGCAGAGGCCGGATTCGACGTACCGGTCACGCCGATGCGCCGCTCGAGTCGATCGAGGCGCGCGTGAATACCCCTGTCATCGGCGTCGGCGCCGGGCAACAGCGCCCGGGCGCACATGAGTTCCAGATGCAGTCGGGGCGCGGTGGTACCTCGCATGTCGGTGAGTCCTGTGGCAATCACCTCCGCGGCCCGGGTCAGCTCACCGGCGCCGAGCGCTGCGGCCTGGGATGACAGCCGTTCGGCTTGATCCGGAGCCACGTCGACGAGCCCAGACGTCAACGCATCGGGTACGGCGGCGACGATCACCAGATCACGGAGCCGACGCAGCAGATCCTCCGCGAAGCGCCGGGGATCCTGACCGACCTCGATCACCTTGTCCACGCAGGCGAACACCCCGCCGGCGTCCCCGGCGGCGAAGGCGTCCACGAATTCATCGAGCAGCGAGTCGGGCGTATATCCGAGCAGCGCCGCCGCCTGTCTATAGGACACACCCGCTGCATCGGCACCGCCGAGGAGTTGATCAAGCACAGAGAGCGAGTCGCGGACCGAGCCGCCTCCCGCGCGTACCACCAAGGGCAGCACGGCAGGCTCCACCGGGATCCCCTCGGCGTCACAAAGTTTGGCCAGGTATTCGGTCAGCAGCCGTGGCGGCACCAAGCGGAACGGATAGTGATGGGTCCGCGAGCGGATTGTCGAGATGACCTTGTCCGGCTCGGTGGTAGCAAAGACGAACTTGACGTGCGGCGGCGGCTCCTCGACCAACTTGAGCAGCGCATTGAAGCCCGCGGTCGTCACCATATGGGCCTCATCGACGATGTAGATCTTGAAGCGGCTGCTGACCGGGGAAAAGAATGCCCGCTCACGGAGATCGCGAGCATCATCGACACCGCCATGGCTGGCCGCATCAATCTCAATGACGTCAATGCTGCCCGGACCATTGCGAGCCAGATCCCGGCAAGAGCGGCATTTGCCGCACGGGACAGCGCGCGGACCCTTCTCGCAATTGAGGGCCCTTGCGAGGATCCGAGCTGAGGTGGTCTTGCCGCATCCTCTCGGCCCAGAGAACAGGTACGCGTGATTGACCCGATTGTTGGTCAGCGCGCGCTGCAGTGGCTCTGTGACGTGGTCCTGCCCGATGACTTCCGCGAAGGTGTCTGGGCGGTAGCGCCGGTATAAAGCAAGCGGGGCGTTTGCGGACGGGTTGCTGCCCGGCTCATCGAACAACGCCTCGTCCTGGGTGTGCTCAATCGGGTCCGGCTCAGGCTCCGAGAGCCGAGGCTCGTCAAGGCCCGTTTCGTCCACCCATGCACCCTATGCCTGGATGCTGACAGTCTGGGAAGGTTCCGCCGATGCGGAGGGCGCATGGAACGTTTGGGCGCTTGTGATCGCAAACGACCCGCTTCGGACCGAAATACGGGCCGTCTGGGTGCTTGTGATCGGAAACGACCCTAGACGGTTACCCCGGGTAGGCTCCGCTGCCGTGGAGCTGGACTGGGTGCTGTTCGACGCAGACGGGGTAATCCAAGGTGCCCGCAAAGGCCGGATGGAGGAGCTAACCGCCTGGGCCGGATCGCGGACGGAGGAGTTTCTTCTTGCCATCGCGGCCGCCGACGTAGCCTGCCTCACCGGCAAGGACTTTGGGGCGGCGATGCGGGAGGTGCTGCGGCAATTCGAGATCAATGCTCCGCTGGAGGAGGTCATCCATCCCCACTTCTGGATCGAAGTCCAACAGCCGATGCTGGAGGCGGTGCGTGCGGTTCGTGATCTTGGATTGCGCTGCGGATTGGCAACCAACCAGCAGAATCTGCGAGGCGGCTACATGCGCAGCTCGCTTGGCTTCGAGGAAATCTTCGACGAGCAGTTCTACTCGTACGAACTTGGGTTTGCGAAGCCCGAGGCGGGGTACTTCAAGGCGATCATGAACCGCATAGACGTCGCGCCAGACCGAGTGCTCTTCATTGATGATCATGAGGGTAATGTCGCCGGCGCCCGAGAGATCGGGATCCACAGTGAGCTGTTTCCAGTCGACGGCGGTGTGACGGCACTTAAACCGATCTTGGTCCGATACGGCATACGGCTGTGACGGTACGGATCGGCATTTCAGGCTGGACCTACCCCCGCTGGCGCGGGACCTTCTATCCACGAGGACTACCACAGCGCCAGGAGTTGCGGTATGCCGCCGAGCGGATGAACTCCGTTGAGATCAATGGCAGCTTCTACTCACTGCAGCGCCGATCCAGCTTCGAGGCGTGGGCGGCTTCGGTATCGGAGGACTTTGTCTTTGCGGTAAAGGGCGGCCGGTTCATTACGCACATGAAAAAGCTGAGCGGCATCGAGACGCCGCTCGCGAACTTCTTAGCGTCTGGTGTTCTGGCTCTTGATCAGAAGTTGGGCCCGATCTTGTGGCAGCTTCCTCCAAACCTTGGATTCAGTGCGGATCGGATGGACGCGTTCTTTGCACAACTGCCGCGTAGCGCCGGCTCCGCGGCCAAGATCGCTGCACGTCATGATCAGCGCATTCCAGATGATCGAGCTCTAACCAAGGCTGCTCACCCCAGGCATCGATTGCGGCATGCCATCGAGCCGCGGCATGAGAGCTTTCGAACACCGGAGTTCTACCGGCTGCTACGCCGGTACAAGATGGCGCTGGTGATCTCCGATAATCCAGGCAAGTGGCCGATCTTCACTGAGATCACCACGGATCTGGTGTACGTACGGTTGCACGGCCATGATCAGCTGTATGTCAGCGGCTACAGCGACCATGAGCTGGATGAGTGGGCGGCCAAGATCAGATCATGGACCGAGCGCGGCTGCGATGTCTACGTCTACTTCGACAATGACGCCAAGGTTCATGCGCCGTTCGATGCCATGAGCCTCATGGAGCGGCTAGGCGTTAGAGCTCAGTAAGCGGTCCCCCGCGTACCCGAAAGAGCTCACTTACCCTTGCTGCCGTCAAGCCCTGGGGGAGTTGGGTGAGTTATCGCCACACGAGGGACCAGAGAACGAGTGTACGGGATCGTTGCGGACCGATGAGTTTGGAGACTCCGGCTGGTCAGTATTCCTAAGACCGACTGCCAGGAGTGCTTGACATGGCCGGGATGAAGGCAAGTGCCCTCGACCTCACGAAGAGCTCGGACCGCGCCTTTGCCCAGCTTCTCCTCAACACGCTGCTTGTGTCGGTCATCAACTTCACGATGTGGTTCGCGGTCACGTTCTGGGTCTTCCTTGAGACAAAGTCGGTGCTGGCGACGGGGATGGTGTCCGGTATCTTCCTGATCACCACGGCCGCCAGCGGAATCTGATTTGGCAGTCTGGTCGATCAGCATCGCAAAAAGATCATGATGCAAGCCTCAGCCGTGGCCTCGCTGGCTTTTATGCCGTTGGCTTCGCCCTCTACCAGCTAACGCCCGAGCAGACATTCACCGAACCATCGAGCCTGACACTCTGGGTCTTCGTTGTGGTGATCATGCTTGGCGTGATCACGGGGAATATTCGCTCGATCGCCCTCCAGACGCTGGTGACGGTGTTGATCCCGGAAGATCGCAGGGACAAGGCCAA
>DATDKX010000348.1:0-2343 GCA_036519615.1 Propionibacteriaceae bacterium
TGCCAGGCCAAGGCCGACAGCGAGTGCGTACGTGAGGCGCAGGCGCCAACCATGGAACGCAAGATTCGCGAGCTGCGGTATGCGATCGCGATGGAGAAGAAGTTCACCAAGGATCAGATCCTCGAGCGCTACCTCAACATCGCCTACTACGGCGAGGGTGCGTATGGCGCCGAGGCCGCCGCTCGCCACTACTTCTCGACGAGGGCCTCCAAGCTCACCCTGGCCCAGGCGGCAATGCTGGCTGGACTGGTGCAGAACCCAGACGCGAACAACCCGGTACGCAATCCCAGCGCAGCACTGGACCGCCGCGACGTCGTGCTCAACCGGATGGCCGAGCTCAAGCTGATCTCGGTCGATCAGGCGCGACAGGCGAAGAAGGTCGGCTTCGATCAAGGCAAAGTCAAGAAGACCCGAAACGGCTGCGTTGGGACGCGGTATCCCTTCCTGTGCGACTACGTGCGACGTACGCTGCTGAATACACCGAGCCTGGGCAAGACCGAAGAAGATCGTGGAAACATGATCAACCGTGGCGGGTTGATTATTCAGACCGCGATTGATCCGAAGACCCAAGACCTCGCGCAGCAAAAAGTTAGCTCGGTCGTGGGGCCTCGTGACCCGGTGATCTCGACCATGAACATGATTCAGCCTGGTACCGGCTTGATCATCGCCATGGCACAGAGCAGGCCAGTGATGGGCAGCGACGCCAAGAAGGGGCAGACTTACTGGAATCTGGCTGCCGATCCTGCGATGGGGGGCATTCAGGGCTACCAGGCGGGTTCTACCTTCAAGCTCTTCACGCTCGCCGCAGCGCTGGAAAAGGGCATCCCGATCAGTAAGAAGTTCCACGCCAGCTCTCCCTTCAACTTCACCGGCCGGCGTTATACCTCCTGCAAGGGACGGGAGCGCATCTGGGACCACTGGGTCGTCAGGAACTCGGTTGGGCACAGCAAGACCATCGGAATGATGGAAGCGGCGCAGTGGTCAGTCAACACTTACTTCATTCAGCTGGAGTTGGCGACCGGCATGTGCCGGGTTACCAAGATGGCCGAGAGGACTGGCGTCAAGGTGGGGGCGCGCATTGGCCAGCCGCCGTTGGACATCGTGAAGTGGTACCAGGACAAGCCGTCCTTCACTTTGGGCACGGTGGAGGTGAGCCCGCTGTCCATGGCCGAGGCGTACGCAACCTTCGCAGCCCGCGGCATCCACTGTGATCCGATCATCATTTCCAAGATCACGACACGTTCCGGCAATAATCTTGACGTACCAGACGCCAACTGTCGGCGAGTGGTCGACAAGGATGTCGCCGACGGCGTCAACAAGGTCTTGAAGTCGGTGGTCGATAAAGGAACCGGCAAGCGCGCCAAGATCTACGACGGCCGCGATATCGCCGGCAAGACTGGAACGATCAACAGCAACGCAGCTGTCTGGTTCTCCGGATACACGCCCGAGATCGCCGGCGTGGCCATGATCTCGATCGACAACACGAAGAGACCTTTCGCCAAGCGCGGCGCAGGCTACTACCGTGGGTCCGGCATCAAGGGTTACCGGGTGCCCTCCACCGGCGTCTACCTGGAAGGTTCGGGTAGCGGTGACGCCGGTATGAAGATCTGGAAGCCAGTTATGCAGAAGTACTTCCAGCAGATCCCCAAGACCGGCTTCAACCAACCTCCGCGCAAGATCCAGGTTGGTAAGCAAGTGAGGATGCCCAGTCTGAACGGCCTGAGCATTTCAGCCGCAACCCGCAAGCTGGAGCGAATGGGCTTCACTGTCGAGAAGCGCTACACCTACAGCGACACAAAGCCGAAGTTTGACTTCATGGGCTGGTCGCCGAGTCCTGGCTCATGGATCTCTGAGTTCGGCACGGTGTACGCGGTCTACTCCAATGGGCGCGACCCGGCCGTGGTTGCCAAGGAGAAGGCCGCTAAGAAGAAGGCGCAAAAGAAGAAGCAACAGCCTCCGGCTACGCAGCCGCCGAGATTCCCGCCGCTCCCCCCTGGTCAGCGCTAGTTACGCCGCACACTCCCGACTTGTCGGTGATTGGTGAGCTCAACTAGATAGCTGACGCCCGACCTCGGCCGCGACCACACTGCCGTCGGCTCGGCCCTTCGTTTGAGGCGTCACTTGCGCCATTACTTTGCCGATGCCCTTCATGCCCAACTCGGCAGCGCCGGTGGAAGCGATGGCGTCGGCAACGATGACGCTGATCTCATCTTGGGTCAGCTGCTTGGGCAGGTAATCAGCCAAGACTTCGGATTCGGCATGTTCTTTCTCGGCCAGCTCTGCGCGACCGGCGTTGGCGTACGCCTCCTCGGCCTCACGGCGCTTCTTGGCTTCCTTGATCAC
>DATDKX010000349.1:0-3321 GCA_036519615.1 Propionibacteriaceae bacterium
TACCCGGCCGTGCACTACACGATGGGCGGACTGTGGGTCGATTACGACCTCCAGGCCAGCATTCCCGGCCTCTATGTCACCGGTGAAGCCAACTTCTCCGACCACGGAGCAAACCGACTGGGTGCCAGCGCCTTGATGCAAGGCTTGGCTGACGGCTACTTTGTGCTTCCCAATACGATCAACGACTACCTCGCGGACGGGCCCTTTCCTGCGATCGATGCGTCCCATCCAGCAGTCGTCGAAGCCGTTGAGGTGGTGCGGACCCGAATCAACAAGCTGCTGTCGGTGAACGGCAGTCGCACCGTTGACTCATTCCACAGGGAACTCGGGCGCCTGATGTGGGACTTCTGCGGCATGGAGCGGAGTGAGGAGGGCCTGCGGAAGGCGCTCACTCGGATCCGAGAGCTGCGGAAAGAGTTTTGGTCTGACGTCCGAGTGTTAGGCACGAATGAGGAGCTCAATCAAGCGCTGGAGCGCGCCGGTCGAGTTGCAGACTTCCTTGAGCTGGGTGAGTTGATGTGCATTGACGCCCTGGTCAGGCGTGAGTCGTGTGGCGGCCACTTCCGGGTCGAGAGCCAGACCCCGGACGGCGAGGCCTTGCGAAATGACGAGGAATTCGCATATGTCTCAGCCTGGGAATTCGGCGGTGACAATAGCCGGCCGATTCTGCACAAGGAGCCGCTGGTTTATGAGTACGTCGAGATGAAACAGCGGAGTTACAAGTGAATGTGACTTTGCGCGTCTGGCGACAGGCGAACGCGCGCGCTAAAGGCAAGATGGCCGTCTATCGGGTGAACGACATTTCAGAAGACATGTCTTTCCTGGAGATGCTGGACGTGCTGAACGAGCGGCTGACTCTGCGTGGTGAGGATCCCATCGCGTTCGACAGTGACTGCCGTGAAGGCATCTGTGGTACGTGCGGTGTGGTGATCAACGGCGTCCCGCACGGCCCGCAGCAAACTACGACCTGCCAGCTCCACATGCGCTCCTTCTCCGACGGTGATGTGATTGACGTCGAACCATGGCGAGCCGGGCCCTTCCCGGTGATAAAAGACTTGGTGGTCGATCGCAGCGCTTTCGATCGGATCATCCAGGCCGGCGGGTACATTTCCGCGCCGACCGGCACTGCTCCGGATGCGCACGCCACTCCGGTGCCGAAACGGGATGCCGACCGTGCCTTCGACGCGGCGACCTGCATTGCGTGTGGAGCTTGTGTCGCGGCCTGCCCCAACGGCTCGGCGATGCTGTTCACCGCGGCGAAGATCACCCATCTCGGCTTGCTACCCCAGGGTCAGCCCGAGCGCTATTCCCGGGTTGTCGGCATGGTGGCCCAGCATGATGCGGAGGGATTTGGCGGCTGTACAAACATCGGCGAGTGCACTGCCGTCTGCCCGAAGGACATTCCCTTCGAGACGATCTCCCGGCTCAACCGCGATTTGATGAGTGCGCTGACCCATGGCGGCTCCCATTGGCCCAAGGCGGCTCCTAAGGGAGAGACCGAGGTCGAAGAGGATTGAGCCTCTGTGCGCTGAGCCTGTCGAAGGGTCCAGCGCGTCTGCGCTCAGAGTGTTAAGACGATCAGCAGTGCGGCGACCGAGCCGAGTAGCGCCCCGCCGTAGCAGAGCACAGCGATCGGCGTGGCCAACATCCTGAGCTGAAGTCCGTCGTACAGCGTGAACCTGAACCGGTGCGCCCCATGAAACAGCATCAAGACGAGCAGGCCCAGCAGGACCAGCCGGGTGAGCCAATGGCTGACAACCGCGTGCAAATGGTTGTAGTCGGGCTGTACCCAACCGAGGGGAATCGCGAGCCCGAACAGAATTACCAGGATGGGCAGGAACACCGCCGAAACCACGCCGCCCGCGCTGAACAACAGCCACAGCAGCGGCTCGATGCGACGTTTGGTCATTGGAGCACCAGCCAGGCGATGAAGGCCGATACGACGATGAGGCCGAGATACTGCGAGGCGACCACAATCCCTGCCGGCACTCGGCCGCCGACGCGAATCACCGTCGCGGCTGGCACGAACCGCCCAGCGACCCGAACCTCCTTCATTGCGGGCACCTGCCGGCTGCCGAGCGGGGAGCGCACCACCATGGCCTGCGGCGTGAGTACGAACCACGTCACTGTGTGCAACACCAGGAACGCGAGTGCCACGATGTTGATCACAATGACGATGGGAGAGGCGGCCCAGTTCAGGAACTTCTGGTACGAGGCTTCGCCACGTCCAATAGCGAAGACCACGACCATCAAGAACACCGCAAACCAGGCGACGAAGACGCTGCTGAGCTCTCGCATCACGAACATGAAGTACGTTCGCTTCTTCAGCCACCAGAGCCTCGATACAGGCTGCCGGTAGGTGGTCGGAGCGCTCATCGCGCAGCCCGGGGCAGCAGGAAGGCCATGACGTTCTCCTGCGCGGCTTTGAGCTTGTAGCGCTGGATGGCACCTGCCGGATCGACATGCTTGGGGCAGACCCGCGTGCATTCACCGACGAAAGTGCACCCCCATACGCCTTCTTTCTCGATGAGTACGTCAAGGCGCTCTCGCTGTCCCCGGTCCCGAGAGTCCAGGTCGTACCGCTCAGCGAGCGCGATAGCTGCCGGGCCGATGAAGTCCGGATCGAGGCCGTAGATCGGGCAGGCGGCGTAGCAGAGCATGCAGTTGATGCAGTTGCTGAACTGCTTGTACTCATCCAGCTCCTCGGGGGTCTGGATGTACTCGCCGTCGATGACGGTCACATCGTCATCTCGGATGATCCAGGGCTTGACTCGCGGGAGCTTCACCATGAAGTCCTCGATATCGACAACCAGGTCACGAACGACAGGGAAGTTGGTCAGCGGCTCAACCCGGACTGGCCCAGGCGCGTAGTCGCTGAGGAAGGTGGCACACGTCAGTTGCGGTTCGCCCTGGACGTTCATCCCGCAGCTGCCGCAGATGCCCATCCGGCATGACCAGCGATAGGAAAGGCTGCTGTCGAGGTGGTCTTTGATGTAGTTCAGTCCGTCGAGGACCGTCCACTCCTTCCGCAGAGGTACGTCGTACTCCTGCCACTGGGGCTCGGAGTCGGTGTCCGGCCGGTACCTCGTGACCTCGAGCCTGATGCTGTCCACCGCTACCTCCCGTACACCCGCTCGCCCGGTGGCCATCGTGTGATCGTCACCGGCGACCGCTCGATCCTGATGGCACCGTCCGACTCACGGTAGGCCAGAGCGTGATTGAGGAAGCGCGTGTCGTCACGTGCAGGGAAGTCGGTTCGCTGATGGGCACCGCGCGACTCTTCGCGTTGCAGCGCGGTCTGGAGGATGGTTTCGGCGACAT
>DATDKX010000350.1:0-12751 GCA_036519615.1 Propionibacteriaceae bacterium
TCTTCATCTGCTTCATTGTGGGTGGCGTCTTTCTCACTTGGCGGTGGCCCTGGATCATCTGGGTGCACATCCCCGCAGTGGTGTACGGCGCTCTGATCGAATTCGCTGGCTTCAGCTGCCCGCTCACGGTGCTGGAAAACGACCTACGGGTACGCGCCGGAGAGGCGGGCTACAGTGGCGGATTCATTGCGCACTACGTGGTCAGGGTGATCTATCCGCCCGGACTCACACGTGGGATGCAAATCGGGCTTGGTCTGTTTGTGCTCCTCGTGGCGCTCCTCGGATATTGGAGCTTTCTGCGCCGACGTGGCGTGCGCAGGGCACGGCGAAAGCCTTCGCCGCTGGGCGTCCGGTCGCAGAACCATGCCATCCATGGGCATCAGCGTGTCCATCGCGCGTCATTCCGCTAGAGCGCCTGCAAGGTCGAGTACGTCTCGGTACGCTGCCGCCTGGGCAAAGCACAAGTCGAGCCGACAGGTTGCGCTTGTGAGCTGACGTCGCCCGAACACCAATCCACCACGGAAGGATGCTCGGTGCCAAGCCACATCTCCGCAGACGCCGCGACGTCGGAAGACATGACCAGCGGCGGGCCGCTAACGCGACGCAGATTTCTTACCTACGTCGTCGCAGCCCCCGTGCTTACCGTTGCCGCCAGCAGCGTCGGCGACCTGATAGCCCCCGGCCAGGCGTACGCCGTCGTGCCGAGTCCGCCGCAGCCGGAGAACATCGCCGATCTAGGCGAGGTGATGGTGGCGGCAACGAAGGCAGCTCAGCGCCTCTTCGTCCTCGAAGTGACGCCCGATAACCGGGTTGTCTTCCGGGTGCCCCGTGCGGAGGTCGGGCAAGGCATCACGACGGCACTCGCCATCGTGGTTGCGGACGAGATAGACGCGCGCCTCGTTGATGTTGATGCTCCGTTGGAGGATGCTCGCCAGGACATCGGAACTGCGCAGTCCACCGGCGGCTCGTCCTCGGTTCGCTCACTGTGGGACCCGGTGCGCTCGATTGCGGCAGAGGCGCGTGCCCGGCTTGTCACGGCGGCTGCGGAGAAATGGGATCTACCGGCACGTGACCTGACCACCCGGGACACCAAGGTTTGGGCTCCTGATGGGCGCTCGGCCACATTCGGGTCACTGACCGAAGCGGCTGCCAAGGTCACCGTGCCAGCGGTGTCCACCGATCCGAAGTCTGCATCGGAATACCGCCTCATCGGCACTGCGACGACAAGGATCGACGCCCGCAGCATCGTGACCGGTGCGGCGAAGTATGCGCTCGACCTCGATGTGCCGGGTGCCGTGCCGACAGTCGTGATCAGACCGCCCACGCTCAAAGGCAAGGTCAAGTCCTACGACGCATCCGCTGCTCTGAAGCTGCCCGGGGTCGTAGCCGTCACCGAGTTGCCGAGCGGGGTCGCGGTAAGCGCGGAAACCTTCGACCAGGCGTTGAAGGCACGTTCGGCGGTTCAGGTGACCTGGGGCTCCGGCACGGTTGACGGCGTCTCCGACGCGGACATCAAGGCCCGGCTTGCTGCAGCAATCCCACCGATGACGCCAGCACCTCCGCTGACCCAACGGGTGGATGCGACCTTTACGTTCGCATTCGTCAACCACGCCCCGATGGAGGTCGGTAGCGCGGTGGCCGATGTCCAATCCGGTTCTGCAGAGGTTTGGGTGGCCTCCAAGTCGCCGACCGGCGCTCAGTCCGCGGTCGCCGACGCCGTCGGCCTCAAGGCGGACGACGTGACCTTGCACGTCATCCGAGCGGGCGGCTCCTTCGGCCGGCGGATCTACCACGAGCCGGCAGTCGAGGCAGCACGTGTGTCGAAGGCGATCGGTAAGCCTGCGAAGCTCATGTGGACTCGCAACGATGACATGCGGCATGGTCGGGTACGGCCCCGCAGCCATCACCAGGTGCGCGCCGTGCACGCAGGCGGCGAGGTGCTGACCTATGAGCACCGCGCGTCGTGCGTGGAGCTGGATATGGGAAGCGGCACCGGACAGGCGCTCATCGATGCCGGCTACGTCAGCCCGACGATCGGTTCAGCGTTCTTCAACATCAGCGAGGCCTGCCCGTACAACTTCGGAGTCGTCACCGAAACCCTCAACGAGGTCTCCTACGACATGCCGACCGCGGCATGGCGATCGGTTTACTCTGCCCAGGCGCGTACGGCTGAGGAGATCCTCGTCGATGAGATCGCGAAAGCCTTAGGAACTGACCCCGTCGCGATGCGCCGGAAGTTCCTCAAAACCGCCGATGCTCGCGCCGTTCTCGACAGGGTTGCCTCAGAGGGGAGCTGGGGCCGGTCGATGTCATCCGGGACAGCTCAAGGCGTAGCGCTGCATGCCGAGTACCGGTCCATCGCGGCATGCCTGGTCGAGATCAACTGCAATGGCGACAAGCCGCGCGTTACCAAAGCCGTCATGGCACTGGACGTGGGGCGCCAAGTGAATCCGAGTGGTCTGCGGGCCCAGGCCATGGGCAGCCTCATGGACGGGATTACCACCGTGCTGCTGGCCGGCAATCATCTGGATGACGGCGCCTTCCGGGAGGGCAGCTACAGCGACTTCAAATACGCCCGCCAGGTGGACGCGCCACTCAGCTGCGATGTGTACCTAGTCGGCGGAGCCGGTAAGCCCGGAGGAGTCGGCGAACTGTGCGTTCCGGCGGCGGCCGGTGCGGTGGCAAACGCCTACGCCCGCGCAACGGGCGAGAAGCCGCGTAACTTCCCGATCAACTTCTGAGGAGCATTCGGTGCCCAGCTATGCATTCAAGCTCAACGGCGAGAACGTCAAGGTCGACGCGCCGGCCGACATGCCCCTGCTCTGGGTGCTGCGCGACCTGCTCGGCGTGACCGGGCCGAAGTACGGATGCGGCGTCGGTGTATGCCGCGCGTGTACCTGCCACGTGAACGGCAGTGCGGTACAGGTATGCACGCTCACTGCGGCTGACGTCGTGGGAAAGTCGGTTACCACAATCGAGGGCCTGGCTCCCAGTGGTGGCCTGCACCCGGTACAGCAGGCGTGGCTGGAGGAAGATGTGGCGCAGTGCGGCTTCTGTCAACCCGGACAGATCATGCAGGCTGCGGCGCTGCTCAAGTCCAAGCGGAATCCTTCCGACGCCGACATCGACCAGATCATGAACGTGTGCCGCTGCGGTACCTACTGCCGGATCCGCAAAGCGATCAAACGCGCCGCCTCGATGTGATGCGGGACGGCGGAGCGCCGGGCGGGTTGCTGCTCGCCGCGGGAGCGGGACGTCGGATGGGCACACCCAAGGCGCTCGTTGATGACTGGCTGATACGTGGAGTCGACGTGATCGCCGCAGCCGGATGCAGTCCGGTCGTCGTTGTCCTTGGCGCGGCACTACAACAGGCGCAGGCGCTACTGCAAGGGCTGCCGGTCATTGTGTCGGCTACCGCGGACTGGCGTAACGGCCTCGGCGCCTCCCTCCGCTCCGGGATCCTCGCGCTCCCCGCTGAGACTCCGGCCGCGGTGGTGATGCTGGTCGACCTCCCCGACGTGGGGGAGAAGGTGATTCGGCGTGTCCTGGAGGCAGGGTCGGGTCCGGGCACGTTGACCCGCGCTTCCTACCACGGGCGACCCGGACACCCGGTCGTTCTTGGTAGGGCCCACTGGCCGGGCATTCTCGCGACCGCGAATGGCGATGTCGGTGCTCGCGCATACCTCGACCGGCATGCGCCGGCACTGGTCGAATGCGCAGACCTCGCCTCGGGTCGAGACATCGACTCCTCGGATGAGGCGATCACAAGTGGGGGTATGGCGTGCGCGAGGTGATGCGTGAACTTGCCTGCTGGTGGCAAGCCGGTGCAACAGTCGGAATGGGTACGGTGGTCGCGATTCTCGGCTCATCGCCACGCGAGCCGGGTGCCTCAATGGTTGTCGGGCCCAACGGGGAAGCCGTCGGCTCGGTATCCGGTGGTTGTGTCGAGGCGGCGGTGTACGAGCTCAGCAGAGAAGCCGCTGCAACTGGTAAGCCGGCACTTGTACGGTACGGAATTTCCGACGGCGACCCGTACGCCCCGGCACTGACCTGCGGTGGCACCGTGGATGTCTTTGCGTCTGCTGTGAGCGCTAAAACGTTCCCGGGCCTTGACGCCGTCGCCCGGGATGTCGACGCGGGCCGACCGGTGGCCGTTGCGACCATCGTCGAGCATCCGGAGACCACCGTCGTTGGGCGACGCCTGGTGGTACGCCCGCAGCCCGGCATGGCCTTTCAGCCTGAGCTGGCGCCCGGTGATCCAAGCGCACCACAAGGGGACAGGATCGTCGATTCCCTGACCGCTGATGTGCGCGGTCTCCTCGCTGCCGGGCGGAGTGCGTGCCTGGGCTACGGCCCGATGGGGGAGCGGCGCGGGGAGGGGATGCGGGTCTTCGTACAGTCGTTCGCGCCGCCGCCGCGCATGCTGGTGTTCGGCGCTATCGACTACGCCGCAGCTGTCGCGAGGATCGGCAGCTTCTTGGGGTATCGGGTGACGGTCTGCGACGCCCGCCCGCTGTTTGCGACGCCCGACAGGTTCCCTAGCGCCGCAGAGGTGGTTGTGGACTGGCCGCACCGATATCTGCAACGGGAGGCCGACACCGGCAAGCTCGACTCGAGGACCGTCGTGTGCGTCCTCACGCACGACCCGAAGTTCGACGTACCGACACTGTCCCGGGCTTTGCGGCTTCCCCAGCTCGCGTACGTGGGCGCCATGGGCTCGCGCCAGACCCACCTCGACCGCCTGGAGCGGCTGCGTGAGGCCGGGTTGACAGACATCGAGCTGTCCCGGCTGTCCAGTCCCGTTGGCCTCGATCTCGGGGGCCGGACGCCTGAAGAGACCGCAGTAAGCATCGCCGCTGAGATCATCGCGGCGCGCTCAGGGGGTTCTGGGGCCCGGCTGCGGGATCTCGACCAGCCAATCCATTCGTCTGGAAGGTGAGGGCTCCACCCTTTCCGAGAGAAATCGCCCTGTTATGTCAACCGATGAGCCGCCTGCGGCGAGTAACTCATTGATGGAGAGCCACGCAGTGCCGGCAACCGCCGTAGAGCCTTCGATCGAGGCGTGCGGCGAGTCGTTGTCGTTCGACGACTTCTACAAGAGGGAGCACCGACATGTGCTTGCTCTGGCATTCGTACTGACCGGCAACCAATGGGTGGCAGAGGACACGGCACAAGACGCGTTCACAGCAGCATTCCGGCGTTGGCACTCCATTGTTGCCTACGACTCGCCGAGCGCATGGATTCGGCGAGTCACCTGTAATCGAGCGGCATCGGTGTTACGGCGACGCATGCGCGAAGCGAAGGCGTTGATGCGCCTCGTTGGGCGGACACAGACTTACATCGAATTGGATCAAGGCGACGAAGCGTTCTGGGATGCGGTTCGTCATCTGCCGCTCCGTCAAGCACAAACGGTTGCCCTCTACTACATGGAGGACTACAGCGTGCGGCAGATCTCAGAGGTTCTTGACTGCAGCGAAGGCACCGTCAAGACCCATTTGAGCCGGGCGCGCGATGCGGTCGCGCGTCAATTGCGGTTAGAGGACGGACAGTGAGCGACTTCGATTCCCGAGCACGAAAAGCAGCCGACGCAGTTCGGCAGCAGATTGCCGAAAACGCATCTGACTCCGAGAAGGGAATTCGGCGTGCGCAGCGATCGCCAGCCCGTGTCGCCATTCCGGGCGCTGTGGCTGCTGCGGTAGCCCTCATCGTCGGTGTTGTGGTCGCGCTACCTTACGGCGGCAGCGACGTAACGTCGTCGGCCGGACCGGGCGCGGCGTACGCGGTGCCAGGGGCGTTGCAGCCGTTCGACACATGTGACACCGTCCTGCAGTACTTCAAGGACCAGGCTCCTGAGTATCTGATCGAGCGTGCAGGCCGCGGCGATATGGCTACCACAACCGCCGGGGCAGGCGCAGCCGAGCGACGTACGGCCAATGACTCGTCGGGTACCACTCCTGAGTCGTCGAGTACGCCGCAGGATTACTCGACAACGAACGTCCAAGAGGCAGGCGTTGATGAGCCTGACATCATAAAGACGGATGGAAAGCGCATCGTCGCGGTTGCGCAGGCCCGAGTGCATTTAGTTGGGCTCGACGGCGGCAAGATGACACTACGCAAGACGCTTCCAGACACGATGGTTCGCAATGTGTTTCTTTCCGGGGACCGTGTGCTGGTGTTCAGTGGTCAAACGGCCCAGAGTTCCGAGCCGGGATTGCGGTGGGCAGGTCAGCAGGCCGTTCTGACGATGTATGACATCTCGCACCTCAGCGATCCACACCTCATCGCCAAATTAACTATCGACGGCAACGTACTGGATGCACGATTGGTGGGAACACAGGTCCGCGTGGTGACAATTTCGTCGCCAGACGTTGATGCTCCAGCGCCGGTTTACGCACCAGACGGCGGCATTACTGAAAAATCCAAGGAGGAACTGCGAGCTGCTGTTGCGAGTACCCATGTCGACGACTGGATTCCGACCTACGCACTTCAAGACGGCGCGGGCGGGGAGGTAAGTAAGGGTCGTCTTGTGGAATGCGCCAACCTGGCTCATCCCAAAACGTTTTCCGGTCTCGACACTGTGGCGGTGTCGACGTTCGATATGGGGTCGGCTCTGCAGTCCCTCGAGACAGTGGGCGTCATCGCCGGCGGCCAGCAGATATATGCGACCGATACGTCGACGTATGTCTCGACGACAGACTGGAGCCGCGACGGTTCAGCCGCAAAGACGAGTCTGCACAAGTTCGTCACCGCGTTATCGGGCGCAAGCACTTACCAAGGATCCGGCGAGGTTCCCGGAACCTTGCTGAATCAATACGCGATGTCTGAGTACGACGGCGTGTTGCGTGTCGCGAGCACGGTTTCTGTGCGCCGAGGCTGGACCAATCCTCGTCAGCTAACCGAGGGCGTGGTCACGACTCTTCAGGAGCAGGACGGTGCGCTGCGCCAGCTGGGACAGGTCGGCGGGCTGGGTCGGCAAGACAACGAATCGATCCGAGCGGTCCGATTCATCGAGGACCGTGGGTATGTCGTGACGTTTCGGTCGACCGATCCGCTCTACGTTCTCGATCTTCGCAATGCCGCAACGCCGAAGGTCGTGGGGGAGCTGAAGATCCCGGGCTACTCGGGCTACCTCCACCCGATCGGTAAGAACCTGCTTCTCGGTGTCGGGCAGAGCGGGTTGGATTCCGGCATCGCGCCATCTCCGACGACTCGTCGCAGCCAGGTCGGCGTGCAGTTCTCGTTGTTCGACATCAGCGATCCGGCGGCTCCTCGCCGTATCGACACGCAGACCTACGGTGGAGGTGCTGCGGCAGCCGAGTTCGATCCAAAGGCGTTCCTGTATTGGGAGCCGCGCAATCTGATCATTGCTCCGACGAATCTGCAGGGTGACTACCGCGGGAAAGGAGCGTTCAGCGGTCTGGTGTTGCTGCGAGCCAACGCGGATGGCCTCAAGGAGCTTGGCCGCCTTGCGACTACCAAGGCCTACGGCCCTGTCAACCGTTCTCTCGTCATTGGCGACACCGTGTATATGCTGACGGACCACGCTCTGCAGGCCAATAGCCTCAACTCTCACCGCCAAATAGCCCAGCTGACCCTCTAGCTCAGGTGTAATGGGGTGGCGCGACGGTGGGCAGTTACTGCACGCTCAGCCGAAATGCTTGATCGATAATCGGAGAAACAGTCGGCGACTGGAGGTGGAAAAATGCAGGCGCGACTACTCCGGTTCGGATCCATTGAGGTCGAGGGGCGGCAGTACGACAACGACATCGTCATTGATGGTGGCCAGGTGCGGAAGCGTAAGAAGAAGCCTTCGAAGTCATACCGCGACCAGTTCGGGCATACTCCTCTCTCGGCCGACGAGGAGCTCCCTTGGGGAGGAGACCAGCTGATCATCGGAACCGGCGCCTATGGCTCGCTACCTGTCATGCCCGAAGTCCTGGAGAAGGCTCGTCGTCGCGGCATCGACCTCACTGCGATCCCGACAGAGGATGCGTGTCGGCTGATTGCGAGCCTCGAGCCGGGAGAGGTTCACGCCATACTTCATGTCACTTGCTGACAGTGCTCATGCCGACCAGGCCTCGGCGGAGACGTCCGCTCAGCGTTTGTGCGGGGGCACCGGCTCCCCGAAGATGAACTTGCGGCCAAACCGAAGTTGTTGCCCGCTGCCCTTGCATTGCGGACAGACGTGGTGTGCGTACTTGGCTACCGACCCCTTGATCTTCGGTTTGTTCTTGCAGTTCGAGCAGATCACCCATGGACTGAGCTTCAACGACGCCACATAGAGCAAGATCGCGACAGTCAGACCGACAACAATTACCGTCACCGTGTCACCGCCCTTCGGTCCTCAATGAGGCTTTCATGGTGCCGCAAACCTGAGACAACCGATAGGCCTGCCGAGCAGACAGCGGCAGGCCCATCGGAAGCGCCCACTCGTGATGCACTTCCATCTAGGAGGGGGCACCTGGCCGACCGGCAGGCCGGGACGGCCAGAAGTCGACGTCAAGAGGGAAGGCTGCGGATCGCTCTCGTTGATCCGCAGCGTTCGGGCAGGCAGAGCCCTGATTAGTGCTCGCGGACAAGGGACCTCACCCGAGCCTTGGCTGTGGATCGGTCCCATGTCCAGCGTCTCAAAGCGCCCGGAGAGTCACAGGGTCCGGGAGTGCGACCTGGCCGTCAGGGCAGAGGCAATCACGACCAGGACAGCGGCCACGACGATTGCGATGATCCACCGCATCCAATCGATGCCCGGGCTGCCGTTGCCTCCGAACGCGGTGTAGATGAACCAGCCGATCAAAACTCCACCGATGCCGCAGATGATGGTCAGCCAGATCGGGATATTGTCCCGGTTGCTAGGGGCTACGAACTTGCCTAACAAGCCGATGATGATACCGGCGATGATGACACCGATGATCTCCACTTCTTCCTCCTCAAACGTGACGGATGTTCCGTGCGAAGCGAGTGCCATACGTCGGCAACGATCCCGCTCCGTCCATAACTAAACCACCCCAAGGGCGGATGCATTACACCCTTAGGGAGGTTAAAGTCATTTCATGGAGCCCAAGGTGACGGCGCCGATCACCATAGCGTTGGTCAACGACTACGACATTGTTGTGATGGGCATCGCACACATCCTCGAGCAGTACGGAGATCGCGTAGTGATCGCCGAGCTGGACACGAACAAGCCCGTTTCCGACATGGTCGACATCGCGTTGTACGACTCCTTCGCGCAGCCGGAGTCCGATTATGACGAGATCAGCGTGCTCGTCCGAAATCAGCGCGCCCGGCGTGTTGCGGTCTACACCTGGAACTTCGACCCCGACCTCATCGAGAGCGCCCGCAGGCAAGGCGTCCACGGATATTTGTCAAAGGCATTACCGGCCCGCGACCTGGTCTCCGCCCTCGAAGCGATCCACGCCGGCGAGATCGTGGTCAGCGATCCGCCCCCACGGGCACGCAGCATCGGCGGACTGAATTGGCCAGGACGAAGCGAGGGCCTCACAGACCGCGAATCAGAGATCTTGGCGCTAATCACCCAAGGCAACAGCAATGCCGAGGTGGCAAAGCTCACCTACCTCAGCCCAAACACGGTGAAGTCCTACATCCGAACGATCTATCGCAAGATCGGCGTTACCAGCCGTACCCAGGCGGTTCTGTGGGGCGTTCGCCATGGCTTCACACCCGACCATGACCGCGTCGAACACTGGCGGGGAGGGCCCTGACCGGGGGCCGAGCGGCGACAGTGTTCGCCAGCGAATCACTAACCAAAGATGATCAAGGCCGGTTGTGTCAGATAACCGGGCCTTGACCTGATCTTTTTGTAGCCCCGCCTCTGCTATACCCAACACCCTTGTTGCGCCTAGGCGCCTACCAATCGCCTCAGTCGGCAACGTTCGGCAGGATCCGCCGCGCGCGAACGAACGCCGGCCGCCACGGTGGCCATCACCCCGCTGCGACCACCCCGCAGATCACCACCACGCCGCGATCGGCGAGCAGCTGCCCGACCCGGTCTGCTACCGGGGCCTCGGCCGCGTCATCACTCGGCCCGCAGACCGACACCTGGAACGCCGGCAAGGTCGCCCACCCATCCGAGCTGGTGATCTTCGGCTCGCCCCCGGGGTCGACGGCTCGCCACCGATACAATCCGCGGCAATGGTGCGACTTGATCTCGACCGCATCCGTCGTGCGCGAACGGCGATCGATCCGGTGTTCCTCGACTCGCCGCAGTACGAGTGCGCGCCCCTCGGCGACGTGCTGGAATGCTCGATCACACTCAAGATCGAGACGCTGAATCCGGTGCGCAGCTTCAAGGGCCGCGGCACCGAGACAGCCCTGTCCGGGCTCGCGCAGCGCGAGGAGGCGCCCACCGCCGTCTGTGCGAGCGCCGGGAACCTGGGTCAGGCCTTGGCCTACAGCGGGCTTCGGCGAGGCATCCCGGTGACCGTGGTCGCGGCGCGGACCGCGAACCCCTTTAAGATCGAACGCATCACCGCCCTGGGCGCGAGGGTTCGGCTGGCGGGTGACGACATTGAGGACGCCAGACTGCTTGCCCGCACAATCGCCGAAGATGAGGGTGCCCATCTGGTCGAGGACAGCCTGGACCTCAGCACTTGCGAGGGAGCCGGGACGATCGGCCTAGAACTGCTGGAACGTCTATCGCAGCTCGACACGCTCGTGATCGCGCTGGGCGGCGGCGCGCTGGCAAGCGGCGTTGGTCATGTCGCGAAATCCCTCGCCCCACACGTCGAGGTGGTCGCCGTCCAGCCGATGGGAGCCCCGGCCATGGCGCTGTCGTGGCGTCGCGGCTCGGTCGTGGAGACCGACACCATCGACACCATCGCCGACGGGGTGGCCGGACGGTGCCCAATCGCGGAGGTTCTCGACGACCTCCTCATCGTCGTCGACGACGTCGCGCTCGTCGGCGAAGAGAGCATCAAGGCCGGTATGCGGTTGCTCTACCGGCACGCCGGACTAGTCGTCGAGCCCTCGGCGGCTCTCGGTGTCGCCGCTCTCTTGGAGAACCGCGAACGCTTCGCTGGCCGGCGGGTAGCCACGATCATCTGCGGCAGCAACGTCACGACTAGCGACTACGAACGTTGGGTGCTGAGCCCCGGCTGAACCCGACAGCGGCTAGGCCGGCGCCGCCGGTCCACCAAGCAACTTCTGGAACCTGACCGGCCAGCCGAAAGCGACCGCCGAGCGGCGACGAGCAGGAAACATCCCGGCGGACCGACCTGTGTCGCTCACCGACCGCACGCCGGCAGCTAGCATCCGCGGTTCTTGTTAGGCGGCTGGGGCCGACCGAAGACGTGATGGTCGGCCCCAGCTGCCTCCGAGGGAGGGTGCCAGGGATCAGGCGGTCTTGATGGCTGAGACCTCGAACTCGAGGGTGACCTTGTCGCTGACCAGGACGCCGCCGGTCTCGAGCGCGACGTTCCAGGTGACGCCGTAGTCCTTGCGGTTGATGACCACAGAGCCCTCGAAGCCGACGCGCAGGTTCCCGTATGGGTCGGTGGCGGCGCCCTCGAACTCGAACGGGATGGTGACGGTGTTGGTGACGCCCCTGATGGTCAGGTCGCCGGTTAGCTCCACGCTGGTCGGCCCACTCTGCTGGATGCCGGTGGAGGTGAAGGTGATCTGCGGGTACTCCTCCATGGCGAGGAAGTCGTTGCTGCGCAGGTGGGCGTCACGCTGCTCGTTGCGAGTGTCGATGCTGGCGGCCTGGATCGTTACGGTGACGGTTGACTTGGTGAAGTCGCTTGCATCGACGACGCCGCTGCCCTCGAAGTCGTTGAATTGGCCGCGGACCTTGGTCACCATCGCGTGCCGGGCCACGAACCCGATGCGGGTGTGGGCGGGGTCGAGGATGTAGGTGCCGGAGAGGTTGGCGAGGGTGGCCGCCGTGATCGTGGGGGTGGTCATGCTGGGCTCCTAAAGCAGTTGGGGGGCACGCCGCCAAATTGGTGACGTGTCACGCACATGACGCTTTAAACCTCTGTGACGTGTCAACTATTCCCGATACGATCGTGGACATGAGCCCTGCGGTTCGATGGCTGACCGCGCAGGAGGAGCACCTTTGGCGCGGCTGGCTGAAGCTGAACGCAGAGTTGGCCTCGACGCTGCAGCGCGAGCTGCAACAAGACGTCGGCTTGTCGATGCCGGACTTCGAGGTCCTCGTTCACCTCACCGACAATCCCGAGGGTCGGCTGCGGGTCACCGAGCTCGCCGCGCTGCTGCAGTGGGAGCGCAGCAGGGTCTCCCATCACATCAAGCGCATGGAACGTCGTGGTCTGGTGGGGCGTGTGGAATGCTCCGAGGACGGTCGCGGGGCTTTCGTCGTGATCACTCCTCAGGGCCGTGCTGCGATCGAGGAGGCTGCTCCCGGCCACGTCATGGCGGTGAGGCGGCTGATGTTCGACGTCCTCAGCGAGGAGGAAAAAGCGGCGCTCGGAGCAGTCATAGACAAGCTTCTGGCCCGAACCGACCCTGCGCCGACGCAATAGGACCCAACCAAGGACCCGCAGGTCCGGCAGCGACCGCCGTCCCAGGCGAGCCACCGGGGTGATACCCGGCGGCAGCGTTGAGAGGATGATCTCGTGGAATCGCCGTTGGGCGAGGGTCTGTTCGATGGCCTTCATCGGGTCCGCGTCGCCCACGGCGCCGTCAGCTGTGGCGCCGATCTCGCGAAGATGGTGCGTGGTCAACGTCAGACCGACCAGCGACGCCGAGGTGGCCAGGTCGGCGGTCACTCGCG
>DATDKX010000351.1:0-5766 GCA_036519615.1 Propionibacteriaceae bacterium
GGTGGTGACGCGCTGCCGCTGCTCGCGTACACCCTTCGCGAGCTCTACCAAGGAGCAGGCCCGGACGGAGTCATCAGCATCGCCAACTATGAGGCGGTGGGCGGAGTCGTCGGCGCCCTGCAGCACCGCGCCGACCGGCTCGTCGACGACCTCACCCGGCGAGGGCAAGGCCAGCTGGTGTTGCCCACGCTGCTGAAACTGGCCACCATCGAGGGGGAAGGCGAGCCGACACGCCGGCGGCTGCGGAGCAGTGCGCTGAGCGCGGACGAGCAGCCCGTGGTGGCAGCCTTCGTTGAGGCCCGCCTCCTCACAAGCGACAAGACCGCCGAGGAGGAGGCCACGGTCGAGGTGGCTCACGAGGCACTGCTGCGGCAGTGGCCGCCACTGCGCGACGCCATAGACGCCTCCCGCTCCTCGCTGCGGATGCGGTCGGAGCTGGAGCGGCTGGCGGCCGACTGGGACCAGGGACGACAAGACGAGTCGTACCTGCTGCGCGGCGGCCGCCTCGCTACCTTCGACAAGTGGGCGAGTGAGCACACCGGTGAGCTCAGCGCCCTAGAGCGTCAGTTCCTCGACGCCAGCCGAGCGTTGGCATCACGAGAGCTCGAAGCGACACGGCGATCAAACCGCCGGCTGCGAGCTCTAGTCGTCGGACTCGCAGTCTTTCTTGTCCTCGCGCTCGCCGCTGGCGGACTGGCCTTCCAGCAGAGTCAGCAAGCACAGGCGAGGGCACGCCTCGCCCGTTCCGGCGAGCTGAGTGCCCAAGCGGACAGAATCGTGGAACGTCAGCCGGAGCTGGCGATACTGCTCGGCCTGGAAAGCTTGAGCGTGGGACGCGACGAGACGCCGAAGCCGGTACCCCCCGCCGGGCTCATCACCGCACTCGCGCGTCTCAATCATTCGTCGACGCTACTGACCGGCCATTCGGATCAGGTCCACGGCGTGGCCTTCAGCCCTGACGGCAGGCTGGTCGCCACCGCGAGCGGCGACAGGACGGTGCGGTTGTGGGATGTCCCCTCAGGGACTCCACACGGGCAGCCGCTAGTGGGTCATGGGGACGCAGTGCTCGACGTGGCCTTCAGTCCCGACGGCAAGCTACTGGCGACTGCCTGCGCCGACCATACGGCGCAATTGTGGGACGTTGCGTCCGGGAAGCCGCGTGGCGAGCCGCTCACCGGCCACGAGGACGTAGTGAGCAGTGTGGCCTTCAGTCCCGACGGCAAGCTGGTGGCCACGGCCAGTTGGGATGCCACGGCGCGATTGTGGGATGTTCCCTCGGGGAGGCCGCACGGGCAGCCGCTGGTCGGACATGAAGACGCCGTGCTCGACGTGGCCTTCAGTCCCGACGGCAAGCTGGTCGCGACCGCCAGTGCTGACCAGACGGCGCAGTTGTGGACTGTGAGTACCGGCCAACCGTTCAGAAAGCCACTGACCGGGCACCGAGACGAGGTATGGGGCGTGGCGTTCAGTCCCGACGGTAAGCTGCTGGCAACCGCTAGCGTTGACGACACAGCGCGCCTATGGGACCTACCATCCGGGAGCCAACATGGCCAGCCGCTCAAGGGGCACAGCGACGATGTGTGGGCAGTAGCGTTCAGCCCCGACGGCAAGCGATTGGCCACCGCTGGTGTCGACAAGGCGGTGCGATTGTGGGACATAGCGTCTGGCACCCAGTGGGGTCAACCGATCATCGGCCACACCCACACCGTGCAGGACGTGGAGTTCAGTCCCGACGGCGCGCTGCTCGCAACGGCCAGTTGGGACAACACCTCCCGGTTGGTAACCGTCGCCGAGACCTATTCGATCAGCCAGCCCCTCACGGGCCACGAGGACGCGGTCAACGGAGTGGCGTTCAGCCCCGACAGCAAGTTGGTAGCTACTGCCAGTGCCGACATGACGGCGCGGTTGTGGGACGTGGACTCTGGGAACTCGCGTAGCGCGCCGCTTACCGGCCATAAGGATGAAATCAACCGGGTAGCGTTCAGCCCCGACGGCAAGTTGTTGGCCACCGCCAGTTGGGATGCCACGGCGCAACTGTGGGATGTCCCCTCGGGAAGGCCGCGCGGGCAGCCGCTGGTCGGACACAAGGACCCGGTGCTGGACGTGGCCTTCAGTCCCGATGGCAAGCTGGTGGCCACTGCCAGTTGGGATACCACGGCGCGGCTGTGGGATGTCGCGTCCGGGAAGCCACACGGCCAACCACTCAGCGGCCACAGAGAAGAGGTCAACGGGGTGGCATTCAGTCCCGACGGCAAGCTGCTGGCCACCGCCAGCACCGACCAAACCGTGCGGCTATGGGATGTCGCCTCCGGTAAGCTACACGGCCAGCCGCTCACCGGCCACACGAATGAAGTGCAGGACCTGGCGTTCAGCCCCGACGGCAAGCTGCTTGCCACCGCCAGTTTGGACACCACGGCGCGGCTATGGGATGTGGCGTCTGGGAAGCCACACGGCCAGCCGCTCACCGGCCACACAGACGCGGTGCAAGACGTGGCGTTCAGCCCCGACGGCAAGCTCCTCGCCACCGCCAGCAGCGACCAAACCGTGCGGCTGTGGGCAGTCGACACCGGCCAGCCGGTGGGTCAGTCATTCACTGGGCATACTGGGATCGTCTTCGGGGTGGCGTTCAGCCCCGACGGCAAACTGCTTGGCACCGCCAGCGCGGATCACACGGCGCGATTGTGGAACCTGGGGTTCACCGACTGGGTCACGTATGGCTGCAAGATCGTCAACCGCAATCTGTCCATGTCGGAGTGGAGCGAGCTTGCTCCTCAAGGTCTTACGTATGAGCGAACCTGCCCAGACCTGCCCGCCGGGACGGGCGCGCCAGTAGACGCTCCGGCCGCCCGGTACTGACTCCAACGCTGGCCGGGCAGCTGCGGGTATGACGGAAATGGACGCATTCGCTGACGCTTGGACTGACACGCGCAATGGTCGAATGGGGCCGAACAGCTCAGGGCGCATTGTCTTATGGCGGGCACAACACTCGCGATTACAATGCTCGGCGCCGTACTGGCCACGCTGGCCGCCCAAGTCGGCCTCACATCAACGCGGCCGACTCTGAATGGGACTGCGGCGCAACGCGGCTGTCGTCCCGGTCATTCGGGGGAGGGCCGACAAGGAACCCGTCGAAAGCTTGACCTGGGTGCAGTCGGCCCTGCGAGGCGCTGAAGGCAGAGATCTGCCTCTATCTGACGCGAGGATTCCTGGTGACCGCTGCCTTATGCGGCTCTAGGAGATTGCCTCGACGTTGTCGATGAGGTGGTCGACGACGAAGTATGTTCTGACCTCACACGCCCAGGAAGTCGGGGCCTTCGATCCCGTCGCAGCAATTGGCGCGCGAGATCTCTCGCGAGGTACGGCGCGGGCAGGTCCGATGCTTCTCCAGCCCCGAGATGAAGCGCCGACTCACGCGTTGTTGACCGATCTGCGCAGACAACCAATGTCGGATAAGCCGTCTGCTTGCCCAAGATGCGGCAAAAATCATTACGTCGGCTTCTTTGCGTGCCCTAACTGCAGATGTTGGATTTTGAAGGGTCTTCGCAATTGAGCATGGGTCTGGGTCATCTGCGGTAGGCGCGGTTCCCTGAGGCTGCGAGGAGAATTCGGAGCCTGTAGTGGGTGAAATCTCTGAAGCCGTGGGCGAGCCGGCGAACCTTTTCGATGATCAGGTTGATGGCTTCGGTGCCGCCGTTGGAGACGCCGCTGGTATCGAAGTACGCGAGCACTTGTTGCCGCCAGGCCTTGAGGGTGCGGCCGAGCCGAGCCACCTCGGGGATCGGGCAGGACGGGAAGCCGGCGATGACCTTCTCCGCGATCCGTCGACCTTCGGTGGTGGTGGCGTGGTAGATGGAGCGGAGCTGTTGGTAGCACTGCCAGGCGACGTTGACTTCGCCGTCGGGGTCGCCGGTCTCCAAGCACCGGGTGAGCTTGGCCTGCTGCCGTTCGGACAGGTGCTCTACGCCGTGGCGGAGCAGCCCGCGGATCTGGTACAGCGGATCGTGCTTGTGGCCGCGATGGCCAAGGGTGTCTTGTTGGACGCGGCGCCGGACTTCATCGACGACCTGGGTGCCCAACCGGACCACATGGAAGGCATCCAGCACCGCGACCGAGTCGGGCAGCTCGTCACGAATCGCGTTCGCATAGCCACGGAACGGATCCAATGCGGCTTCTTCGACGGTGGCGGTGAATCCGTCGGGCTGGTTCTGCAGCCAGGTCTTGTAGGCGGTCCCGGACCGGCCGACGACCGCGTCGAGAAGCCGGGCGTGGAGGCATCCGTCCTGGTCACGGGTCAGATCGACCATAATCGTCACCGCCCGGTCGGTGCCGACCCGGCTGGGGCGCCAGATGTACTCATCGACACCCAAGGTCTTCACTCCGGCAAGACGTTCGGGCTGCGCGACCCTAGCCTTGGCTTCGGTCTCGATTGCCGACCAGGCAGTGTGCCAGGCAACGCCGAGATGACGGGCTAGCGCCGAGACGGTGGTGTCGTCATGGCTGAGTGCATCGGTGGCCCACCTGACCGCTCGTACCGTCAGCACGGCCCGAGGCGGCGCGATCGGATGCTGCTCGGTGAACGTTGTCGTGGCACAACCCGGCTCCAGGCACCGCCAGACTCTGGTCAACCAACGCACCACCGTCACTCGGCCCAGGCTGGGCGCGTCGTGCACCACTCGGCAGCGGCGGCCGTGCCCGACCGCGAGCACCCCGCAGCCGGGACAGCCGTGCTCTATCTGATCCGACTCGACGGTCAGCACTAGCCGTTGCTGATCATCGACTTGAACTTCGGTCACATGCATGCCGGGAACGTCGAACATCGCATCGGCACGGGCACACCAGCGCGCACCCGAACCACACATACAGTGGGTCACCGTCGGGGCCTTCGTCAGACAGCTTGGTCGCTTCTGATCCTGAAGGCCTCGACGCCCTTACCACATGATCAACACGCCAACCGAGAGCTACTCACCCAAGCTCATCTGCGAAGACCCATTTTGAAATCGCAGTAAGCCGAAGAGCAGGACATCCCACTACCCTCCGCCTGTCGCGCCGGTGCTTCGGACCGGTCTCGGCGGCACCAACTCGAGCCCGTCCCTGGGCACGACCAGTCCGCATCCGTGGGACTCACTAGGTATGGATCGTTTGGCAGGATTGTTCAACACGAGCCCTAGCAGATTCGCCAGAGAATCAGTGCATTCCGCTGTTGGAAGTGTGGAATGTTTGACTTAGTCGCAAGCGCAAAGTGCCGATACTGTGGGACGCCAAATCTTGCAAGTATCCGGCATGACAAAGCATAATTCTGTCTGTGAGCCGATGTCGACATCAGCCGCCGGATCTCTACGAGTGACCACCAAGAACAAGATACAGAAATGCCAAACGCCAGCGTCCAGCATCGGCAATATGAATACCAGGAATGAAACGCGGAGGGGATGATATCGGCTGTTCAGCCCCGATTTCTCACTGAACTTAGCGGGATTGGCCCTAAATGATTCCCCCGTCGTCGTCGATCGCTCGTGTGTCTGCAATAGGTGCAAAATAGAGGACAAATGGCAGATATCCGTGGCGACGCCTTGTGGGACCGTAGCTTTGGCGATAGATTTGCACGTTACTCGGCCAGTTGGGACTGCGAATGATCAATTCTGGAGTGCGCTGGGTCGCGAAGTTAACCGCCGACTCCGCCGCTGATATCGACGCCCTGCTGGGCTTATCACTGGGCCTGGATGTGTGGGAGCGCCACGGCGAGAGTCTGGTGGTGGCGGCGAGCGAGGC
>DATDKX010000352.1:0-3185 GCA_036519615.1 Propionibacteriaceae bacterium
GACGGCGATGGGTTCGTGCCCCGCCGCGCGAATAAGCGGGACCGCACGGTGCCAATACCAAGCCATGCCGCCCGCCCCTGGGACAAGAACGAATGCTGTCATATGAGTTCTCCTCCGTTGCTGCGGGAATAGTTGCACAACGTCCTTGGCTTGCTTGATCACAATTGATCTTGGAATTCACGTTGTCCCGTTACCAACCAAAATCGAGGGACCGGCTGCCGCCCACTTCCAGACATCGCCGATGGGTATATAGGATCATCGTCCACCCCGGAGAACAGCAAGTGGCCCGAATAGAAACCTTCGTATGGATCGTAACGACTTTCATAATCATTATGGCCGCCACTCCACCACGGGCTTTAGCAACACCAGAAGCGTCTGCATGCGGGTACCTCGCTGGTCTAATCGATAAGGCACCGCCAGGGCCGTTGTTCTTGCCCAGCTATCCGACCGTGGAATCGGGGCCTCTCCATGGCGCCGCATACCTTTATGACAATGCGGTGGCCGCCATCGCATTAGTCGGTTGCGGTGAGCGAGACAAAGCACGTCGGATCGGCGCGGCGATTCTCTGGGCCATCGATAACGACCGGACCTGGCATGATGGACGGCTCCGGAACGCTTACGCCGCGGGTGTGGTGGCGAGTGGCTCCGCCAAACTTCCGGGTTGGTGGGACAATACTCAGAACAAGTGGTTAGAAGATCGATATCAGGTGGGCAGCGATGTTGGTAACATGGCATGGGCCATGTTGGCATTGCTGTCGATTGATGATGTGAACACCGGCTCTCGGTTCCGCGATGGTGCAGCACGGCTTGGCGCCTGGGTCGCGCAATGGGCCGATACGCGCGGTACTGGCGGTTTCACGGGTGGTACGTTTGGGCACGAACCGACGCCGGAAGTGCGGACGTGGAAATCGACTGAACATAATACTGACCTCGCCGCCGCGTTTGGCCTTCTTGCGATCCGTACAGGCGATTCGCGCTGGCGCGATAAGGCAACGGTTGCTGAGTACTTCGTAAATACGATGTGGGATCCGGCATGCGCCTGTTTCGCCGCAGGTACCGCTGAAGACGGTGTCACGCACAATCCGATTTTGGCTCTGGATGCCCAGGTCTGGCCTTTAATGGCGCTCCCCGGAGCGGCCGAGAAATTTGCATCGGCAATTACTACCGCCGAACAGCGAATGAGTGTCGACGAGGGCTTTTCCTACGGTGAAGACCGAGACGGTGTGTGGACCGAAGGGACGGGCCAAATGGCTCTCTTGTTGAAATTGCTTGGCAGGACTGGGAGGGCAAAGTCGTTGATCGCTGTCATCGAATCCCAGAGGTCGCCGGATGGTGGGTTGTATGCCACAACTGCCCGCGAGTTACCGACTGGGTTCGTGTTGGACACCGATCCGACCAAGCCGCGACTCTATTTCCGATTGCCACATCTTGGCGCAGCTTCGTGGGCTGCCCTCGCGGAACGTGGGTTCAATCCCTTTACGGTGACAAAAGGACTTCCGTAGTTGAGCCGCAGTGCTTCTCGTCTCGGCCATTTCGGTCTGTTTTGATTTCGATATGTCCGCTAATGGGATGGTCCGGCCGTGCTCCTGCCCCGCCAGCGATTGAAGCTGGCAAGGGGCGCCAAAGACGAGGAGCACACCATGTCTCAGCAGAACGCCCGGGTTGCCGTTGTCGGCATCGATATCGGTAAGAACTCGTTCCACATTGTCGGTCAGGACGGCCGCGGAGAGATTGTTCTGCGGCAAAAGTGGTCGCGCAGCCAGGTTGAGGCCCGGTTTGCCAATATGTCACCCTGTCTGATTGGTATGGAGGCCTGTGTCGGGGCGCATCATCTCAGTCGTCGGCTCAGGGCGCTTGGTCACGACGCTCGTCTGATGCCGGCGAAGTACGTGCGACCCTATTCCAAGGGCCAAAAGAATGACTTCCGTGATGCGGAGGCAATCGCCGAAGCGGTGCAGCGGCCGACGATGAAGTTCGTCGCGACCAAGACCGCCGATCAGCTGGACCTGCAGGCGCTGCATCGGGTACGGGAGCGGTTGGTCAGCCAGCGCACCGGCATAATCAATCAGATCCGCGCCTTCCTGCTCGAGCGCAGCATTGCCGTGCGTCAGGGAATACGTTTTTTACGCGCCGAACTGCCGCGCATCCTGGCCATGCCGCCAGATGTCCTGTCGCCTCGCATGGTCCGCATTGTCGAAGATCTGGCCTGCGACTGGCGCCGGCTCGATGAGCGGGTCGAGGGTTTGTCGAACGAGATCGAAACCATCGCGCGCCAGGATGCCGGTTGCGAACGGTTGATGAGCGTGCCCGGCATCGGAACGATCATCTCCACCGCGATGGTGGCCGCCATCGGCGCAGGCGATGTGTTCACCAAGGGCCGAGATTGTGCCGCCTGGCTCGGGCTCGTTCCCAAGCAGATCTCGACCGGAGACCGTACCATCCTCGGCAAGGTATCCAGGCGTGGCAATCGCTACCTGCGAGTTCTGTTCGTGCAGGCGGCGTGGGTCGTGCTGATCAAACCGAAGATCTGGGAACGCCACGGGCTCAAGCCCTGGCTCGAGGCGGCCAGGAAACGGCTGCATCACAACGTGCTGGCAATCGCCCTCGCCAACAAGCTCGCCCGCATCGCCTGGAGCGTTCTGGCTCGTGGCCGGGCCTTCGAGGTGCGGAAGATCAATCAAGCCGCGCCCCAGCCAACCTGATCCTAACTCCACACTGACGGCCACAGAGACCGCTCAAAATGAGGAGCCCGCAATGACGTAGCCAGAGCAAAAACACGTTACCTGCCGAGGTCTGCGAGAGGATGAGAAGAGATGGAGGATCGGTCTTCCCGGCGCATGCGAAAACTGGTGACCCAAATGGCCCGCTGAGGCCTGTCCGCTAACGAGAACGCACGCGCGCTGATATCCATGATGGTCCGGAGCAAACCAGCTCCAATCAGAGACCGGATACATTGATGCAAGACCGCTGAATGCCAGCTCGACGAAACTTCTTGCAACGCACGGCCGGACCATACAGAAGTCCGGACGTGCAGCCGGGAAGTCGGCGTTGCGCCAGAAGCGGTCCTTCCGTCCATCTGCGCGTCGGCGACGCTGGCGGGGTAGTCCCCGTCTTCGTCGGCCAGCACTTCGACCGGCTGCTTGTTACCTCCGCCTAGGAAGGAATGGATGGCGCAAACCAGGACG
>DATDKX010000353.1:0-3532 GCA_036519615.1 Propionibacteriaceae bacterium
CAACTACCCCAACGATGCCTACCTCGGGGAAGAAACAGGGCACGTAAGTGGCGGCGACGACTCCGGAATCTGGGTTGTTGACCCGATTGATGGGACGCAACCATTCCTCAGCGGTCTCCGCACCTGGTGCATCTCGATCGCATACGTTCGATCCAAGGAAGTTCAGCTCGGGATGGTCAATAACCCGGCAGCGGCCGAGTTGTTCACCGGCGGCACGGGACGAAGGGCTGAACTCAACGGGCGGCCAATTGCTGCACGCGAGGCGACGTCAGTAGTTGACGGCCTCACCTATGTCGGCTGTAATCCCCGACTTCGCCCAGAACAAGTGGTTCCAGTGCTGGACCGACTGCTTCGTGCCGGCGGAATGTACTTTCGCAACGGATCTGGCGCACTGGGACTCTGCGACGTCGCATGCGGCCGGCTGATCGGGTATGTGGAGGCCCACATCAATTCCTGGGACTGTCTTGGTGCGATCGGCGTCTGTACGTCGGCTGGTGTTCGGGTGAGCGACTATCTCGGCGACGGCAGCATCCTCAATGGTGGCCCCCTCGTCGCTGGCTCACCTCAGGTGTTTGACCAGCTCACTGCAGTACTTGGCGTGAGGCTCTAACAGGTTCGGAAACGTCAGGAGTCAGGCCAACCGTTGAGCGACGACCGCCCTGCCCGCGTCGCCGGCCGCTCAGTGAGGCGCTGGCGGCGAGGCCAATGACGAGGAACCCGGCGGCAGTCAGGGCGGCAACCTGAGTGGCGTTGGTAAACGCCGTCCTAGCGGCATCCGCGGCCGGTGCGCTGTTGGGGTCAGCAGCCAATCCGGGGATTACGGCACCTGCGCTGTCTTGGACGGCGCTGACCAGTTGACTACGTTGAGGCTCGGGTACGCCGAGGTCGCCCAGAGCGGTGTCGAACTGAACACCGAGTGTGGCGAACAAGACCGTGCCGAGTACGGCGATGCCGAGGGCAGAGCCCACCTGTCGTGATGTGCTTTGCGTGCCTGAACCCTGCCCGCTGCGTTCGACGGGCACATCGGCAAGCACCACACCCGTGAGCTGGGCGGTGGCGAAGCCGACGCCAACGCCGTACACCAGCAGCAACGGGGTGGTCGTTAACCAGGTGGAGTCCGGCCGGATCAGCAGGCCAAGTCCGGCAATGCCAATGATCTCCAGCACAATCCCCAGACGAACGATGAAGACCGGCGAACGACGATGACCGATCGCAGCCCCCAGACCGCTTGCCAGGAAGCTGCCCCCCGCGAGTGCCAGCAGCGCCAACCCGGTCTGGAAGGCCGTGTAGCCGAGCACATTCTGAAACCACAATGGCAGCGAAAAGATGATGCCGAACTCGCCGAGGCTCACGATCGCGGCTGCAATGTTGCCATTCCGGAACGATGGGATGGTGAACAAGCTCAGGTCGAGCATCGCCACTCGGCCGCGCTGATTGTGGTGCCGCTCGAGAAGTACGAACACGGTAAGCGCCGAAAATCCCACAAAAAAGGCGACTGCAACCGGCGAGATAGACCAGGGCCACGACCAGGTTCCGATTGTGAGTGCGGTGGTACTGGTCAGCCAGCCGTAGGTGCGACCCTCGATCAGGCCGAAGACAATGCCACCGAAGCCGATCGCCGACAGCACCGCCCCAAGCACGTCGACCCCATGACCGATCTCTGGGTCCTTCGACTCTGGCACGAGTAGCAACAGGCCGATGATCACCAGTAGTCCGAGCGGGATGTTAATTCCAAACGCCCAGCGCCACGAGAACGACGTCGTCAGCCACCCGCCCAACAGGGGACCCAGCGCCGCGGTACCACCGATCGTGGCGCCCCAGATACCAAACGCAAGCCCACGATCCCGGCCCCGGAAGTTGGCGTTAAGCAACGACAGTGAGGTGGGCAGCATGAGTGCGCCACCCAAGCCCTGGATTGCTCGAGCGCCAATCAACGTGGCGCCGGACGAGGCTAAAGCGGCCAGTACGCTAGCCGCTCCGAAGATCACCGCACCCAGGAGAAAGAGCCGCCGGCGGCCGTACTGATCGGCGAGCCGGCCGCCGACCAGCAACAGCGCGGCAAAGACGAGTATGTAGATCTCCTGGATCCACTGCGCCTGGGTGGAGGTGATGCCGATGTCGTCGATGATCGACGGAATCGCCACGTTCACGATAGTGCTGTCGACGATGATCAAAGACACCCCGAGGCTGATGAAGAACAGCCCGACCCAGCGCTTGCTAAGCATGCTGAGTAATATAGCTCGCGCCGACCGTTACGCTCGACTTGTGGGCGCGCCGGAATTCGAGGACTGGTCTCTTGGGCGTCTGCTTTCTACGGCTGCCCGGCTGGTCGAGCATGACTGGAATTCATGGCTTGCGTCACACGAGCTAACCCATGCCGGGCTACTGGCGCTCCACGCCTTGCGGCACGGCCCGCTGACCCAGCGCCAGCTCGCGGCGGCGAATCGGGTCGAGGAGCAAACGATGAGCCGAGTCGTAGAACGGCTCGAGCGGACCGGTTACGTGACTCGAGAGCGGGATTCGACGGACCGCCGAAGATTGGTCATCAGCCCGACGCCTGCGGGTACCGCTGTGTTTGAGCGGGTCCAGGCCGAAAGCGTTGCCGACCAGCTGGTCGAACGGTGGGTGAGCAACTCGGTCGCTTTTCGGTCAGAGCTGGCCCGGATCATTTCCGGGGCTAGGGCCAACGGTGCTGATCGGCACTGACACAGTCTCAAGCGGCTGTGCGAACCCGGTTCGTCGGCGGTCGATTGTTGGCGCCCAGCATGGGTACCACCACAGCTATAAAGAGTGATCGTTTGGCATCCATCTACGCCGACCCCGGTCCCTTCGCGAGTGCCTAGCTCGAGGTGAGTCGAGACCAAGAGCAGGGCGACCGGATCGTTGAACTTGCCGTACGCGGCGTGCGCGACGAACTTGCTACGCAGGGCGCACCCGCTGAGGTGCTCGAGATCCTCGAGGAACGGCTGGGCGAGAGCACCGGTCAGCCAGCGCCCATCAGCCGCTGCGTGGTGGCGACAGCACGCGGAGTCCTGCTCGATGAGCTGACACGTAGTCACCATGCGCAGCCCGTAGTCACCTGGAGTCCACTTCCCGACATTGCAGCCTGGTTGCGAGATGCTACCCAACAGCTGCCATTCGTGCTGGCTCTGGTTGATCATGAAGGAGGCGATGTCACCACATACTCCGCAGACGATATGAGTCCGGAGCATGAGGCATCGGTGGGCGAACCGTCGAAGTACGAGCACAAGGTACGCGGTGGTGGCTGGTCGCACCTCAACTGGCAGCGCTCCGCCGAGACGATCTGGGCTCGGAATGCCGCTGAGGTCGCAGCAGAGATCGAGCGGCAGATGCGCAACGGGCCCGATCTTGTGATTCTGGCCGGCGATGAGCATTCGCGCAGTCAGGTCATCGAACGGCTGCCCGACAAGATCTCGGCCGAAGTACGAGTCCTCGATCGATCCGGTCGGCCGGTGGATGGTGGCGACGACGCCCTGGCAGCCGACGTTGAGTCGGCACTCAGAGATGCCGT
>DATDKX010000354.1:0-2694 GCA_036519615.1 Propionibacteriaceae bacterium
TCTCCGTAGCCTTGCTCGACCGTTTCGACACCTCGGTCGCCGTGTCCCTGTACGCGGTAGCGATGCTTCTGATCACCATCGTCTGTGTGCTGCTGGCACCAGAGACATCGAAGATCGACCTGCACGCTGACCCCGTGACTCGCCCGACGGACGCACGGTGAGCTTGCCGTCTGCAGCACCCGTCGTCGACCTCAATAGCGATCTCGGAGAGGGATTCGGAATCTGGAATCTGGGCGACGACGACGCGCTTCTGGATGTCATTACCAGCGCAAACGTCGCGTGTGGCTTTCATGCCGGCGACCCGGACATCATGCGCCGCGTCTGCGAGGCCGCTGTCAGCCGCGGGGTCTCGATCGGCGCCCAGGTCGGCTATCACGATCTGGCCGGCTTTGGCCGCCGCAATATCGATGTCGACTCGACGAGTCTGATAAATGATGTGATCTATCAAATTGGGGCACTGGACGGGTTCGCACGCGTCGCCGGCTCACGAGTAGGCCATGTCAAGCCGCACGGTGCCCTCTACAACCGGACCATCTACGACGATGATCTGGCGGCGGCCGTGGTTGCCGCAGTGACCGCGTACGACCCCACGCTTTTGCTGCTGGGGTTGCCGGGGTCAGCGCTGCTCCGCCATGCCGAGCAAGCCGGCCTGCCCACAGTGACCGAGGCCTTCGCCGATCGGGGATACACAGCGACCGCCACCCTGGTGCCCCGTTCGCAGCCCGGTGCGCTGCTCGAAGACCCTGCGGCGGTAGCACAGCGCATGGTACAGATGCTGACCACCGGCCGGATGCAGTCGGTGGATGGTGTGGAGATTGCCGTCTCCGCGGAGTCCATCTGCGTTCATGGCGATACGCCTGGTGCGGTGGCTATGGCCGTGTCAGTTCGCAAGGCCCTGGCTGAAGCCGGGGTCGAGATCCGAGCCTTTGCGTCATGACCGAGCACCGCACCGTGCTGGATTGCGGTGAGCACGCGGTGTTGGTCGAGGTGGGTGGATTGGACGAAGTACTCGCTTTCGCCTATGCCGTACGGGAGGCCGTCGCTGCAGCAGCAGCGGGATTCACAGACGTCGTCGAGATTGTCCCGGCTGCTACGACGGTGCTCGTCGTGGTCCGGGACGAAGCGCCTATCGCGTCACTGCGCCAGGCCTTGGCTGCCCTACCCGTCGCTGCCGGCGGAGTGGGCTCCAAGAGCGACCAGGTCGTCGAAATTCCGGTGCACTATGACGGGCCGGATCTCTCCGAGGTGGCACGGCTCACCGGACTTGACGTCCGGGATGTCATCGGTGCTCACACTGGGAGTGAGTGGCGGGTGGCGTTTTGTGGCTTCGCGCCCGGCTTCGCCTACCTGAGCTGGGGTGATTCCCGACTCGCCGTGCCTCGGCGTCGGGAGCCCCGCACATCCGTGCCAGCCGGCAGTGTGGCGCTGGCGGGTGAGTTCAGTGCCATCTATCCCCGCTCCTCGCCTGGCGGTTGGCAGCTCATCGGCCACACCGAGACGATCGTCTTCGATGTTGACCGGGAACCGCCCGCGCTGCTGCAGCCGGGCGTCGCGGTGCGCTTCGTCGAGGCATCCGGAGTGACCGATGACGGCTGACCGAGCGCTTGAGGTACTGGCTACCGGACCGCTGACCCTGCTTCAAGACCTCGGCCGCACGGGGTTTGCGGCAATCGGAGTTGGACGGTCGGGGGCCGCCGACAGAGAAGCTTTTCGGCTCGGTGCCCGGCTACTCGCTCAGCCGTACACCGCAGCGGCACTCGAGGTGACCTTTGGTGGGTTGTCGATACGTGCCCATGGCGATCTACAAATGGCGCTGACAGGCGCCCCAGCACCGGCAGCGATCGACGGTCGCACGGTGGGTTATTTCGGGCCCTTCGCTCTTGGCAACAGCCAGGTGCTGACGCTGGGCACTCCTCAGGTTGGGCTGCGCAGCTACCTCTCGGTGCGCGGTGGCATAGCGGTGCCGCCGGTGCTTGAATCCCGAGCAACTGACACACTCTCCGGCTTAGGACCGCCGCCAGTACAGACCGGCGACATGCTGCCCGTCGGGCCGCCGCCCGCGGCGTTCCCGGCCGTTGACGTTGCTCCAGCCCCAGCCTTGTCGAATGACATCCTCGTCCTTCATGCATTACGCGGCCCACGAGATGACTGGCTTGCCGACATGGATGGTCTTGTTAGCACAGAGTGGACGGTCTCGAGCCACAGTGACCGAGTCGGGATCCGGCTGACCGGTGAGCCATTGCGCTACAACTCCACGCGAATCGACCAGGAGTTGCCGAGCGAAGGTGTCGTTCGCGGCGCCATTCAGGTTCCGTCGGGCGGGCAGCCTGTCGTCTTCCTCGCGGATCATCCGGTGACAGGCGGATATCCAGTTGTCGCGGTCCTCGTCGACGACGACATTGATCGCGTCGCCCAGGCGGTTCCCGGTCAGCACGTCCGGATTGTTCTCAGGAAGTAGCCAGCTCCCCGGCGCGACCTGCGCGGCTCCTGGCTCCTACGCAGTCAGCAAGCCTGGTACGGCTCAGAGTCGCACTGGGAGGGCCGAGGCTCCAAAAGGTTGCCATCACGTGAAATTAGCGGCGTGGCTCTCGCCTTTGGCCCCTCTCCAGTCGTACCGTCGAGATGCGGGGACGCAGCAAGGCGGGCCCGCCCGGGAGGCGATGCATGCACCGTCACTCGACGGGCAGCGAACTG
>DATDKX010000355.1:0-10428 GCA_036519615.1 Propionibacteriaceae bacterium
CGACGACCACGTGGTCGATCCCGCCCGGAGGCTTCCCGTCCCAGCCGTCCGTCATGTCGAAGACGTGGCGGCCGACGATTGTCGCCCCGATCTGGTCCCAGTACGGCCGGGTGTAGTCGTAGGACGTCTGCGACACCTTCAACTCGCCGCTCTCGTCCAACGGCACGTCACCGCTGGACAACCAGTCGAACAGCGGTCCGGGCTGGTCATTCTCGTCCGCGACGAAGCCGTCCACCGACACCGAGCTGTACATGACCACCTTGCCCACGGGGCTCTCCTTTGCTTTGGGATGCCCCCAAATTAGCGTGTCGTGAGTTGTCTCTCTTGTAAGAAATCAATCGGCCGGCAGCGGCCAGCCGTCCAGCGCGTGGCCGGGATGTTCGCGCATGAACCGCTCGGCCTTGTTGGTGCTGCGGTCACCCGTGCCCGCAGCCCCGAGTCGGCGAGGAACCGCAGCAGCGCCACGGTCCGCATCACGCGCCCGACCTCCCGGAACGCCTTGTAGACCCTGGTTTTTGCGCGAGTTCGACGACAATCGGCGCATCAGCGTCACCGAAGACACTTTGCATTGTGAAGAGCCCGCTAAGGTGGCATAACGATTTTTACATTAAGGTTTGTATTTTCCTTGAAAAGCGCCAATAAGCCGTTGCCGTTAATCAGTTCGATGGGTTTTCCTCTTGCGAATTCGTAGCCAGCTGCAGTGAAATCGGAAGTCGTCACCAGTATCCCCTTGGACGCTCGCTCATGGTCGAGCGCACCCGCGAGGTCGCGCACGGCTTCAACAGGTACTCTATGGGTATAGCGCTTTGCCTGAATGATGTACTTTCCCCCGATCACGGACTTCGTGTAATGAGCGACACAGTCAACACCGCCATCGCGTGAGGCCCGCGTCTGATAGGTATCGAACCCCATCGCTTGAAACAGATCCTTTATTACGGTTTCAAACGCATGGGGCGTCAAGTCGATCAGGTTGGTTCGATCATCGAGCCCGGAGAGAATCTCCTCCTCATCGATGAACCGCGGGTCATTCACATCGAACTCGAGAATCGGCGGGATGGCCTCCAACTCGGTAGGGGCAGGCGAGAAGTTGGCTTTCAACCCTTTCAAGGCCCGTATGGGGTCTACCAGCGGCAGGTCCAGGCCGTCGAACGTCTCTCTGTCGGTGCGCAGCGACACAATCTTGGGCCGGGTCGGTCGCCCGGTCGAGGGATCAATGTCGTCTACCACGCCATTAAACGCGATGCGATGAACGTGTTTGTGCTCATCGGCAGCAAATAACTCATGGAGAACACGAAGTGTTGACTGTGCGAGAACAGATTTGTAGAGGCGCTGGGTGTCCGCTGCAGATCGTGCCTTTGGCTCAATCGCATTTCGGATCTTCACATAGCGGTAGCTCGCCTCGGCCGGAATGATGTCGCGGGCCCTCGGAAACTCATACTCGACAAGCATTTCACGCTCTCGCCTGCGGTAGATCAACTTGAATGCATTAGGGAATCCCCCTGGGTACACGCTCGACTTGAGAGCCGCAGTCAGGCAATCTTCCACGGCCGCACGTTTTCCAGTTTGGAAATCCTTCTCGAGTTCCATTACACGCCGGTGCTGTTCGAGAGCGTTGGCCGTAGTGACCTCATGCTCCTCTTGCGCCCTCGCCAACTCCCGCTGACGCTGCTGCTCCAATTGTTGCCACTGCTGGCAGGCTTGTTCGTACAGGGCTCGTCCCTGTTCCCACCGCATTTGGAATCTCTCTTTGGCGCCGGGCAGCAGCCTTGTGAAAGCGTTCAGTGGTTTCGGCTTGAAGTCCTCGGGGCTAGGCGGTTCGAGTGGCCGGGCAAGATCGCCTGGTTGAAAATCCGGCAACGGCTCCATCATCGCCGGAAAACTCACTCGAACCGGATGATCTAATGACCAAAGGAGCACGTGCTCAAGCGCACGAATCCACCGCTGGAGTTCATCGTTACGCCGCTCGGCGTCAGCCTGGCCAGCCAGCTCCAGGCGTCGCTTCTGCTCACGTTCCCACGCGCGCTCTTCCGCTGTCGCCACCCGCCCTGCCTCAATCTCATCGGTGAGCATGTCGATGATTTGCGCCCTTATTGTGCCCGACCGAGACGCCATCGATCATGTCGGTATGGCGACCCATCTCTTCGCCACACCCGAGCTAGTACCCCAGCTTCATCATCGAGTACTGGCCTGTCCGAGCGCGGGTCTGGAGTTCGTCTTGTCTCTTCTGAGAACCAGTGGCAGCGCCGCTTTGTGCTTTGCTCGGGATCATCATTGATGTGCAGTAAGTGAGGTTTTCTCAGCGAATTAATCTTCGCGAGGCGGCGCAAATCGTGCGTGCGCGTGCAGGTCGGATGCGTGGGAGCCAGTCGCGGATAGCACTGAGGCCTCTGATAGGACAGGTCTCACCACAAGATCATGTCCGCAACAACCAGAGGCTTCACGTTGGTTACCTATGTTGCCACGCTCGACGTTCCCCGCCACGTGGTGGAGTACCTCGCCCGTTTGCTCACCGCACACCGACGACACCTCGGGACGCCCCGGCGCTCCCGGGTGCTGGGGCCGTTTCGCCAGGCGGTGCTGGTCCTGCGCTGGTTCCGCGAGCGTGGCTGTGTGCACTGCCTGGCCCGCGACGCGGGCATCTCGCAGGCCACCGGCTACCGCTACCTCCACGAAGGCATCGACGTCCTCGCTCAACAAGCCCCCGATCTGTATGAGGTACTGGATCGCTGCCGGCAGGAGGGATGACTCACGTGATCCTTGACGGCACGCTCATCGAGTCGGACCGTCTCACCGGCGTCCGTGAGAACGGCGACGACCTGTGGTTCAGCAAGAAGCACAAGGCGTTCGGCGGCAACGTGCAGTTTCTGTCCGCCCCGGACGGCACCCCGTTGTGGGTCTCCGACGTCGAGCCCGGTTCCACCCCCGATATCACCGCCGCCCGCCGCCACGCGCTACCCGCGCTGTACAAGGCAGCCGCCGAGGGAATGCCGCCTTTTGGGGACAAGGGCTATATCGGTGCGGGCATCGGTATCCGGGTCCCCGTCGCCGTCCCAAGGGCCAGTCCGAGCAGGCCCTGCACGCCGACACCCGCGCAACGAACGCCCTGATCAGAAACGTCCGCGCCCTGGGCGAACGCACCGCCGCCGAACTCAAACAACGCTGGCGTACCCTGCAACATGTCACCCTCAGCCCAAGCCGAATCTGCGACATCACCCGTGCCGCCCTCGTCCTCTACAGACACTGGAAGTGATCTTCACTGAGAAGACGTCACTGGCTGGCCCGTTCTTCCTAGGGCTCGGCGGACGAGCCGGCTAACGCGCCACGCGGTAGCGGAGGTAGACGACTCTCGAGCTGAAGGTGCGGGTCTCGACGAGTTCGAGATCCACCCGGCGCTCGCGTTGGGGAAAGAACGGAATGCCACCGCCAACCAGCACCGGGTAGACCATGGCCCGGTACTCGTCGATCAGACCCAACGCGGCCGCCTCGGCGGCGAGAGTCGCGCCGCCGATCGCGATGTCGCCCTCCCCCGGCTCGGCTCGCAACCGCTCGATCTCCTCCACCAGGCCGCCGGAGGCCAGACGGGCATTGCCCTGCACCGCCGACAACGTCGTCGAGAACACCACCTTCGGGAGCGGCTTCCAAAGCGCGGCCCACTCGAGCTCTGAGTCGTCAAGCGATGCATCCTGGTCGGCGGTCTCCCAGTACAGCATCGTCTCGTACAGCCGCCGTCCCAACAGGTGGACGCCGACCTCTCGAATCTCGTCGATCCAGAAGCGAAAGACCTCCTCGTCCGGCCCCCAGTCGAAGCCGCCGTCCGGCCCGACGATGAAGCCGTCAAGTGAAACGCTCATCGAATAAGTCACGCTGCGCAACAGAAGTCCTCCTCGGTAACGGGTTCGACAGTACGACCACCGGACACCGCAGGACTCATCGCGACTCGCGGGATCCCCTGGGCCGAGTCACCTCACGAGATCATTTCGTTGAGAAGCCTCAGTAGCACGTAACGAGATGATCTTGCCAGGCCTCCCAACCCTAACCTCGGTCTTTTACGGCTTGGCTGATTTGGCGTTCTGAGTTCAAGTTGATCTTGTGGGCGGTGAGGGCGGCGTTTGCGCATGGGTAGTTGCCGCGTGACGCTGCAGGACGGGTCACCGGTGGAGGCCGAGCGGGGGCTGGTAGGTCCGCTAGGTGGGTGCGGGCAGCGCGTTGATCTTTGTGAATGCCTGTTGAGCAGTTGGCTGTCTAGGGCCACCGGTCGGGAACCCCGAGACGTCGCCGCCGTCCCCGAGGCTGAGCCGGCCGGGGGTGTGCAGCAGCCGGCAGCGCAGCTTCTTCGACTCCACGACCTTGACCAATCTCGTACAGCGCTGCTACATGTCCGGGCCGCCTGAGCGGTTACCACCGCCATCGCGACTCGCCCTACGTACGTCCTCAGCTTTCTTAATATCCATGTCCAACACACCTGCTTGACCTCGCGGCCGAAACCGAGCAGCACCCACTCCGCCACCTGCTGACAGCGGCCGCCGGACGAGACCTCAGCACTGCCGGCGACATGGCCGCCGTGCTCTACTGGCGCCTCCCAGCGCTGGCGCCGACCGGCCGAGGCCCGCTGTCCTGGCTCCCCGGCATTCCACCCGCGCTCCATGCCCATCCCGTCTGGGGGCCTACCTGGCAAAGCGATCCCAACTGGTCGCCGACCTCGCCGACCGGGTCCAAGATCACGCCTGCCAAGGTGACGCCCCGCCAGTCTGGGCTGCACCGGGAAGCCACCCGAGCACAGCACTTATCGGCGAAATCGCAGTGTGGCGGGCCGCCAACGGCATCAATCCCCAAGAACCGCGACCAACCGGAGGAACCCAACTCGAAACGCTCCCGGCCCTCTGGAAACAACGCCTCGACCGGGAGATCGCGCGTGCCGCCTACCCGCCAGCAGATGCGAGGCCGACGAGCGACAGGTACGACTCACCGCGCTCAGTCCAAGCGACGACAGGCAACGCCCGTACCAACACCCGGTCAACGTCAGAACGGGCCAGCCGCGCCCAGCCCATAGCACACCTCAATCGTCAGATCCGGCGCTCGGAGCATGAGGTTGCACTCCAGGCGACGATGGCAGGACAGGCAGCTGCCTTGAAGCAGGAGATGGTTAACGGATCTGTGTCAGGTGATCCTTCACACCGGGCCTAGACAACTTGGATTTTGCCCGCTCGTGGCCGGGCAGCTTTGATGTTACGCACCGCCGTGCTGGTGGTGCGGCGGATGATCTTGGGTTCCTGGTCTGGCAGCTCGATGGCCAAGGTGGTGTCGGAGACGGCGATGGAGACGGTCTGCCAGCGATGAAGCCGGCCGAGGGCGACCTTACTGCCCGCAGACCATCACGATGCCCGAGTTGGAGGCGCCGCGTTGCACTCGGACCGGTTCCAGCGACGGACTGGGCGGTGGTCCGGCGGGGCGGTTCCCACGCAGCCGGGTGACCTGCGCAGGTGTGAGCGGGTTCGGTCGGACACGCAGCAGTTCGCGGTTGTCGAGGTCGAAGAACATCAGCGTGTCGGGTTCGATCCGGATCCCGACCTGGCGGCCGGCCAGGATCTCCGCAGCCAGCAGGACCTTGCCGCCGAGGGCGATGGTGCCGCCGCGGGACACGACCCGGTCGACCTCGACCGCCGCCCCGTGTTCGACAGGCGGTAGCGGCGAGGGTCCGGCGTTCACCGCGCCATCAGCGGCGAGCTTGTTGAGGTCGTTCACGGTTAGATGAGACCGCACGCTTTTGATCTTGGTTCCGCCGACGGACAGGTGGATCGGAGGTGTCAGGTCCACGCTCACCCAGAACCGCACCAGCTGACCGGCGCGGGCCGGGCCGAGCCAGAACTGTTTCCCCGCGAGCTGCAGGTTCCCTGACGGCGGCACCACCCGGTCCAGCTCGACCGGACCACACCAACCAGCGCGGCCCGGCCGCATCACTTCCCTCGGCGCTGGCTTCCTCGTCCTCCTCAGCGCCTGTTAGGTCCGCGGCGGCCGAGGTGGGTGCGGCAGCCAGCGTCGGCGGCAGCCAGGCCGGGCAGCAGCTCGCGTCGTTCCTCCGGGACCGGAGTGAACCGCTCGGCCGGGGTCACCGGCCGCTCGGCGTCCAACGCCTGATGCGGCCGCTCGGTGTTGTACTGCTCGACGAACGCGTCAACCGCCGCCTGCGCCGCCGCCAGCGAGGGAAACGGCACATGCCCGTCCAGCAGCTCGCGGCGCAGAGTGAGATGAAAACGTTCGATCTTCCCGGTGGTGGTCGGCGAGGCCGGCTGGGTCAGCCGGTGCGTGATCGCGTTGTGCCGGCAGATCTTGTCGAACAACACCTCCCCGCCCTTACCGAACCGGTCGGTGAACTGCTTGCCGTTGAGTTCCTAACCGATGTCAAGCTGCGGTGGGGGTCGTAGCGTTGGGTTTGGACGGACCGGTTGATGAAGCGCTCGGCGACTCCTTGTTTCGCCGGTCCGTTCTTGCTGTGTCGGTGGTCTGCGCCGGGCCCGGAGGTCTTTGGGTATGGCGTAGCGTTCGGCGATGGTCGCTCGGGCTTGGTCGATCGTCACTGGTGTGCCGTCGACGTCGCGGAGCACATATGGCTGTCCGGCGCGCCAGCAGGCGATGATCCTGGTCAAAAGCGTGGTGGCAATGTGGCACAGCGCGGGATGCCGGTCGGGTCGGCGTGTTTGAGCAGCAGTGTGGTTCGCTCGTCGAGGTCTTTGAGCTCCTCGGGAGACCCTGCCTTCCAACTGACATGTGGTTCTGCAATCGACAGTTTCATCGGACCTTAGCGTGTTGACGCAGGATGCCCGCACGTCGGCGTCGGCTGTCGAGCCTGTAAGACAATCTGATACCGCCCGACCGCTATGTCACCACGCCTGGCCACGGTCAAGGCAGCCACGCTGTGGCGTCCTCGGGCCCTGAGCTGTTCTGCTGCTGCCCTCGCGAGCGAGCGCTCATCCCCGGACAGTTCTAGCGCCGTGCTCGCACGATAGGTTGGAAGTAATCTGCGCCTACCACCCCGACCAGCAAGGAGATCAGAGCCGTTAGGAAAGCTAGGCAGATGGGGGCGATCGTGTTCAGGGTCGAACTCGGGGAGGGGGCTACGGGCGCTCTACTTGATCGGCGTGGCGGGAGGTTCTTGTAGCGAACTCGCCGGTTTCGGCGAGGCCTCGGGCCACCTCCCGCAGCTTGATGTTCAGCTGCTGGGATGAGCGTCGCAACAGGTCGAAGGCGTCCTCCGGGGTGACCTTGAGCCGCTCCATCAAGATGCCTTTGGCTTGGCCGATGACATCTCGGGACAACAAGGACTGCTGCAGATCACGGCCAAGATTCTGAAGGGTGCTGCGTTCATCAACCGCCCGTGCCGCCACCGAGGCGTGCGCGGCCAAGATGAGTCCAATCTCCTGCGCAGTGTCGCTGAACGCATCCGGAGTGACGCCGTAGGAGTTCAAGGATCCGCCGCCTGAGTCGGCGGTACCGCTGCTCGCCGTGGCCAGGCGGTAGGAAAGGACCGACTGCACGCCGGACTCGGTCGGACGTGATGCCAGCGTCGGCCAGCGCTCATCGGGAAACGACTCGGCGTACACCATCGGGTCGTCAACGGCATCCAGGCACGGACCCTCGTGCGCCTGGTACTGCGCGTGATCCACCGCCGTCGCGGCCGCATCGGTGGACGCGGCGGTTCGGTATCCGCTCCGCTCAGAAAGCGTAACGCTCGCCATCCGGCAGCCGGCGACGGTCGATACTGCGGCCTCGGCGATCCGCAAGAGGACGTCATCGACGCTGTCGGCGTCGTACAGCTGCTCGGCAATGTCGGCGAACACCATCGCGAGACGTGTGGGTGGAGCGCCGGCTTGCCGCCGCTTCGCCGATTCTTCCCGATCGGCAGCTGCTATGGTCCGTTCCGCCCGGGCCTCGTCTCGGTTCTGTCCCGCCTGCGACCATGCGGCGCGGGCCTCAGCCCGCGATGCAGAAATGTCAGTCCCTTCAGGGGGAACGTCAAGCTCCGCGGCCCGGGCGTCCAAGTGCCGTTCCCGCTCGTCGAGCTCCGCCTCCCGGGCGCCGACGGTCCGGTCCCTGGTCTCAGCCACCCTGTCCCGCTCATCAGCGACCTCATCGCGCCGGTCAGCAACGAAATCACGCTTGTCAGCGGACCACGCGCGCTCCTCTTCGCCTAACCCTGTAGACACCAGATCGCCCTTCATTCAAGGTCGCGTAGCGGAAGGGTGTGGGCGTCGCACGCATCGTGCATGAAGTGCGGCATTGAGCAGCGACTTCAGTTCCAGCCGGCTATTAGGACACAGCGCATTTATTGTACCGGACTGGTCGACTCAACCACAACGGCAAGGGCACTCCTGAGCGCATCGACTTGCCCCCCGCGGATACCTAGGCAGGTATTGCAGCGACCCAGCCCTGAGGCCCGTGCTCGTCGTTCTGCTTGACAACGTGGCTGTCCGCCACGACACCTACTGGGACGGATCCCAGCACGGTCAAGGAGCGGAAAGGTGACGGCGGCGCGCCTACCGGACTCACCTGATAAGGCAACGGTCAGGCGCGCTGGGTTGACAGCAGCCCTGACAGCAACCCGGCGGCGATGCCTCTGGCCGGTGACAGACGCAGCGGGCCAGGTCCCGCCGTAGATAGACCGTCCTGAACTCTGCAGCAGGCCCAGCCTGGGGCTACGGATCAGAAGGTTGGGGGTTCGAATCCCTCCGGGTGCGCCATTATTTCCCCTAATCACACCGCTATGCCCAGTTCAATTTGGGCGCAAGCAGGAGGGATGCGCAGGTGTGCCGCAGGTCGGGAAACGGATGCGGCGAACGCCTGCCTTGGTGATCAGCTCATCGAAGAAGCGATTCAATCTGCGCGGCTCGATCACCCTGCCGACCGTCGACGTATAGACCAGGCCGGAGTCGATCCAGGCCGGTTCAAGCGCAAGGGCCTCGGCAGGCTGATTTGCCCGGTGAGTTCGGAGCACCTTCGCCGAGGCTGCGGGAAGCGGAATTGTACGGCGGGAGTTATTCGACTTCGGGGGACCGAAGACGAGGCCCATCTCGGGCAGGCGCTGCACACTTTGACGGACGTGGAGGACACCACCTTCCAAGTCCACGTCGTCCCAACGGAGGGGGAGCAATTCGCCCTTTCGTACCCCCAGAGCGACACCTACCGGAAACAATGCGTGCAGGCGGTGATCGACGCTCGCGGCCAGGAACTGGCTCGCCTCCTCAGTCGACCACGGCTGTACCCTCGATGCGCTCGACCGACGGCGGACGTACAACCATCGCGACCTTCCGTTCGATCAGCTCCTCTCGCATGGCCTCGCTGAGCATTGCGCGCAGGGTGCTGTGGATGATCTGGACTGAGCGCGCGCTAAGTCCACCGCCAGCTTTGTTGGCAAGCAGTATTCGCACGTGGGTGGGAGTTAGCGCCCGAAGGTTGATGCGGCCGAGCGTCGGAAGAATATGCAAACGCAGCGTCTCCCGATAGCTCGAGAGTGTCGAAGGATGCAGACGGTGCCCGATGACGTGCTTGAGGCAGTGCTCCGCGAAGCGCTCGAGAGTCCACGACTCCACGGGGGGGAAGGCCGGCCTTGGCCTTCGTGATCAGAAGCGCCAGCTGGTCAGCGACGTCCTTGCGGGTCTTGCCATTCCCGGCTATTCCGTGTCTTCGCCGGCATCGCAGGAACTAGGAACCACGCCGGGCTCGAGAGCGGGAAGTTGCGCTACCTCAGCGCCCGGTTGGCAAAAACAGTCCAGCACAGGCCTGATTGACCGCGAACCCAAGGTCCGGCGTCGCAGGAGCGTCGTCCGACGGGGGCATATAACGGGTTCAAGCGGTTCCGAGGAGTGGATCCCCAAAACGCTGGGGCTTAACCTGCGATCTTGACCGGCGCATGGTGGCGGGCGAGGGCCTCGGCCTTGAGAGGAGTCTGCTTTGTCAAGGCGTGCGAGGTGGCTGAGCTGGTCCGGACGGGGAGTTGATGGTGACCGTCATCTGTCCGCGGTCTCCCACCTGAACTCCTTGCGCACCGCGAAGGTCAATGCGATATTGCCCGCGGCGCTGCCTTCTGGGTCGGCCTGTTTCAGCAGACCTTTCGCCGCGTCCAGGCTTTCTTGATCTTGTCGGCGCCGCTGGCGGCAAGGGCCTCTTGGAGAGGAGCGGCCCAGGTGTCGGAATGGGCTTCGGGATGGGGAGCGACATGCTGCTCGTGGCGATGACGCAACGGTCGGCGAATGAAGGGGCGTTGTGGCGAGCGGCAACGATGGCGGGTAGCCGCTCTCTTCTCGATCTTGCGCTCGGTTACGCTTATCGATGTTCTGGAGCGAAGAGTGGAGTGAGCGAAATGGCCGATAAGCAGGGCAGAGGCACCGGTGCACTGAACTTTGAGCGCATCTATAGCACGACCGTCCCGGCGGA
>DATDKX010000356.1:0-5859 GCA_036519615.1 Propionibacteriaceae bacterium
GTAATAGCCGACGCTAATCAAGATGACAACTAATACAAGTCCTAGCCACACGATGCCTCGTCCTCTGCAGTGAACGAGCCTATGGTGCAACAAATACGCCAGAATTACCGACAGGCTGGCCGGAGAATGACTGTGATTCTAGAGAGTGCTTGGTGAGCACATTCATCTTGGTACATGGTGCATGGCACGGGGGCTGGTGCTGGCAGGGGTTGGTGTCACAGCTGAAAGCCCGAGGTCACCGCTCAGTTGTGATGGATCTTCCCGTCGAGGACGGTGACGCGACATTCGAGGACTATGCCGAGACCGTCCTTGCGTCATATCCGGCAAATTTGGCAGACGGCGTACTGGTCGGGCATTCGCTCGGAGCGATGGTGCTGCCACTGGTGGCGGCGTCTCGGCCACCGTCGCTGATGGTATTTCTCTGCGGCTTGATCCCGAATGTCAATGGCAAGCCTTGGCATGACGCTCCGCCTATGGGTCGACCCGAGGCGTACCAAACGAAAACGCTGGCCAACGGGTCGAGCATCTTTCCGACCTTCGAATCCGCGCGAGCCACTTTTTATGCCGATTGCAGGGAGCAAGATGCGAGGTGGGCCTTCCAGCGGCTGCGCGCGCAAAACTCCAGCAGCCTCTGGGATCGTCCATACCCCCTGCGGCGACTTCCGGAGATTCCTCGCGCAGCCATCGCTGCAGTGGACGACGCGGCCATCACTATTGAGTTCAGCCGCGCAGTCACCGAGCCGCGACTTGGTGTCGACCCCATCGAGATTCCTGGTGCCCACTCGCCGTTTCTTGCCCGTCCGGGCGAGCTCGCTGATTTGCTCGACCAGCTGACCTTATGAAGCATTTGCTGGACTTGGCTCGAAGACATACGTCTGCTCAGGCCCGGTCGGACTGCTCGGAATCGTTAGCGTCATTCGCGGCTTGGCAATGCCGCCCGTGAAGCTGACTGTCGCCCCCGTACGCCTCGGAATAGAACGAGAGCGGCGGATCGCCGGCCCCAACCTTCGCCCGGCGTCGGTCGCCAGCCGGGAGGAATGCAACCTGGGCGGTGAAGCCGGTAGTACCGCCGAGATGGCTGATTACGCGCAGACCGCGGTACTCGCCGTCCACACTGAGTTGGCCAGCGGCATCGCGCGACAGTGAGCGATCGAGGCGCGACGTCAGTGATGGCTCACTCCAAGGAGCTGAGGTCCTCCGGGACATCAACCGCATACGGCCGCAGTGCGGCCAAGTCGATCACCTCCAGGGCATAGGCGTTGGTGGAGGCCAGCACCACCGGAGGAGCGACGCCGGCCTCGTACGCCTGAGCCCACCGTTCAGCAACGACGCACCACCGATCCCCCGGTTGCAGACCGGGAAAGCCGTACTCCGGCATCGGGGTGATCAAGTCGTTCCCGACGCTGCGCTGATGATCAAGGAATTCAGCGGTCAATACTGCGCACACCAGATGCTGGGCCTGCGCTGGCCCGGAGCTGCAGCAGCCATCGCGATAAAAGCCGGTGAGCGGATCAGTGCCGCAGGCCTGCAGTTCAGTACCGAAGACATTTGTTTCACCATCCATAGGACCAGTTTGGCGTGAAGCGGCGTGCCATGATCGGTTTTGATGAGCGAACGTGCGCCGGTTCTCGCTCCGCTGGCTGTCTTGGTCAGTTCGGCGTTGCTCGTGTTGTCCCAGCTCTACCTGGCCATTCCTCTGGCACCGGTAATCGGCCACATACTCAAGGCTGAGGGCTCAGCGGCGGCTGCTGCTATGGGCACAACATACGCATTGGCCTACGGCCTCGGATTTTTGATCTTCGGACCATTGTCCGACCGCTACGGGCGCAAGCCGATCTTGGTGCCGGGGATGACCGCGCTGGCTCTCGTCACCGGCGGGCTAGTGGCGGCATCATCATTGCCGGCAGTCGCTGCGCTGCGAACTGTCCAGGGACTCGTGGCGGCGAGCTTCTCGGCGGCAGCCTTGGCGTACGTCGGCGAAGCATTCCCGCCCCGTTGGCGGTCCACCGGAATCGGTGCGATGTCGACCGCGTTCCTGTCCGCCGGCATTGTTGGTCAGGTCTACGCGCAGGCGGTGGTTGATGCCCTTGGCTGGCGCTGGGTGTTCGGTCTGGCAGCACCTGCGTTTGCGATCTTGGCCGTCGCCTTGGCGACGATCTTGAGGGAACCGCCCCGCCCCGGGCAGCCGGTCAGCCTGGTTGAGAAGTATCGGGCTCTTCGGACGTTGGCAGTCCGGCGCGAGCTTGCGCTGGTCAATGCCGCTTCCTTCCCTGTTTTGCTCAGTTTCGTTGGCATGTACGCGGCCCTCGGCCCGCTGCTGCAGACCGATTTCCGACTCGACCAAACCGGCGTACTCTTCGTGCGGCTCGCCGGGCTCCCGGCAATGTTGCTGGCCCCGGTTGCCGGCTGGCTCATCGGATATCGCGGGCCCACCCGGGTCGCGATTGTCGGATTCCTGCTTGCCGCGACCGGGCTCGTCGGGGAAGCCCTCTCAGTCGGCGCGCTGTGGGCGCTCGTGATCACCAGCGTGATCTTCGTTCTCGGTGTAGCCGCGATCATTCCCTCGACTATTGCCTTGGTCGGTGGTCGCGGCGGCTCATCTCGCGCGGGCGCGCTCGCACTCAACGGTCTGGTCGTGTTCGCCGGAGCCTCCTGTGGCCCGCTCGCAGCTCAGCTGCCGATCGGGTTCAGCGGCTTGATGTTGGTGTTTGCAGTGTTGCTCGTGATCGCGTCCGGACTCGTTGTGATCAGCAGTCGACCGGCTGTCGAGGTCAAGGCCTAAGGCTTGCAAACTTCGATCCCTGCCTCTCAAACGCCGGTGCTAACCTCAGCCGTCGTGCAAGAACCAGACTCCGACGAAGAGCTTGCGACTAGGCAATCGGCGTTGCATGCGGAGGCGACCGCTCTCCTGGATGAGCTCGCCCAATCGAGAGTCTTCGATGACATCGGCCCTATGGCGGTGACCGGTAGCTACGTCTCTCACCTCATGTGCTGGCGCGATCTTGACGTGATGCTGCTGGTCGGTGCCGACTACAGGCCACGAGATGTCTTGAAGTTGATGGTCGGCTTCGACTATCAAGACGAACGAGTTCACCGCAGCCCGACGGGAGAGGTCCTGGCGGTCGTCATACCGGCTGTGCTTATGAAACGCACCGTTTGGGCGGCGCAGCTTAGAGAGGCTTACCCTCGCTGCCATCCCTCCCAGCCGAGACTGCCGCTATTCCCCACGAGAACACGGTTGGCTCAAGGTCTACTAAGAGCAGTCGACCACAGTCGCTACCTTCACGGATAGGTCACAGCCGATCAGAATCTGAAAATGACAACCCCAAAGGGAACACCGGCCCAAGCGCCGGCATATCGGACAACTCGCATGGAAGCATTCAGCGATGGCGTGTTTTCCATCGCGATCACACTGCTGGTACTGGAGATTGCCGTACCCAGCGGCTCTGCGGAAAATCTGTTGGGTGCGGTCGTAGCTCAGTGGCCGTCGTATCTGGCGTATCTAGTGAGCTTTTCGACTATAGGCGCGGTGTGGCTGGAGCACACGGTCATTACGGAATTCTTGGGTCAGGCTACATCGGTTCTCATCCGTCTGAATCTGCTGCTTCTGCTGGTGGTTTCTTTTCTGCCATTCCCCACCAAGCTACTGGGGGGAATATGTCGGCGAGGATGCGCCAGAGCGCGTAGCTGTGACGATCTATGGCCTCAATCTGTTCGTGGCGTCCGCGCTTGTTTCGTTGCTTTGGCGTTACGCCGTGCGTGAGGGTCTGATCCGGTCCGATGTAGCCGATTCGGACGTGAAGATGATCACCAGGAGGCTCACGCCCGGGCTGGCCGGATATTTGGTAGTGATCGTGCTCGGCCTGTTCTTGCCGGTGGTAGCGGTGCTTGGCTATCTACTTATTGCGTTGTACATCATTGTGCCGTTTGGGGCCCTGCGACGCCGCAAGGCCGTGGCCGCAGGGCCTAGCAACTGAAGCACTCGGCCAAGTCGTTTTCGCCCGTGCATGCACTACTCACCCGGGTGAATCGTCCAGATACCACGAGAGCCTCACCCCTCTTGCGGCTACAAAGGCGGCATGGATCGCGATCGACCGCTGAACAGTCCCGCGACTCCCGGCCGGATCGGACGCATCGTGGTACGCGGCGAGTTTGGACCGCTACTGTCAGCGGCCAATCGGGGATCCGCGAACGTGGATCTTGCCGACTTCGCCGCAGGGCGCAGCCCTAAGACCATTGGGGGCACCTTTCGAGTCGTGCGATCGACCATTATTCACCTCCGCCGGGTGATGCTCGCCTGGACGGCGGGTGGCAGTCTTCGATCAGGGAGGCCCGTCGTGGCCACGGTGATGCACAACGAAAGAAGGCCGACATGACATCGCAGACCACCACCGGACGACCTAGGGTTGCTCGCAAGACGGCTGCCACGCCGGCTCGCAAGACGGCCGCCAAGACGGCCGACGCACCGCCTCGCAAGACGGCGCCCAGCTCTGCTCGAAATAAAGCGCCGGACGCGGATCAAAGCGATGTTCAGGCAAAGCGTCTTACCCCTGAGGAGCGGGCGGCAGCCGGTAAGGATGTTCGCACGAAGGTACCGTTGGAAGCGCATGCAGATTTCCAGCCAAAGCGGACACGCGATCCAATCCGGTTGTTGCTCGGCCAGGACGAGAGCCGCGTACCTGACTTAGTTCCGATACGACATGGCCGGATGCTGGTATCACCGTTCACCTTTTATCGCGGCGCGGCACTGGTGATGGCGGCCGATCTCAAATCGACCCCGACGTCAGGCTTGCGAACCCAGCTCTGCGGCGATGCACATCTGTCCAACTTCGGTGCGTACGCCTCGCCGGAGCGTCGCTTGGTGTTCGACATCAACGATTTCGATGAGACACTGCCGGGCTCGTTTGAATGGGATGTCAAGCGACTGGCCGCAAGCTTCGTCGTCGCAGGACAGGACAACGGGTTCAGCAGAAAGCAGTACCGCAAGGCCACCCTGGCTGCGGTCGAGACCTACCGCACGGCAATGCGAACCTTCGCGGGGCAGCCGATCCTCACAGTCTGGTATGCGCACCTCGAGATCGAACAAGCGATCGCTGACTACAAGGCCACCCTCAGCGCGCGGAAGTTGAACAAGCACAAGGCGAGGCTCAAGGCGGCCGAGAATGCGCTGGCGAAGGCCCACACCCGCGACAGCCTGCAGGCAATTGGAAAGCTGACCTCGGTCGTCGACGGCCAGCGCCGGATCATCAGCAATCCGCCGCTGATCATCCGGTTTGAGGACATGACTGAGCTGGACCCAGACAGTTTGTTCGACCGACTTCGCGGCCTAGTCGCGAACTATGGCAAGACCCTGCAATCCGACCGGCGGCACCTGCTTAATCACTTCACGCTTACCGACATTGCGCACAAGGTTGTCGGAGTGGGCAGTGTCGGCACCCGTGCCTGGATTCTGCTGTTGGAAGGCGGCGTCGAGGCGGAAGCCCTGCTGCTTCAGGCCAAACAGGCCGGACCCTCGGCCCTCGCCGGCTATGCGGGCCAATCGGAGTACCGCAACAACGGAGAGCGTGTGGTCGCCGGTCAGCACCTTATGCAGGCATCGAGTGACATCTTCCTCGGTTGGCTGCGGGCGCGACCGACCGGCGGGCGATACCTGGACTACTACATCCGCCAGCTACGCGACTGGAAGATGTCCGCCGTAATCGAGGAAATGATCCCTGCCGGCATGGAGTTGTACGCGCAGCTCTGTGGGTGGACTCTGGCTCGCGCTCACGCCCGTGCCGGTGATCGGATAGCCATCGCCTCATACCTCGGCGGCTCAAGCAAGTTCGACAACGCAATAGCCGATTTCGCCGAGGCGTA
>DATDKX010000357.1:0-9244 GCA_036519615.1 Propionibacteriaceae bacterium
GGAGGTCGCGGGCCAGCGGACTGGCGCCCCCGATGCCGACGACCTCGAGCACCGCCTGGATGCCGACGAGTTGCAGGGCGATGTAGGGCATCGTCGCGAGGATGCCCGTCAGCGCGACCGCGAGGCTGAGGCTCCGGGTGCCGTAGCGGCCCTGCACGATGTCGGCGGTCGTGACGTAGCCGTGCCGGTGGGCGACCGACCACATCCGGCCCAGGAAGAAGAAGATGATCGGATAAAGCACGACCGTGTACGGCACAGCGAAGAACCCGGAGACCGCGCCCGTGGCCCACATCGCCGCGGGCACGGCGATGAACGTGTAGGCGGTGTACAGATCGCCACCGAGCAGGAACCAGGTGGTCACCGTGCCGAAGCTCTTGCCGCCCAGGCCCCACTCGTGCAGCGAGTCGAGGTCCTTCGGCCGGCGCCAGCGGGCCGCCATGAACCCCATCACCGTGACCAGGGCGAACAGCAGGATCAAGACGATCAGGGCGACCCAGTTGATCCCGGTCACTCCGCCGACTCCTGCTCGCCGCGCGGATGGGAACGCGCGTAGGCGTCATGTTCCCGCTTGAGCAGCAGGAAGCTGAGCGCACACAGCCCGGCCGCGAGGAAGACCCAGGCCAACTGGTACCAATAGAAGAACGGGAACCCGAACAGCCTGGGCTCGATGCGCGCGTAGGTGGACACGAGCAGCGGAACGACGATCGCGATGAGGAGAATGCCCACGACGACAAACTTGGTCGGTGTTGGTCGCCATCGCGGATCGCCCGGATCGATGTCTGGCGGTGGGGGAGTGTCTGGTCTGGTCACCGCGACCTCCTGGCTCGGCAGTCGTTGCAAACGCTACGCCCGCGGCCCGCGACGCTGCGTCGACACTCCGGCGGACCACGTAGGGTTTGCCCGTGCCATCGATGTCGGAGATCGTCGCCGAGCACACGGCACTCGCCGACGAGGAGCACCAGCAGCTCCGTCTGCTGGTCTCGGAGTGGCAGCTGCTCGCCGATCTAGCGTTCTCCGACCTGGTCCTGTGGGTGCCCGCGTATCCGTTTTGGGATGCTTCTGGGAATACATCTCAGGAGGGTGGTCCCGGTACCACTCATGAGAGAGCCGTTCACGGGTAACAGCGGGATCCTCATAGAGGTCTTGGTCTAGCTCGTGGGGATCTTCGGGATCGTCCTCGACGAGACGCCCATCCCAGGTGTAGCGGTGCTGGCCGTACCACGAAGAGACCTCACACCGCTTGGGCAGTTAGGTTGTTCACGGATTTTCAGCTCCTCGTTAGCTGGATCCAGCCCGCCAGGAGTGCTAGCTCCTGGTGGGCACTATCTGTTTAGGTCAGTTTGCCACTCACCCCTTGATCATTAGTCAGATGGTTATCCGGTCCGGTACCGGGCTGTGACTAGGGAATGCACCGGGTGACCGTGCCGAATAAGGCGGGGATTACCCAGCGGATTACACCAGTCGGGCCCTTAGATCGGTCTAAGTGGGTCCTCAGTCAAGGGACCAAGGACGAGCATGAATCCATCCAAATTCCACTGCCACAGCCCGCAAGATGTTGATCTTCAAAGCCCGATACCGGTGCCAAGATCCGACCTCCACAAGCTCAGCAGGTCCATCTCTTCACACACTTCGATGTCCCGGTAGGCCCGATCAAGCTCGATGAGACGGTTCCGTTTGTTGATCATGTCCACTTGTAGTTGATCCGCCGAACTGCCAGAACTAGCGCCGCATATCGAAGCACTGAGTAGTCCACATGCCCGGCGATTCGAGCCCTCTCCGCACCGTTAGAAGCTCCGCTGCAAAAGTGCCCGCTACCTCCGCTGGAGTAGGTGGAGAACTCTCTACATCAAGTTCAGGAGGGTTGAACTCGGTAACCGGTGGCCGCGTTACGGTGTTGCCTGTGCCAGCTTGGCCTGGCGGCGGCGAGTTCCGCTGAGGCTGGCAAAGTCCTTGAGTTGGGCGTACGGAGGCGGACTCCTTCGGCTATCGGGCACCGCCGTCCAGTTTCGTCACCGTGACTTTTCAGCTATGGCTGACACGCACAGCCGATAACGATCGGGAGCCGACAGTAGGACGTCCCGCCGACTGATTGAAAGTGCTGGTACAAGTCGCATCCTCCTGAGGTTGAAGAGGACCTTTACCGCACGAATGCCTCTGAGAGCAAGGCGAGAACTACGACGAGACGGTCCCCTTGGTGGAGGAAATCACGCACGGCATGCCGGAGGGGTTGCTCGTCCACTTCGCTAGTCCCACCGAAAGTGGCTACCGGGTCACCGAGGTCTGGCAGTCGGAGGACCACTGGAAGACTTTCCGGACAGGCGTGCTCACGCCCCTGCTACAACGGCTTACCGAGCAGGACGAACCAGAACAACCCGATCCGCAAGCGTTCCCAGTGCACGCCGTCAGGGCCAGATCCACCGAGACCTGAAACGGCCGTCAGACCCCCAAAACTGACATACACGTCGCTCTGGCGTGGCTCTCTTCCAACCCGAAACGCAAGCATGTTCTAATCAGATATGGATCTCAGCGCCGATGACGTGCAGCAGCGTGCTGACGCAGATCGCCGAGAAGTCGATCCACCGATCCAGGTGGAGACGGCCAGGTGGTCGAAAGCCGGCCAGCTCGATTGGTGGGTGAAGAACGGCAGGAAATGGTGGGCTTGATCGGCTCGAGTCTCGTATTTGTCCCCCGTGCCGATGCCGTCGTATCGCCCAAGGACGTGCGCGTAGACGTCGACAAGAAGTTGGCCAAGGACGCTCCATCGATCGAGACGGATGGGCAGCTCGAATCGGCCATGGAACCCGCTGTGTTTGAGCACTACGGGTTTGTCTACTCGCAAGGCGCGTCGGGCGAGCGCCGGTTGGGGCGCCGCTAAACAACTTGCCTGCCAGTCCCGGGGCCATCGCACCGGCGCCGCTAACGCTGCGCACATCAGACGGGTACGACGTCTGGTTAGAGACCGAAGGCTGCGAGGACATCGGTCGCCGTGTCGGCGTCGCGGAGAGGTGGAATGCCGCCTACCCGGGCGATGCTGGCCGACAGCCCGTAGTGGTCGAGTCGGGTCGTCACTTGCTTGCCTTTCAAGGAGGGATGGATCACCACCATCGGGACGCGATTGCCGGAATGATCGTCGTCTTCATCCCAGGTAATGACAATCGCGAGTCGGTTTGATGTGAAGTCGGGCCCCTCCTTGATGGTCGGCAGCCATGATCGAAGCCAGTCGTCAGTGGTGGCTGCCGAGCAGTCGTGGCCGTCGTGGCAGAGGTCGGGGACTAGCAGAGCGAACGTCGGCAGTTCTCCGGCGGTGATGTCGTCGACGAGGGCGCCGGCGGTCGGCGATCCTGAAGGAATGTCGAACTGCTCGCAGGTGGCTCGCTCGGCTCGATCGTCGAAGTAGGTCCAGGGGTTGTGTCGCACAGCGTAGGTGGTGTGGTTGCGCCGCGCGCATTTGCTGGGCATCGCTTCGGCGTACGTCTTGGCTGTGCGACCAGCGGTCACCAGTTGTCCGAACACTGATGGACCTTGCAGCCGGTGTGCGTCGGGGTCTTTGTCATCAGCGACGCCGAATGTCGACCCGCCTGCCAGCGCCAGATAATTCGGCAGGGATGGATGCCTGATGGCGTAAAAGTTCGTCGCGGCGCCATAAGACCGGGCCTGGGATATGAGGAACGGCATGTGCGCGGCAGCATCCTGGACGCTCCGGTTCTCTTCCACAATGACAAGAACCTTGTCGACTCCGGTGGCCGGTGCCGCGGAAGGCGAGCCAGCCTGTGACGAGCCCAAAGTTGGGGCTGGAACGGGGCCTGGTTCGGCACCAGTGCAAGCAGCCACTCCGAGTAGGAGAACCGTCAGTGCCAGGGCAGCTGCTCGACCCCGCCACCGAGCCCAAACGCTCGCCGCCTTGCCCACAGTGGGAAACATGCACAGCGTCAGCGGCGGTTCTTCCGCCGAACCGCCCGGGTCGACGCAACCATCGGCGCCGACCCGGAGAAGCAGCCACGCCGAGGCGCGAGCCGGCGGCGCGGTGACCGGGGCGGTCACGCCGACAGCCTCGAGTCAGCAGCGCCCAGCAGCTCAGTGGTGCACCCGAGGGCCTTGGTGTTACAGCGGTCTTTACGCCGAGGTTCTTTACACCAAGAACATCGCCGATGCCGCCAAGGAAAACGGCGAGGCTGCGCGTCCGTGGCCGGCCCTGGTAACGCTCGGCTGCGATGAACTGGGACGGCTGGTGGTTGGGGATCTGGAGTCGTCTGGGCTTTTGGAGCTTCAAAAGCGTCAGCGAGAGGGATCTTGCAGAACATTCTTGCGTCTCGGGGCTCTGTCATGCTCTGATCACTCGGATGTCAGTGGTTACCGACTTCGAAAGCACTTCTCGGCCGCGCGATGCAGTGTTCACAGAGCAGCTCCCTACCAGCCGTGTGCAAGACCGCCAAGTACACCGCGACTGTCATCGGCTGTCCGTCTTCCGATGTGAGGGATACAGCGCCCAAGTTCTGGCCGCATTTGTCGCAAAAGAGGTTCTCGTTCTCGGGCATGCGCGCCGCCCTTTCAGTACAGCTTCTTCCAAACCTTGATAGCGGCGAGCTGTGTGACAGCTGAGACAAGTGCAAAGGCCGGGACCTTCGCCGAATGGATACCAGCATCCGCTTAGGTGGTGGCCAAGGTCCGGCACGGCACAGCACGCGCGGACCGCGTAGTGGGCCAGGTCAGACCTGCACACTCACGGCGGGCTGTAGACCCAGGACGCGAACACCACTTCCCGCCCGTCAGGGTCTTGGTAGGTAACGCCGCCGTTGTCCTGCCAGTAATCGATCTGGGCGACCGGATGCACACCTGCGGCAGCCAGCCGGGCCATGATGCGCTCCTGGGCGGCGGCATCGGGCAGGTAGAACACCAGCTGATCAAGCCCGAGCGCCAGATCCGGCCTCTCGCCCAGCTGGACGATCTCCAGGTGAACCGCGTCGCCGGGCAGGCCCAGGATCGTCCCGTCCAGGCCGTAGCTGTCGTGGAAGGTTTCCAGCACCGGCAGCCCGATCATCTCCCGGTAGAAGAGGACCGTCTGGTCATAGTTCGCGCTCCACCGCACGACACGCAGCGCACCGACCGGAAGGTGTCCGGGCCAGCGCACACGCTCCGGCTCTTGGATATCCATGGCGGCAGTCTTCATCAGCAGGCCGCGCCGCGCCAGCCAATCGGGCCACCCTGGTCGCCATCACCGGCAACGGACGACAGCTCGAGGCCGTCTTCGCGTCTCTCCGCCTAGGAACGCCCTTTTATCGACATCGAACGGCGCAGTCACACATGCAGCTCACTGCCGACTGCTACCGCCCCGATCCCGAAGCGTCCAGGGAAACGCGCGGCTCGGTCGCCGTCAGTCGCTCGCGCCGCGCCTGCTTGCTCGCGTCGCTTTCTGCCGGCGCGGGCAGGGAACCGTTCTCGATGAGGTTCTCATAAACGGCTTCGAGCGCGTCCGTGACTGCCGCCAGGTGGTCGGCAGGTAGTCCGCCGAAAAACAGCCTCCGAACGAGCTGGATATGACCCTCGGATGCGTCGGTGATCGCCTCCCAGCCTTGATCGGTGAGCCGCACCGCCGTCGCGCGGCGGTCTTAGTGCGTCGCACATGACGAGGCCCCGGGCGCTCATGCGGCGAGCGTGGTGGGACAGGCGGCTGCGCTCCCAGCCGATCCGCGCGGCCAGAGCAGTGATCTGCATCGCACCGTCGGGGGAGTAGCGCAGGGCGTTGAGGACGTCGTAGTCGGCGAGCGAGAGGCCGTGTCGTGCTGCAGCTGACGGTTCATCTCGTAGCTGAGGCGCAGCTGCACCCGCATGTAGGCCAGCCACGCGCGCTGCTGCTGGCGGGTCAAGCGCCGCTCGAATGGTGGGAGGGCATCAGGGTGCTGCTTCCTCTTACGTGACATATCCCGTAAACAACATCGGGCGTTGTCGTGTGCGCGACGCCAGATGATCGGCGTTCCTCTCGAAACGCGGAGGTTCCAGTGCCCAGTGCAAGCGTGCTAACCGACTATGGGCCGCCCGAGATGCTGCGCTGGCAGGAAGTGCGCCCGCTGGAGCCCGCGGCCAGGCAGATCCGGATGCGCGTACGCGCAGCCGGCGTCGGGCCAACCGACCTGGCAATCCGCCGCGGCAATCTGAAAGAGGTGTTCGCACTCGCCCCGGATGCGGTCCTCGGGTTCGAGGCCGCCGGCGTCGTCGACGCGCTTGGCGACGGAGTCGACGGCGTCGCCGTCGGCGACGAGGTCGCGGCGTGGCTGCCGGGCCTCGGCGGCTACGGCGAGTACGCGCTCGCGTCCGCCTGGACGATCAAGCCGCCCGGGGTGAGCTTCGTCGAAGCCGCAGCACTGCCGGCCTCGGTGGAGGCCGCCCTTGGCGTGCTCGGCCAGCTCGGCATCGTCCAGGGCGAGACGCTCCTGATCCTCGGCGGCGCCGGCTCTGTCGGAATCATCGCCACTCAGCTCGCGGTCTCATACAAGCGACCGTGATCGCCGCGGCCAACCCGCGCGACCACGGACTGCTGCGCGAGCTCGGCGCGACGCCCGTCCCTTATGGAGAGCGACTCGTCGAGCAGGTCCGCGAGATCACCCCCCGCGTGGATGCGGTAATGGACGCAGCCGGCCGGGACGCCTTGCCGGCCGCGATCGAACTGGCCGGTGGCAGTGAGCGCGTGATCATGCTGTCCGATCCCCGCGCGCAAGAGCTCGGCGTTAGGCTCTCAGAAGCGACGCCCGACCGAGCGCCGCGAGCCGTTGATGAGGGAATGGCGCTCCTCGCGGCGGGCACCCTGCGGATGAAGCAGCGGCGCGAGCTACCGCTGCAACAGGCCGCCGAGGCGCATCGGCTGCTCGAGAGCGGCGAAACGCACGACAAGGTCGTGCTCAGCGCACCATGAGCCGCCGTCTCGCGTGCCGCGATGGGGTAGTGCAGGTCGCTGGCGGCCAGGTCGGCGGTGAGCTCCGTGGCGGCCTGCTGGTTGGCGGTTTCGGGGGAAGTCGTGGTTGCTGAGGAAGCGGATGGTGAGGTTCTTGAAGGCCATCGGCCCAGTGCGGCAGGGCCGGGTTGGGCTGGCCGGGACGTCGGTGGCGATGACGGCATCCGGCTCGCGGACCTGGCCTGGCTTGCGGGGGCGGAACAAACAGACGATAACGCGATCCTCGACAGGCTGACCTAGGCTTGTCTTTCCTGATCTTGCTTCAGCTTTGTTGATCTTGGGTGAGTATCACCGATCATGTCGAGGCCGTAGTCGGGGCACGCTTCTGCCCACTCGTCGTCCTGGTCGATAAGGACAGCGCCGACGAGGCGGATGAGCCGCCACCTGCAGACCGAACTGTCGGCTCGACCAATCTGGCAGCGCGTGAGGGCGCGTGACAGAGTCAGGGAGATGTCTGTCAGGAGGGATCGACGACATGGCAATAACGCATAGCAGTACCGGATCCTGCTCTCTACTAGTGGGATTCCAGGCCCGGCCGATGTTCCTGCACCGATTGGGCCACTTTCATGTGGTGATCTTGCTAGTTGATCTTGCTCGGTGGCCGCGGATTGGCCGCAACTTCACCGCACGGCGCCAATGCTAATCAACGGTAACTAGCCTATCGCACCTTGTCAGCTCAATGTTAGACATACGCGAATCAACACAATTAGCTATGCGGGATGAGTACAGCTTCAACTTGGGCGACACGAGCGGCAGGCCGATGTGGTTGGGCCCGAACGATGCGCCCAAGTACAGACCGAACACAGCCAGCTGCACCGCGAGGAACGCGACCGCCTTCCCCGGGGGGAGCACGAGGAACACCAAGCGACCAGTCCGCCCAGTCGGAGGGCGAGCAAGCTGAGCTCGACCGAGCGACGCTGGATCTTGTCCCGGCTGATGACCCGGCTGATCCCGTCTTTGTGCAACGAGACGCCTAGAAGCAGCAGGTGCCTATCGTGCGGAGGAGGCGGTCCAGCGGGGCGACATGCTCATTCAAAGGCTTGGCCCATGTCTGGGCCGCAACGAGCAGCGCGTGCTTCGCATGACAGTCATCGATCACGCGCTGCGGCGACCAATGGTCGACGAGGTCCTCCTGCGCTTCCGTCAGGCCTGACTCTGACGACAGGCCCGCCCAGCCGAAATCGTGAACCTCGGATGGCTGCGCGGCACCCGCCATACCCTCGAGACGGTCAAGGTCCTTGAGCAACCATTGGATCCAGGCAGCACGATCCCGCATGACGACAGCTTGCACAGGCGACGGTTTGGCATCATTCCGGGCGATCGGCCGGGTCCTCGATCTGGCCATGCTGCTGGCGGATCTCGCGGCCGGCGGCGAGGTCCTGTTGCCGTTGCGCTGACCTCTTCCGGCTCCCGCGCGTGTCGCGCGCCGGCAGTTGGACGTGCCGTTCCGCTACCACGCCGGCCTGCAACTCGCGGGCCCGTTCGATCTCGGCGTTCAGCTCCGCTCCCAGCAGGACGGCGGTGTTGGTGAGCCACAACCAGACCAGGAAGACGATCGCGCCGGCCAGCGACCCGTACGCGGCGTCGAAGTTGGAGAAGTTGGCGACGAATAGACCGAACAGGGCGGAAGCCGCCAGCCACACCACGGTGGCGAGCACCGCGCCCGGGCTCAGCCAGCGGAATCGGGGCTGCCGGACATTCGGGGTGACATAGTACAACAGCGCGATCACCATGCCCGTAATCGCGACCACCACGGGCCACCTTACGATGGTCCACACCAGCACGGCGGTTGATCCGAGGCCGAGCACATCCCCGAGCGCCCGGGCGAGCGGCCCGGAGATCAACAGCAGCAGGACCGCGCACAGACACAGCACGCCGAGCACCAGAGTCACCAAGATCATCAGCGGCTGCAGCTTCCAGATCGGGCGACCCTCGGCGATGTCGTAGATCTGGTTCATCACGCGGCCGAAAGCCGTCACGTAGCCCGACACGAACCACAGGGCCCCGAGGATGCCGAGGACCAGGGCAAGAGTCGCTCGTGGCGTCTGGATGAGCCCTTCGACGACGGGTTGGAGGATGCCCAGCGCCGAGGCCGGAACCACCTGCCGAGCCAATCCGAGGATGGTCGCGACAGACTCCGGGCCCTTACCCAGCACGCCGAGCAAAGAGATAACGGCAATCAGGCCGGGCAGCACGGCGAGTATCGCGTAATAGGTCAGGCCCGCGGGCGAGGTCGAGGCAGTCGTCGCGGAGGAACTCGTGCAGTGTGCGCCGGGCCAGGTACCGCCACGAATGGGG
>DATDKX010000358.1:0-9653 GCA_036519615.1 Propionibacteriaceae bacterium
CGCTAGTGACAAACCCGGCCAAAAACAGACACCCGAGGACGAGACCAAGCGCAAATTCCGTGAGGCTCTGGCGGCTAAGCAGGGTCGCAAGGGCGAGGATCACATCGATAACGAGCCGCAGCATGTGCAGACGCACGGCCCCGTTGAGACGAAGCGCAACTTCCGACGCAAGACAGGCTAGTGGTCAGTTAGGTGCCTGAGCCCTGTCGCAGGGCACCAACCGGCTCGCCAACCCAGCTCACCCGAATGCCCTCCTGATCCCCGTCAAACCGGATCTCTGAAAGGTCGGCAACAATCGCGTCCGCGTCGAGCTCCTCGCGAGGGGTCGTCGTGACAACGGCAAGTGTGAAGCAGCCGGCGGCCTGAGCCGCCTCAAGCCCCATCGGAGCGTCCTCTACCACAAGGCAACGCCGCGGGTCGGCATCAAGCAGTCGGGCCGCGTAAAGGAACGGTTCCGGGTGCGGCTTCCCATTCACGACGTCGTCGGCCGTCACGATCACCGTGGGCGGCGTCAGCTGCGCGGCTGCGATCCGGGCCCTGGCAAGCGGAACCGTGCAGGAGGTGGCGATCGCGTTCTTGGCACGCACCAGGGATGCCAGAGCCTGAGTGGCGCCAGGGAGTACCACAATGTCTTGGACGTCAGTGAGCTCCAACTCAATAATGCGTCGCACGGCTGCCTCGTGCAGATCTTCTGGCATCGTGGCGCGGACGACAGACTCGGAGGGGACGCCGTGATGCCTCACAACATCGGTTGGCGCCAGTCCGTACTCGCTCGCCCACGTGCTCCACGATCGGGTCACCGCTGGAGTGGAATCGATGAGCGTTCCGTCGAGATCGAAGATGACAGCCTCGAAGACCTCATCCGCCAGCAGGCCCAAACTCACCGCTTCGCTCCCTTCTCGTTTTGAAATCAGCATTACTGTGACTAACACAATGACGCTCCGGAATAATCCGTTGCTGAGTGAGTGCTCACTCACTAAGATGGTCCGGTGACCCGCGCCGCGCCTCTTCCCCTTGATGAACGCCGAGCAGCGCTCGTCGCGGCAACCGAGCCGCTCCTGGAGCGATTCGGCCGCGACGTCAGCACCCGGCAGATTGCTGAAGCCGCAGGTGTTGCAGAGGGCACGATTTTCCGGGCCTTCGCTACCAAGGAGGCTCTCATCGATGCCGTCATCGAGGATGCATACAACGTCGCGTACACCTGCGACGAGCTTGCTCAAGTTGATCTTGGTCTGAGCCTTGAGGAGCGACTGACGGCGGCGGTCGCCATCCTGCAGGAGCGCTTGCGGCGAGTGTTTGCGCTGTTTGGGTCGCTGCAACTGCGTAAGGAGGCGCATGATCGCGATACCTTCCGCGCCAAGCAGCAGGCGGACAATGAGCTGCTCAACAGTGCAATTGCATCCCTGATCGCGCCGGATCACGAGCGGCTGCGCCTGGATGCGCTGGAAGCTGCCAGTGTGATCCGAGCGGTGACCTTTTCGATGAGTCACCACATTCTCGGCGATCAGCGGCTCAACCAGCCACAACAGATTGTTGATCTTGTTCTGTACGGCATCTGCCGGCATCGCCTACCACACAAAGAACGGGCATCATGCTGATCCGTCTGCTCCGGACCTACCTTGCTCGCTACCGGCGACCGATCACCGGTCTGCTGATCTTGTCGCTTGCCGGCACGATGGCTGCGCTACTGCTGCCGAGCCTGAACGCGGCGATCATCGACGAAGGCGTTGCCAAGGGCGATACCTCCTTCATCTGGCGTACCGGCGGGATGATGCTTGCCGTCACGCTCGTTCAGGTCGGCTGCTCCATCTGGGCAACGTATCTGGGGGCCAAGACGGCTATGAGCTTCGGCCGTGACGTACGCGGTGCGTTGTTCGAGCGGGTGCTTTCCTTCTCCTCCAGAGAGCTCAACCACTTCGGGGCACCATCGCTGATCACCCGCAACACCAACGATGTGCAGCAGGTGCAGATGCTCGTGCTGCTGGGCTGCACCATGTTTGTCGCGGCTCCGATCACCATGATCGGCGGCATCATCATGGCGCTCCGCACCGATGTCGGCCTCTCCTGGCTGGTCGCCGTGGCGATGCCGGTGCTCGCGTTCTCGATCTTCTTAGTGATCCGCAAAATGGGCCCCCTGTTCCGGCTGATGCAGACCCGAATCGACACTGTCAACCGGGTGCTGCGCGAGCAGATCACTGGCATCAGAGTGGTTCGCGCGTTCGTCCGCGAACCGTACGAGACGGCGCGGTTCGCACGGGCCAACACCGAACTCACCGACACGACTATCTCGGTAGGACGGTACGCGGCGTCGATCTTCCCGATCGTGATGTTCATCCTGAACGTCTCCAGCGTCGCGGTGCTGTGGTTTGGAGCGCGGCGCATCGATGCCGGAGACATGCAGATCGGGGCGCTGACGGCCTTTCTGACGTACCTGATCCAGATCTTGATGTCGGTCATGATGGCGACCTTCCTGCTGATCATCGCGCCGCGTGCCGCCGTCTGCGCCGAGCGGATCCAGGAGGTGCTGAATACCGAGTCCTCAGTACTGCCACCGGCTCGTCCGGTCACTGAGCTGCCGGCGACGGGCGTCGTGGCGTTTCAGGACACCGAGTTCACCTATCCCGGAGCCGAGTCGCCAGTGCTGCGCAAGATCAGTTTCACGGCTGAGCCGGGCGAGACGACAGCAATCATCGGTTCAACTGGTGCCGGCAAAACCACCTTGATCTCGCTGATTCCGCGGCTGTTTGACGCCACTGGCGGTTCAGTCAAGGTGGACGGGGTGGAGGTGCGCGACTGCGATCCTGACATGCTCTGGGGTCGGATCGGACTAGTGCCGCAGAAGGCCTTCCTCTTCACCGGCACCGTCGCCAGCAATCTGCGGTATGGCAATCCGGACGCCACCGACGAAGAGCTCTGGCACGCCCTGCGGGTAGCTCAGGCAGAGGACTTCGTACGTGAGATGTCCGGCCAGCTGGAGGCGCCCATCTCCCAAGGCGGCACCAATGTGTCGGGCGGTCAGCGACAGCGCCTGGCCATCGCGCGGGCGCTGGTGAAGCGACCGAGGATCTTCGTCTTCGATGACTCGTTCTCGGCGCTGGACGTTGCCACGGACGCGCGGTTACGCGCGGCGTTGCAGCACGAGACGGCCGAGGCCGCGGTGATCATTGTCGGGCAGCGCGTCGCGACCATCGCTGACGCCGACAAGATCCTTGTCATGGAACACGGGGAGATCGTCGGCAGCGGTACTCACGAGGAGTTGCTGGCGCACTGCCCGACGTACGCGGAGATCGTCGACTCTCAGCTGAGCGCGGCAGAGGCTGCGGCATGAGCGGCAATGGGCAAGATCGCATACCCGATGCGTCCACGAGCGGCAATGGGCAGGCCGCGCCCAAGGCACCTGAGCGACCAAAATATGGCCCGCCGGCCGCCGGTGGTGGTGGTCGGATGTGGGGGCAAGCGCGGCCGGTCGAGAAATCGCTGCACTTCTTTCCTTCGCTCAAGCGGCTGCTCGGGCACCTGGCGCCAGAGCGGATGATTTTGGCCTTGGTCGTGGTGCTCGCCGTCGCCGGCATTGTGATGAACGTATTGGGACCCAAGATCTTGGGCATGGCCACGGACGTAATATTCACCGGCGTACTGGGAAAGGACCTGCCGAGCGGCGCGACCAAGGAGCAAGTGGTAGCCGCGCTGCGTGCCCAAGGCAAGAACACCTTCGCCGACATGATTGAGCGGCTGAACGTCATCCCTGGGCACGGCATTGACTTCGTCCTGCTGGAGAAGTTGCTGCTGGTGGCGCTCGGTTTGTATCTGGTGGCGTCGTTGTTCCTGTGGCTGCAGGGTTACCTGCTCAATGGCGCAGTGCAGCGCTCGATCTACAGCCTGCGTAGCCAGGTCGAGGACAAGGTCAACAGGCTGCCACTCAGCTATTTTGACAAGCAGACCCGCGGTGAGCTTTTGAGCCGGGTGACCAATGACATCGACAACATCTCGCAATCGCTGCAGCAAACGCTGAGCCAGTTGCTGACCTCGTTGCTGACCGTCATTGGTGTCACTGTGATGATGTTGGTCGTCTCACCAGTGCTGGCACTGATCGCGTTGGTGACAATCCCGGTGTCGATTCTTGTCATAACGGTGATCGGCAGACGCTCACAGCGGCTTTTCATACAGCAGTGGAAGTCCACCGGTGAGCTGAACGGGCACGTTGAGGAGGCGTTCACCGGACAGTCGCTGGTGAAGGTGTTCGGCCGGCAGCATGAGGTCGAGGCGGTGTTCGCGGAACGGAACCACACGTTGTACAGCGCCAGCTTCGGCGCTCAGTTCATTTCCGGTTTGATCATGCCGACGATGTTCTTCATCGGAAACCTCAACTACGTGGCGATCGCTGTGGTGGGAGGCCTCCGGGTGGCAAGCGGCACCATGAACCTTGGTGACGTGCAGGCATTCATCCAATACACCCGCATGTTCACACAGCCGCTCACGCAACTGGCCTCGATGGCCAACTTGCTGCAGTCTGGGGTTGCATCAGCGGAACGGGTCTTCGAGGTGCTTGATGAGGAAGAGCAGGTACCCGAGGAGGCCAGCTCGCTCAATCCGACCTGTGGTCGGGTGGCGTTCGAGCACATCTGGTTTTCCTACGATGCCGACACCGCCAAGGGGGACGACCCCCTTGAACCCCCGAAAAAGACCAAAAAGCCGCTGATCACCGACCTGTCCCTGGTAGCTGAGCCGGGCAGCACGGTGGCCATTGTCGGCCCGACCGGGGCAGGCAAGACGACGCTAGTCAACTTGATCATGAGGTTCTATGAGCTGGATCGCGGCCGTATCACACTCGACGGAGTAGACATTGCCACGGTGCCGCGGGCAGCGTTGCGGTCCAACATCGGGATGGTGCTGCAGGATACGTGGTTGTTCCATGGCACCATTCGCGAAAACATCGCCTACGGTCGGCCAACCGCGACTGAGGAGGAGATCCACGCGGCTGCCGAGGCGACCTACGTTGATCGGTTCGTGCACGCACTGCCAAACGGTTACGACACTGTCCTCGATGAGGAAGCCAGCAACATCAGCGCCGGCGAGAAACAGCTGATCACCATAGCTCGTGCCTTCCTCGCTGACCCGGCGCTGCTGATCTTGGATGAGGCGACGAGCTCGGTCGATACCCGCACCGAGGTCCTCGTGCAACGCGCGATGGCGGCGCTGCGCTCAGATCGGACCAGCTTTGTGATCGCTCACCGGCTCTCCACTATCCGGGATGCCGACGTGATCCTGGTGATGGAAGACGGCAAGATCGTGGAGCAGGGCACCCACTACGAGCTGCTTGAGGCTCGTGGCCACTACTTCGACCTCTACAACTCACAATTCGCGGCGGGCAGAGAAGAGCTAGAAGAGTTACGCCCCGGGGTTCCCGTTGGGGCCGGTCCAGCTCGGGGATGAACTATTCGTCAGAGCGCCGCGGCAGTAAGCAGCTTGATCGCGTCGCGCACCATCGCGACGACCTTCTCGGGATGGTCTTCGATCATGGTCCAGGTGAATCGCAACACGCACCAGCCGTTCAGGACGAGGAGGTTCTGCCGCCACCGGTCGCTCTCGAAGACCTCCGTCCCGGTGTGATACAGCCGGCCGTCGATCTCAATCACGAGCTTGAGCTTCCGAAAGACGATGTCGACATACAACGTGGAGCCATCTATTACCACTGGTCGGTTGGCTTTCCATCCGGTGATGCCAGCGTCCCGAAGTAGCTGGTGGAACAAGCGCTCCGCCTTCGACCACGGCTCCTCGCGAGAATCGAGTAAGAGCTGTCGCCTGGTTGGATTGCCGACCCGTGCGGCCGTGAGTTCCATCGCGCGATGAAGCTGGGCAAGCGTTGTAGCCCGACTGCGCAGAGCCTGATCAATCGCGTCGCCACCCATCGCCTCGCACAGGTCCAACGCCGTGAGCGCTGGCGCCGTGTAGCGCAGGACGCCCCGGTTGACGACAAGCTCGGCCGGGATCTGCCGCCGGGTGAACTCATAGCCCGGCTGAGGCTGGCGATGATGCTTCAGGCTGCACGTGATGCAGGAAACCCGAATCTCGGGCCAGAAGGACACCCAGGCGGCGGCTGCACCGATCAGGATGGCGTCCGGATCCCAACGCATCACCGCCTGAATCCGCGTCCTGCTCGAGTCGCACGCTCCCGGCTCGGCATACACGCCGGGCAACACCGCGCGGAGGTGGCCATTGCGGACTAGCCGTTCGATGGTGCCGACGAGCTTGGGATGCTGACGCCGAACGATGACACCGTCCGTGGCGAGAACCTGCTGAATGTCTTCGTGAAAAGCCCTCACACTTAGGGAAGGCCTCAAAAAGGGCTCCGATGTTAACGCGAGCACGAAATTCGCTGGAAACTTCACTCCAGATGGTGTTTAGAGCCAGATTTGCGCCGAAATCGAGCGTCTAGGGTGAAGTTTCCAGCGCGGCAGGTCCGGTAATCAGCCGAAACCGCCTGAAGGTGAGGTTCATCCGCGGTCCGACCGGGCGAGATGTCTTCGGAATCGCATGGGCATAGTCACTCTGCGACTCATCCCGCATGACCAACAGGTCACCGTGGCCGAGATCCCAGCTCCATCGCTCTCGAGTTGTCCGATGCCGCAGCACGAAGCGTCGCCGATCTCCGAGGCTGATCGAGGCGATAGTGGGTCGTGGGCCCAGCTCTGGCTCGTCATCGCTGTGATAACCCATTGAGTCGGTGCCGCCTCGATAGAGATTGGCTAGGCAGGAATTGAAGTCAACACCCAGCTCCTTGCGGAGCCGCTCTCGCAGCTCTGCGAGGGCTTCCGGCCAGGGACCTGGCATGTTCACGATCCCGGAGTAGCAGTAAGCACTGTCTCCCATCCATGCCGTCAGCCGCGGGGTAGGGACACTGCGGCCGTAGAGCGTGATGGTGTGCTGTTCCCAGCCAATGTCGCCTCGAAGCTGGTCAAAGAGCTGGTCGGCATCCTCAACCCAGCCGGGGTAGTAATCGACGCAGTCTGGCGCTGCAGCCATGATCAATAGCCTGCCGTGACTAATGCGTAAGCACCAGTTCGTTGTCCGGCGGCCGGCACGAGCGCAGGATGGTGAGGTGCACAGCCGGGATGAGCGGGAAGTGGCACGTGCCAGCCGATGGTGGGCAAGGCTCGCGGGAGCTGTCGCCGGCCTGGCCGGTCTCGCCATCGCTATCCTCCTCGCATGGGTCGTCGCGCCAGCCGGCTCGCCGGTACCCGCAGTCGGGGAACTGATCATCAATCTGCTGCCGGCGTCACTGGTCAACTTCGGCAAAGAAACTCTCGGCCTCGCGGACAAACCCGTGCTGCTCGCCATCATTGTCGTCGGGGTTCTTGTTCTCTGTGCCATCGCCGGCCAGCTCGAGTGGCGCCGTCGCTTCGCCGGCGCCGCGCTGTTCGCTGTCGTGGCGGTGCTCGGAATCATCGGCATCGCCGCGCAGCCTGAGGCGACGGTCGCCGCCTACGTCCCAACGATCGTCGGCCTACTGCTGGGCTACATGATCTTGAGCACGCTGATCGGCAAGTTGCAACGGTGGCGCTCGGCACCTGCAGCGGCGAACGAGCGTGCAGCGCAATCCGCTGCGCGTCGGAACTTCCTGGGATGGACGATCGTGGTCGGCGCGGCGGCTACGGTCGCAGCGATCACCGGTCAGCTGCTCGCTAGCGCATCCTCAGCCGTCGACACCGCACGCCAGAGGCTGAAGCTGCCGACTCCCGTGAAACCCCCACCCGGACCGCCTGTGGGCGCTGATTTCCACATCGACGGCCTCGCCTCGTACGTGACCCCGAACGATGACTTCTATCGGATCGATACCTCACTCCAGGCGCCCACCGTCGATCCAGAGACCTGGACCCTCAGAATCACTGGGATGGTCGAGAACCCGATCCAGATCAACTACGCCGACCTAACCGCCAAGCCGCTGGTCGAACACATGACCACCCTCACCTGCGTCTCCAATGAGGTTGGCGGCGACCTGATCGGCAACGCGCTGTGGCTCGGATATCCCATACGCGAGCTGCTGGCCGCGGCGAAGCCTGTTGCAGGCGCCGACATGGTGCTCTCAAAGAGCCATGACGGCTGGACTGCTAGTACGCCTCTGTCGGCCCTCACCGATCCGAAGCGAGAGGCCATCCTGGCGATCGGCATGAATGGCGAGCCCTTGCCCATCGAGCACGGATTCCCGGTCCGCATGATCGTTCCGGGCCTCTACGGCTATGTGTCGGCGACCAAGTGGGTGACCTCGTTGAAGGTCACCATGTACGCCAAGGAGCAGGCCTATTGGACCCCACTCGGTTGGGCGCCGAAGGCTCCCATCAAGCTGGCCTCGCGGATCGACGTACCGCGTAAGTCCACCGTCAACGCAGGAACGGTCGTTGTCGCCGGCGTCGCCTGGGCACAGCACACCGGCATCTCGGCTGTCGAGGTCCAGGTCGACAAGAACGGATGGCAGCCTTCGCAGCTTGCCGAGACCGTTGGCCCGGACACCTGGCGGCAATGGAGATACGAATGGGCCGCCACCCCAGGGCCCCACACGCTGAGCGTTCGCGCCACCGACACGAACGGAATGCTTCAGACGGCCGCGGAGGCGCCGCCGATGCCTAACGGCGCAACTGGATATCACTCAATCAATGTCAAAGTCCGCTGAGTCCAACAAGCCGACTTGTCAGAATCCAGGTGAGCTGGAGGTTAACTGGATTCTGACAAGTCGGCGTGCATTAGGTTCGTGATGTGCGCATCGCGGTAGCCCGGGAACAGGCGCCCGGCGAGGCCCGTGTTGCCATGGTTCCTCAGCTCGTGGGCAGGCTGCGCGCTGCTGGTTACGAGGTAGCGGTGCAAACGGGGGCCGGCGCGGGTGCCCTCTTCTCCGATGGGGCGTACGAGGCGGCCGGTGCCCTGGTCACCGAGCATCCGTTCGACGCGGCAGATGTGGTGCTCAGTGTGCAGCCGCTCGACGCTGCCTGCCTAGCGCCGCTGCCATCTGGAGCGGCGACGATTTCGTTCTTCCCGTCCGCGGAACGCCCAGGTGACATCGCGCTTCGTAGCGACCGGAAGCTCACCACCTTTGGGATGGAATACGTGCCGCGCATCTCGCGCGCGCAGTCGATGGATGCCCTGAGCTCCCAGGCCTTGGTGGCCGGCTATCGGGGGGCAATCGTTGCTGCCAGCATGCTGGGCCAGTTCTTCCCCCTGAGCATGACGGCCGCTGGCACGGTCCCGCCGGCGCAGGTGGTGGTGCTGGGTGCCGGCGTCGCGGGACTTCAGGCGATCGCGACCTGTCGGCGTTTGGGTGCGGTAGTCAAGGGCTACGACGTACGCGCCGCCGCGGCCGAGGAGATCCGATCGATGGGCGCCCAAGCCATCGAGCTGCCGCTGCCGACGCTCGAGGGAGCAGGCGGCTATGCCCGCGAGATGACTGAAGAGCGCGCCCAACGGCAACGCGAACTGCTTGCAGGCTATATCGCCGCCGCCGACGCACTGATCACAACAGCAGCTGTGCCGGGGCGACGAGCGCCATTGCTAGTAACCAACGAGATGATCCTCCAGATGGCACCTGGTTCGGTCGTCGTCGACCTGGCAGCCGAGGCCGGCGGTAACGTCGAAGGCGTGGTGGCTGGCAAGGTCGTGCGAGC
>DATDKX010000359.1:0-9815 GCA_036519615.1 Propionibacteriaceae bacterium
CCTACGCATTACGAGTCGCAAGCGTTTCGTCCATCAAGTGCTCCCCCAACGCGGCCGCGGCCATGGATGTGTGGAGGCGTCCATGATCGCCCAGTCCGTAGGCTGCTCGCTTGGCTGCTCACACTCTCAGCTTGGGAAGTGATGGTCACATGCCAACGCATCAGGCTTACGGGGAAATCCGCGTCTGCAATAGTCATGACGCGGATCTGTGCTGTCTGCGGGCTGATGCATGATCAGCCGCGGCTCATTCCGTAGCGGAAATCCAATCGTGATCGGGATGCACCCGTTCGAGCGCCGTGTGAAGCCAGGCCCGCTGCGCGGAAGACATCCGGGGCAGCACGGCCTCGAAGTCCGCCCGGTCCTTCTCCCGCACCGCCTTCGCCTTGAAAGGCAGACAGATCAGTGATCTTGGCCGATTCGAGCCAGGTCTGCAGCGTGGCGACGGGGCACCGACGGGCCATCGAGGCCCCGGGGGAGTTCTTCGTCGTCGCCGCGCTGGTTGGTCTTGGATCGGCGGATCGTAATCACCAGCCCATTGGGGTGCACCTCGATGATCCGCAACTACCTGAAGTCCAGCAGCGCCGGCCAGTCGACCTTAAGGCTGCGCTTTGGGAGGACCGGCGGTAGGCGGAGCGGTGGTGGCGCGCTCGATCAGGGTGGGCTTGATCAACACCGGTTTGCCGGCCGGCTCACCGGCGATTCGCGCGATTGCTCGCTCCACCGCTGCTCGGGCGATCGCCGCCGAGTCCTGACCGATGGTGGTAAGCCGAGCCCAGGTTGCGCGCGCCAGTCGGCTGTCGTCGTAGCCCACGACGGAGAGTTGTCGTGGAACGTCGATTCCCGACGCCCGTAGGGTAGCCAGGAAACCGACGGCTGACTGGTCGTTGAATACGACGGCTGCCGTAGCGCTAGTAGGGTCGCGCCCACCGATCAGCCAGCCAGCCGCCCGACTGCCCTCGGCTTCGGTCAGACCGCCGGGGATGATGCGGGCCAGCCGTCCCAGACGGGCCGCGCGCATTGCCGCCTGGTAGCCGCGTCGCCGTTCCGCGGCACCGGGCGCCCGGCCACCGTCGACGTGCAGGATTCGGCTGTGGCCGAGCTCGAGAAGATGGCGTGTGGCGAGCTCGGCTCCGGTGACGTCGTCGGTCCGTACGACGTCGATCCCTTCCGCCGTGACTGCGCGGGCGACCACGATGGTCGGGGTCTGGCCGCCGATGGCCGCGAGGTCGGCGAGTCGCGCGCTGGGGCCGAGCAAGATCACCGCGTCACACCTGAACGCCAGCAGATCCTGCGCGGCGCGCTGCTCCCGACGATCTGGTGTCACACCGGACAGCACGAGTTCGTAACCGGAATCCTGCGCCGCAGTGTAAAGCTCGGTCACCAGCTCGGCGTGGAACTCGTGCCCGACGCCGAAGCTGACCCCGATCAGGCGGGTCTGCTTCCGGCTCAACAGCTGGGCGCGGGTGTCGGGCCGATAGCCGATCTCGGCCGCGGCTGCTCGCACCCGGGCGCGGGTCTCGTCGCTGGCTCCCGGCTGATCGCGGAACACGATCGAGACCAGTGGTCGGGACACGCCGGCCCTGAGGGCAACGTCCTCCATGGTTGGTCGCCGAAGCCGCGCCGAGCTGCCGATTTGCGCATCGTCGGTCATGCACCTCATACTAGAGCGCGCTAGCTACTAGCGCGCTCTAGGTTCCCACAACGTCGAAGGGTGATCATCATGGCCGTCGAGACAGCAGAACCAATTGCGATCGGACTGATCGGCGCCGGCCGGATCGGCACCTCGCACGCCGGCATCATCGCGCAGCGGGTACCAGGCGCACGGCTCGCCGCGGTCGCCGACCCCCGACCCGAGGCCGCGCAAGCATTGGCCGATCGCTACGGCGCGCGCACCTTCACCGGTCCGATCGAGTTGATCAATGACCCGGAGATCCCGGCAGTCGTCATCGCTGCTTCGTCGGAGGCGCACGCGGATCTGATCGTCGCGGCGGCTGCTGCCGGAAAGGCGATCTTCTGCGAGAAGCCGATGTCGCTCAACCTGGCCGACGCCGATCGTGCGTTGGCAGCGGCGGAGGCAGCCGGGGTCATCCTTCAAGTCGGATTCAACCGTCGATTCGACCGCGGCTTTGCCGCAGCCCACGAGGCTGTCAGCTCCGGTGCCATCGGCTCGGTCCAGCTGATGCGTTCGCTGACCCGCGATCCGGGCCTGGCCAATCCGGCCGCCGTTCCGCCGTGGACGATCTTCCTGCTCACCCTGATCCATGATTTCGACGCCTTGCTTTGGCTGAATCCGGGTGCCGATCCCGTAGAGGTCTACGCCACCGCCGACGCCCTGGTTGCCCCGGACTTCAAGGACGCTGGCCTGCTCGACACCGCCGTCGTGGTGATCACTTTCGACAACGGCGCCCGCGCTGTCGCCGAGGCGAACTTTTCCGCGGCGTACGGCTACGACGTCCGTGCTGAAGTCTTCGGCTCCGAGGGCATGGTGACCGCCGGCGGCGGAGCGCGCAGCAGCGCGCAAGTGTTCACCTCCTCCGGCTGGAGCACCGACACGGTCCGCAGCGACACCGAGCTCATGCGCGACGCTTACACATGCGAGTTCGTCGAGTTCGCCGCGGCGATCCGCGAATGCCGTCAGCCCTCCGTCACCGGCGTCGACGCCCGGCGTGCGCTCGCCGTCGCGCTGACGTGCATCGAGTCTGTGCAGACCCACGCCCCGGTCGCCGTCCGGACCTCCGGCGAGACGGTGGCGTGATGGCGTTCCAGCTCGCCGTCTGCGCCGAGATGGTGTTTACCGACTTGCCACTGTTGGAACGGATCCGCCGGATCGACGAGCTCGGCTTCACCGTCGAGATCTGGGACTGGACCGCCAAGGACATCGACGCGCTCGTAGCGACCGGAGCGACGTTCTCATCAATGACCGGGTACATCCGTGGCAACCTCACCGACCCCGACGGCGCCGACGAGCTGCTGGCTACCGCCGAGCAGTCCATCCCCGTCGCGGCCCGGCTCGGCATCCCCCGGCTGAACCTGCACGGCACCGGTCTGGGTGAGAGCGGAATCCCGGTGAAGCCGGTGGAGACCGTCACCGGCGAGATGTGGCTGGCCGCCGAGAAGACCCTGACCCGGATCGCCCGACTCGGCGAGCGCGAGGGCGTGACCTTCGTGCTCGAGAACCTCAACACTGCAGTCGATCACCCGGGAACGCCCTTCGCCAAAGCGGCGGACTGTCTCGCGCTGGTCGAGGCGGTCCACAGTCCTGCACTGAAGCTGATGCTCGACCTGTACCACGCCCAGATCGGCGAGGGGAACCTGATCGAGCTCCTCCGCCGCTGCGGCCCGGCCATCGGAGAGATTCAAGTGGCCGACGTACCGGGGCGGTGCGAGCCCGGCACGGGTGAGATCAACTATCCGGCCATCGCGCGTGCGTTGGCCGAGATGGGCTACGACGGCACCATCGGGCTCGAAGCGTTCGCGTCGAGTGACAGCGAACTCGCCCTCCAGCGGTTCCGCGACGCCTTCAGCCTCTAGCCACGCCGGACGAAAGGAAACCGGAAAGCTCCTCAGCTCGCGCTCAGCGACGACCAGATCGCCGTGCGAGCAGCACAGGCGACGTAGTCCTTGGTCGTGGGGTAGCACCGCATGCGTGTGATGGCCCGATCCGAGAGACAATGCCGCTGATCCAGCTTTGTGGTCCCGGTGATTGCGGATACTAGCGACCCGGCGCGGACGGAGGGTTCGACCGCGGTGTCTGATATGAACGCTGGAGGTCGGCGTAAGTGTGACGGCGTGGTCGACGCCGACCCCTTTGCTGATCAACCTCAGACTTGTGCGGCGCCTTGGTTGCTAGGGCTATATACCGGTCAAGGCTTTGTTTCCACCAGTTGAGTGCGGTATCGAGTTGGTCCCCTCCGGTTGGTCGTGGATCTAAGGAATCGATGCCGTTCGCGGCTCGCCATATGGTGATGTCGCCAACGAGCGTCGCGCTCGGATGGCTTCCCTGCGCCGCCCAGGTGGGAGGGGCGGCCTCTCGGTCGACTTGGTCTCGAACTTGGCTGGCGAGGTCGGCGACAAGTCGTGCTCGCTTGGTCAGATACGCGCCCCAGGCCATATCGTCTCTGAGTCTTGCTGGGACGTCGGGGAGCCAGGGTAGCGGTCCCGGGTCGGGTGTGGTGAATGCGGTGAGCCGCCAGTAGAGGACGGCGGCCATGTCTCCTGTGGTGGAAAGATCTCGTCCTAACGTGGCTTCTTGCAAATGGACGAGCGGGTGTTCGCCGCTTTCAGCGGCGAGGTTAATCAGGTGGGCCCGAAGCGTGGGCCAGGTCGGTTCATTGGTGAGGCCAGGAATGTACTTATCGATCAGGTCGAGTTCGGCCAGCTTCTGCCGTCCAACTGTTTGTTCGGCAGCGGCTTGGAGGCTGTCGGTGTACCGCCGGACGGCGTCGAATAGTCGGCTGGCGGAGTCGTTGAGCTCGCGGAGCTGCGTGCTGGCGGAGCTGGGGGCGTCGTCGCGGGCGAGGATCTGCTGCAGGCTTTCGGTCGGTGTGCTTGGCGCGATGGTCTCGGGACGGATGAGATTGTGCGGGTCGCCGTCGCCGACGGCTTGAAGATAGAGGTGGTTGGCGTGCCGGCCGCGGCTGAGCATCGTGTAGAGCTGCTGCCGGGATTCCTGGCCGGTCAAGATTCCGTGAGCGGTGTCGACGGAGATGCCTTGGGCGCCGTGGATGGTGGTGGCGTAGCCGAGGCCGGTCGAGGTCGCAACGTAGTCGGCGGGGAGCCGGACGGCGAGCCTGCTGCCGTTATGGCGGACGGTCAGTTCGCCATGTCTACCGACATGGGTGATGGTCCAACGGTCACCGTTCTTGACCCAGTCGGTGGCCGAAAGGCGGAGTTGTCGCTTATTGGTGCGGGTGATGATCACATCGCCGACGCTGGCGTGGTTCCTGTCAGCCAAGAGCGTTTCGCGCCCGATCGGGGCAGTGCCGATTCGTTGATCACGGGCGCGGCGGTTGAGTTCGGCGACTAGCTCGCGGGTTGGTGCGAGCATGATCGCGTCCAGTCCGGCTGCGCGGTCAGATGCCCAGGCGTTGAACGCGTCCTCGGTCGCTTTGGCGAGATCGCCGACATGAACGCGTCCGTGATCAAGGTAGTAGTTCAGTCCGGTGTGGTCGCCTTCGCGAAGCGAGATTGTTGCCGCTGCTTCGGCGGGGTCGGTGAAGCGGTGGAGCTCGGTGAGCTCAACCGCGCCGCATGCTTGTCTGATGTCGCGGAGGACGCCGCCGGCGCCGATGGCGGCGAGTTGTTGATCGTCACCGATCAGCCGGACGCTGGCGCCTCGGCCGATGGCGAACTGGACGGCGGTGTCGAGGGACAGGGTGTCGGCCATGCCGGCTTCGTCAATGATCACCAATGTTGACGGACCGATCCGAGCTGCCCAAACCGGCAGATCGTTGTGGTTGATCGACCAGGTGAGTTTGGCGAGGGTGTCGGCGGGAATGCCGGATTGCTCGGCGAGGACGACGGCCGCGGCGGCGGACGGGGCGAGTCCGATCACCTGGCCGCCATCCTGGGTCCAGGCAAGGGTGAGGGCGCGCATGGCGGTGGTCTTCCCGGCGCCGGCGGGTGCGATCGCGAGCTGCAGCCGCGCGCCGGAGGTACACATGTCGCGGACCAGCACCGCCTGCCCGGCATCAAGGGCGGTACCATTCGCGGCCAGCTCGAGCATCGCCAACTCCACCGCCGACGGGTGGATAACGGACCCGTCCCAGCGGCCGGCGGCGGCGACCAGACGCTGCTCGGCGTCGAGAATCCGCTGCGAGGTGTACCGGTCGGCGCCGGCGACGGTGTACACCGATGACCCGTCCGCCCGCCGCAGTGCCTCTGGTTCTTCGATGCCATCTGGCGGGGCCGTCAGGGCTATCGACCGGTAGTCGAGCACCTCGTCCACGAGGAGCTCGACCAGGGTGTTCGCCTGCTCGGCAGGGAGGTTGATCGTGCGGATCTGCCGTTCGGCTTCGGCGCGGACGTGCCACATCTGCCAGGTCGGTCGGCTGTCCTCCATCACCGACACAATCCGATCGGCGGTCTGGGCGACCCACCTGGCATCCGCGACGCGGGCGGTCTCCGCGTCGGGGGCGAATGCGGTGGCGATCATCGCGGGTGATGGCGCCGCGGCCGCCGAGGACTGCCGCCGCCTCGGCCAGCCAGACGCGGCGTTGTTCGGCTTCGGAGCGGGGTTCGTGTTTGGCGTCACGGGTTTCCAGCGTGGCCTGCTGGGCCAGGTTGAGTGCTTCGACTGGGGTGGGTGGCCGGCCATGGTCGGTTTGAAACTGGACGGCCAGCTCGCCGCGCCGGCTGTTGATCCTGGCGCGGCGAGTCGACCAGCGCTCCATCAGCCGGAGGTCAACGCCGACGATCTCCCGGATTGGCCGCTTCGCTGGGTCGGTGCCGATCCGTTCGGCGAACCGAACTCCGAGCGCGTCATGCAGATGCCGCTCGAGGGCGGTGTTGTAGGTCTCCGACGCGGCCACTTTCGCCTTAAACAAGACCCGGCCGTCAATGGCTAACCAGCGGCCGTCGAGGGTCTGCACTTTGTTCGCCGCTGCGACGTGGGTGTGCAGATCCGGATCGCCGGCCCTGCTGTCCCGGTGGGTAAACGCCGTCGCGACCAAACCACGGACGTCGACCTGCCGGATCCCCTGAGCGCCGGTCCGGGTGAACAATGCATGCTCCTCGATGAACCGCAACGCGTCGTGAACGGCGGCTCGATGGGCCTGTTCAATCACCGCCGCCACCCTCGGGTCAGCGACTGCCCACAGCGTCGACACCGACTTCACCGGCGAAAACGTCAAGTCATACCCGGCGACGGTCTGGGCACGGGGCCGTGAGTCCTTGGCGATCTGACCGGCCAACTCCCGGGCATCGACCGGATCCCGGTCGTGCTCAGCGCGGAAGAACTCACTCGCCACGTCGGTCCGGATCCTCGCCCGATCCGCCGCCGCGGCCGCGGCATCGGCGGGCTCGGCGACCGCACCGTTCAGATCGGCGATCCGCTTGGCCACCTCGACCCGGAACGCCGAAGTCTCGTCCAAGTTCCGGAACGGAACGCCGAGCCGCATGACGTTCTCGAAGTCGCGGCGCGTCAGGTTCGATCCGTCCAGCTGCTGCAGCCGGGCCTCTGCCAGCGGATGCATCCCGCAGCCGAACAGAGCCCGCATCTGCTCCGCGGACACCGGATCGCCGACCTGTAACCCGTCAATGCCGCCCAGGCCAGAACCGACCCAAACCCCCGGAGATTCGCTCCGTTCGGTGTAGTACGCCGCCAGCCCGACGTGACCCTTCTCGGTCGCGTCCAGCGCCGCAACCTGCCGCGTCAGGTAGTCATAGCCCGACCCGGCCGTGAGCTTATGCAGGCTCATGGTCACACCCACCCGAAGGGGGTACCCGCGCCGGGGCGGTCAGGCCGACCCGAGCTACTTCCGGCGGTGCACCAGGTGTGTCGCAGATGATGGGTTCAGTCGTTCGAGGGGTACGTCAGACAGATGGGTGACGGCTGACTATGACGGCTGATGTGACCGCCGACTCGGTCGAGCGCTCCCTTAGGGTGCGATGGTCAGTGGTCCGGAGGTTGACCGTTCTGGGAGCCAACTGACAGACGGGCGGGCATATGCCTCGGACATCCATAGCCGAGTATGACCAATCGGCCGACTAGAACTGATCCGCCAGATGCAACATCGGTTGACGCCAGTCTTTGGACGTGACCTTCCGAGGGCAATCGGTGATACTCGAACATGTGATTGAAGAGCCGGCGAAGGCTCGGATTCTGGCCGCCAGTGACGGCTGCTACGAGGCTGCGCGCGCGTCTGCGCTGTCCGGGGTGCCGCAAAGCACGGTGTACTGGTGGGCCCGGCATGGAATTGTCGTTCCGTCGGTTTCGCCGACCCGGGAGAAACTGTGGTCATACGCCGACCTGATGGCGTTGCGGATCGTGTCGTGGTTGCGGCACGCGAAACCGGAGGAGTTGCCGGCGTCGCCCATGTCGCGGGTCCGTCAGGCGCTCGCTCTGCTGGCGGCTATCGGCTTGGACTTGTGGGATTCGGGTTCGGCCGCACCGTGTCCGTTGCTCGTGGATGCTCGCGGCTTCATCTATGTGCGGCACGGTGACGTGGTGTTGGACGGATCAGGTCAGCCGGCGCTGCTGCCGGCTGAGGTGTTGGAGTTGACCGCACCGTTCGATGCTGGTCTGGCTGGGCCGGATCTGGTGCGGCCACGGCCGCATCTGCGGATCGTCCCGTCGAAGGTGTCGGGTGAGCCGCACTTGGAGCACAGCCGGATCACCACATTGACCCTGGCTGCTCTGGCTGGTCGCGGCTACAGCGTCAAGCGCATTGCCGTTATGTATGACGAGCCGGAGGATGTTGTAGCAGAGGCTTTGGATTTGGAGCAGCAACTGGCTGCGGCCGCCCCATTGCCGCGTGATCGAACCGGCGCCGACGCTGCGACTAGCGCTGGATCAGAACTTTCCAACTCCATTGATCAGTGCGGTCAACGACTATCTGCCGGTCGAGATCGAGATGAAGAGTTTGCGCCGGATCGATCCTCGGTTGTCGGAGCTGGACGATCGAACGTTGTTTCTGGCGTTGCACCATCTGGGCTGGCACGGGCTGATCACGAACAACTACAAGATGCTGGACGTGCCCGCCGAGCTGGCCGCGATCGTCCGGACACAAGCTGTCGTGGTCGCTGTCGAGGGTCTCGGGCACGATCCGCTCCGGGCAGTGGGGGCGCTTCTGTTGGAACTCCCTGGCCTGTCGACGCGTGTCGTGCCGCGCCGGTCGAATGTGTTTCGTCTCGCCTACCGCCGCAGGATGGCTGAAGATGCACGCATGCATTTCCAACAGGTCGCTGAACGGCGAGGACGTGTCGCGGATGACCTATGGCAGGAGGTGCTCGTCAGCGACGATGAGTTCGCGGGGGCTCGCCTCACCTAAGTGGCCCAGGCAACTGCGCTTTGGATCGCTTGAGCTACTGGGCTGAGGACCTTGACCATCCCTAGCTCGGACATGTCACCGTCGGCACCGTGGTACCAAACTGCCCGACTCGGTACAGCAAGATCGCGGCGTCTCTACGGGCTGTGACCGCCTGCGGCGTTCGACGGCCCTAGGGATCGCAGGGACGGTGCGTTATCCACAAGTCAGACACTTTCGGCATCGATCGTGGTCCGCTGTGGCTTGATGGTGCTGCCCATCTTCATGAGGGGAGAGGCGAGTGGGCGTACGTAGACGAATACGCACAGCGCGGCCGTCAACCCGACGTCGACTCGCCCCGTTTCACGTCGCCCTCCCGGAGTCATTGCACCCGGACGATTTGGCGACGGGACCGGACACCGAAACATCCAACTCGGCAAGGCGCCCAACCGCGGCAGGAAGGAACCAGATCATGGAGGAACCTGAAGGTGTCGTTTCCGCCGACAAGCTACTGCTTCGGATCGAGGAAGCCGCGAAGCGGCTCGGCATCGGTCGATCGCTGATGTATCGGCTCGTGCTGAGCGGCCAAGTGCAGTCGGTGCCGCTTGGCCGACTCCGCCGAATTCCAGCGGAAGCGCTGGAAGAGTACGTCGAGCGGTTGCGGGTCGAAGCGTCGGGCAAGTCGCCGGGGGCGTAACTGATCATGGGCACTCGGAACCCGAACCGGGCATCGTCGATCTATCTCGGCGCTAACGGCAATTGGCACGGTCGGGTGACTGTCGGCTATCGGGATGACGGGAGCATTGATCGGCGGCACGTGGAGAGTAAGTCCAAGGCGACCGTTGTTGC
>DATDKX010000360.1:0-16186 GCA_036519615.1 Propionibacteriaceae bacterium
TCACACCTTGATCGAAGCCGGACTGGTGGATGAGTATCGCCTATTCATCTATCCCGTGGTGCAGGGTCGCGGCCGCCGGCTGTTCCCTGATGGCTTTGAGCTGCCCAAGCTGAGGCTCGTGGAGACCCGGTCCTTCGCTAGTGGGATCGTTTACTCCCGGTACGCCGCTGATCACGGGTAATCAAGTACGCCGACGCCTCCGGACCTCATCCTGGGCCGGCTTGCGGCCGCCCGTCGCAGCCGGTATCGCTCATCCAATAGCGGCTTGCTCGTATTGGCGTCCGGCAATCCGTTTGGGGATGTGTCGGCCGCGAGCGGCGTATTCACGCGCTCGGTGGCTGGAGAGTGCGAGCAACACCATGATGTTGATCCCTACTGTCGGCAGGCTAGTGGCCAAGGTGACCGCTTCCGATCCATTGGCGTTACCGACGAAGGCGCCGGTTGTCGTGATCACGCAGGACAACATCAGGACCAGGCGCGCCCAATTGCGGCCGACGAACACCGCGATCGCCAACCCGATATCGACCAAAGCGATCAGGGCAACTACGGTCCCGGCCAGTATCAGAGCCGGCCGGCCGCCCTCGACATTAAGCGAATGGGCGTACTGGGCCGGCAGAAATAAGAACAAAAGCGCGAGGGGCAAGAATGCCAGCCCGCGAAAGAAGGCCACACCTGCGCCGACGACAATTTGGGCCGGCCGCTTGTCCCGACTGTCGGTGTGCTCCACCTTGGCGATCTCGGGCACCTCAATTCGGCGCACATCGATAATCGGCAGGTCGCCGTCGGTGATGATCAAATCGCCGCCGCCGTTACGGGAGTGGTAGCCGGTAGAAAAGTCCTTGATCACCTCCACCGCAACCTCAGGCGAGGCCGCCTGGACCGTCTCAACGATGTAGTCGCGCTCGATATCGGTGTTCTCTTCGATCTTGTGAGTCACCTGGAGGGTGAACAAGGACAGTCCGACGCTCTTGTCGTAGGTTCCGGCCGCGAGCCAGTCAACGGAATATCCCCCCGGAAGCAGCCAGCCTTCAGGACAGCGCCAGAAGCGTACGTGGTGACGCTTTGATGGGCTGCCCGCGACCTCCTGTTGATAGGCGAAGTCCTGTTGGCGGTCGAACAAGGTCAGCGGGCTTACGGGCGCTTCGGCATAGCTGCGTCGGGTGAGTGTGGACGTGAAGATCCGCCTCCCGCTGGCCAGGCTGAGATCGTCCGCCCGAATCCAACCAGCTCGCGTCATCGCGTTATGAACCTGCGCCTCATGGCCGCGCAGAGCGAGGTTGATCGGGTCCCCGAGCAGGCCGTCACTCGTTCGGGCGCGGCCGATGAAGTACCCCGGGACATAAACCCGGGTCAGAATGCGGTGCAGCCTTGGCAACAACAGATAGGTGAGTAGCACCCAGAACACGACGAGCAGCAGGATTGGCCAGCCAGGCTCGATGCCCTCCCGAAAGACCAGGTACGCCAGCCAGAGAGTCGCAAGTCCGGCGAAGCCAAACAGCATCCCGTCCACCATGTCCAGCAAGGAGGGCCGCCGCTCCCGGCTGCGCCGGATCGCCATGCACCAATTGTGGTCTAGCGGCCCGTTTCGCGATATCCCAGAAAGTGCAGCTATAGCGCTGGACGTCGGACCCGTGAACGAGCACGCTGTGATCAGCACAATCCACGACAAAGGGGGGCAGAGCAGTGGCGCTTGAGACGACTTACCGCCGCAGCGTTGAGTTTTGGAAAGGCACCGTGCAGGGCACGCCTGGGGACTGGTCTGCGCCGACCCCCTGCACCGATTGGGACGTACGCGCCCTGGTGAACCATGTCGTCGGAGAAGATCGGTGGACCAAACCGCTGGTGGACGGCATGACCATCGCCGAGGTTGGTGACGCGTTCGACGGAGATCTGCTCGGCGAGGACGATGCCAAAGCGGTCGCTAAAGCGGCGGCCGATGAGGCCTTGACCGCAGTCGCCGAAAGGCTGCCAGCGGGCGGAAAGGTGCACCTTTCCTATGGCGAGGAGGACATCGAGGAGTACATTCGCCAGCTCGTTGCTGATCACCTCATACACGGCTGGGATCTAGCAGTGGCAACTGGCCAGCACCGCACTCTCGACCCCGAGCTGGTGGCGGAAGTTGCGACATGGTTCCGCGATCGGGAAGACATCTATCGGTCCAGCGGATCGATTGCAGAAAGGCCAACCTCATCCAAAGGCGGCGACCCGCAAGCCGATCTGCTGATCGCCTTCGGGCGTAATCCCGACTGGGCTCCTAACCCGCGTACGGGCTAACCCCGAGTAAGCGGTCGACGGTGGTGAATCGATAGCCCCTATCCGCGAGTCGATCGATCAACGGCCCGACCGCGGCCACGCTCTGATCACGCGGACCACCGCGCGCCTCCCGGCCATCGTGGAAGATCAAGATCGTGCCGGGACGCGTGAGCCTGGATGCCGAATCCGTGAGCTTGACGGCTGCCGGCTGGAAGGGCTCCAAGGGGTGGATGAAGGTTCCCGAGACGGCCTGAAGTCCGTGCTGCCGAAGACTGCTCATCACCCAAGGCCAATGGCATAGCCACGGCGGCCGATAGAGCGCGGGCGTCACACCGGCGACCGAATAGAAGACCTCCTGGGAACGGATGATCTCGACCTCTTGTCGCGGCTGCTTGACATAGCTGGTGAATGAGTGGCTGTAACTGTGATTGCCCAGCACGTGGCCGCTCTGCACCACGCGCCGGGTCGTGGACGGAAAACGTTGTGCGCAACGCCCCACCTGGAAGAAAGTTGCCTTTACCTGGTACGCGTCCAGGGTGTCGAGTAGCCGCGAGGTATAGGGCTCGTTGGGCCCGTCATCGAAGCTCAGTGCAACAACCTTCTCTTCGGTCTCGCTTTCGTATGGAAACGCGCCGAAGACCTGAGAGCGAGATCGAAAGCCGGTCCAGTACGCCGCGGCCCCGAGCACGGAGACGCCGGTCGCGGCAGTCCGAATTGCCGCTGCCAGTCGACTCACGGGCGGTTCCAGAAGTGGGCCAGGCTGTCCATGGCAGCGTCGCCGGCACCTGTTGCGAAGCCGAGTGAGGTAAGCCCCACCAGCAAGATCCCGAGCACCACGCGGCGGCGCACCCATATAGGTGCCAGAGGTCGAAGCCGCTCGTGGCGAAAGGCTGGCGCCATTCCAAACGTCTGCCGTCGCGATAGGCGATTAAGCCCGTACGCGAGGACGTAATAAACCAGAAAGCTCACAAAAAAGCTGTAGAGCAGCCCACGTTGCAATCGTCGGGGAGAAGTGGCTACCACGTTGTGCCGCAACCAATTCACTAATCCACACCGCCGCAGCCGCCGGAGAAGATCAAGCTCGTCACCACCCTGCGTGAGCTTCAGGTCGTAACCCGGAAAAGCGCTGCGCCGGACCGCGATATTGGTCGCGCTTACATAGAAGACAAATCCAGTCAACGCATAGATCGCGGCAACCAGACCGAAGAGCAAAGTGGGATAGGCCTTTGCCCACCACGACGGGTTTTGATAGCGGCACGGACCAGCAACAGCGACCACCTGGTTAGAGGCGGCGAAGCCAGCGTCGATGGTCCGCAGCCAGTCTTCCGGCTGCGTGGTATCGGCATCGGTGGAGACGATGATTTCGCCCCGGGCGCAGTCAACGCCGCGCTGCCGGGCGGCGCAGACTCCCTGCTGCGCTTCGCTGACCACGCGCACGCCGTATCGCGCAGCAACAGCCGCCGTGTCGTCAGTGCTGTTGTTGTCTACAACGATGATTTCGTAGTTCCCGTCGTAGTCCTGATGCTGCAATGAATGCAGCGCGCAGCCCAGATAGGCCGCTTCGTTGTACGCAGGAACGATGACCGAGAACCGCACATGGTCCCGCGGCTGTTCCATCCCACTCCTTCACCCAATCACTCCGCGCGCGGTGCGGACTCGACCCATTTGGTGCGAAGTCAGCACAACACTTTATGCCAAGCGACCGCTCGCCGCCGGAGGTCTGGAGAGAACGGTGATCCCAAAAGCATCCGTTCAGATCCAGCTTCTAAACCACATTCGAGACAGCCACTTGGGATACGCCAAAAGTTCGTCGGTAAGGATCGGATAGAGATAGGCAAAGTTGGCAGCGACCAGTGCGACGAACGCTCCAATGACTATGGCGGCCACCATGCGGCGATCTCCTGCTTGGGCATCGCCCAGAATCCAGCCAGCACATAGGGCGACGGCCATCACCGAGAATGGGATGATCGCGATCGCGTAGAAGAAAAACAAAGGACGCGAATCGAAGGCGAACCACGGCAGCCAGCTGCTCAAGACACCTACAACCGGAATTCCGAAGCGCCAATCGCGGCCACCCACCCACAGGATGGCCGCTGCCACGAGTGCGAAGATCGCAACCCACCAGAGCGCGGGCGTTCCAACACCACTGATCACTCGAATGCAGTTGTCGGGTCCAAGGCAGCCGTCGGTTCCTGGCTTGATGTTGTTGACGGCGTCAATTCCGATGGGGCGTGCCACGATGAGCCAGCCCGCCGGGTCGGCGCGATAGGTGTGCTGGGCGTGATTGATGAAGTCGCCGGTGTGAAAGTTCCATATGTCGTACTGGTAATGCAGCAGGGAAGCAAGCGGCTTACCAAGCAATCGCACTGTGACGTGCTCTGGATGCTCTTGGCCCCATGTCCGGTCGTATCCGCCGGAGGTCAGTAGCCAACTGGCCCAGGCGCCGACGTACACCACCACGCTGACGACTACGAGGGAAAGGACGGCGGGTATGCCGTCTCGGACAATCGCGAATTTGGTGCGTGATCCGGCACCGGCGAGGCGTCGGGCGCCGACGTCCCAGGCGAGCGAAAGCAGTGCGAATGCTGCGAGTGGGAAGAGTGCGTTCCACTTTGTCCCCAGGGCTAGTCCGAAGCACACACCGGCGGCGATCCGCCAGGGACGCAGGATCAGAGCGGGGCCGAACCGACCACCAAGATCAACAAGTTCCCGGCGCTCCAGATAAAGGGCGAGTCGGTTTCGGAACCATTCGCGGTCAGCGACCAGGCAGGCAACAGCAGCCACCAGGAAGAAGGCCATAAAGATGTCGAGCAGCCCCGTACGCGACATCACGAATGCGAGTCCGTCGAAGGTGAGCAGGATCCCGGCGAGCCCACCGATCATGGTCGACTTCGACACCCGCCGGACCAACCGGATGGTGACCATGATCAGCAGAGTCCCGAAGACCAGAGAGGCGAATCGCCAGCCGAAGGAGTTCATGCCGAACAGCTGCTCGCCGGCCGCGATCAGCCATTTGCCGAACTGTGGGTGGACCACGAAGGCGGCGGTGTGCTGCATAATATCGACGTTGCCGGTGATGATCTTGGAGTTGGCGTTGCTCGGCCAGTCGCGCTCGTAGCCGAACTTCAGCAGCGAGTACGCGTCCTTGGCGTAGTAGGTCTCGTCGAAGACCAGCTTGTTGGGGTACCCCAGGTTGACGTACCGGATGACAAAGGCGATTGCGCCGATGATCAAGGTGACGATCCAGCCGTTGATGCGATCGGTCGGCATGGCGACCCGCAACCGTTCGATCGTGCTCGGCGGGTTCGGTGGCCAGTCCGGTAGAGCGCGCGGCGGTGTGGAGCCGGGGGTGATGACGTCGGTCGATGTCACCAACCCTCGCTCAGACTCCAGGACTTGGCGCGCCACTCGCCCATCGTAGGTGCCGCCGATCACTGGAACGCGTCAACGACCACCCTCCGTCATCCGGTTCGAAACCTACGTTTACGTAGCCTTCTGACGGTCTGCATAGGTTGCAACCAGTGCAGACCGTCAGCAACCTGGGTTTACGTAGGAACTCAACAGGGCGGTCTGGGAGTGTGATGTGGTGATGGAGGCGTACTCAGCTGGAGTCGTGGTACTCGCCGCGACGCCAATCGGTGATGTCGGCGACGCATCGCCGCGGCTGGTAGCCGAGCTAACCAACGCTGATGTGATCGCCGCAGAAGACACACGCCGGCTGCGGCGGCTGCTGGAACGGCTGGGCGTTCAGACCGAGGCGCGGATCATGTCCTACTTCGAAGGAAACGAAGCGAGGCGTACTGATGAACTGGTCCGGCTGCTGGAGCAGGGGGCGCGAGTCGTCGTTGTCAGTGACGCAGGGATGCCGTCGGTCTCGGATCCCGGCTATCGCTTGGTCAGTGCCGCGGTGGGTCGCGGCTTCCGGGTTACTGCGGTGCCCGGACCCTCCGCTGTCGTGACAGCGCTAGCGGTCTCTGGACTCCCCGTTGACCGTTTCTGCTTTGAGGGCTTCCTGCCTCGCAAGGCTTCGGAACGTTCGCGGCGGCTAGCTGAATTGGCGATCGAGCCGCGCACCATGATCTTTTTCGAAGCGCCGCACCGGACGGCCGCCACGCTGTCGGCGATGGCGGAGGCCTTCGGAGCCGACCGTCCAGGCGCGGTCTGCCGCGAGCTGACCAAGACCTATGAGGAGATCCGCCGCGGGCCGCTGCAGGAGCTCGCCGGCTGGGCGAGCTCAGAAGTGCGCGGCGAGGTGACTTTGGTCATTGGCGGTGCGGCCACGCCGATCGTCGATCTTGAATCGGCAGCCAAGGAGGCGGTCGGATTGGCGGCTGATGGAATGAAATTGAAGGCGGCTGTTGCACAAGTGGCACGACAGGAGGGAGTGGCAAAGAACGCTCTCTATGAGCTCGCCCTGAAAATGAATCACTTACGTCATTCCTAAGCCCTCGAGAGGAAGCGCGTGGAGCTGCCTGACCTACCCGATCCGCTGCCAGTGCCGGTGGTCGATTCGCACTGCCACCTCGATTCCACACAGGCGAAATCTGGCCTCGAGCCCGAGGAAGCCATCCGGCTGGCCGCAGCGGTGGGCGTCACCAGAATTGTGCAGATCGGCTGTGATCCGGAAGGCTGTCGGTGGGCGGTGGAGGCCGCGGAGCGCTGGCCATCGGTGATCGCCGGAGTAGCGATCCATCCCAATGACGCCGCCCGTATGGGCGCCGACCTGATGCCCGGCTTGGAGCTGGTGGAGACGTTGGCCCGGCAGCCACGGGTCAGGGCAGTGGGGGAGACCGGGCTGGACTACTACCGGACACGCGATACGGCGGGCCAGGCAGTGCAGCAGGAAGCCTTCGCGGCACACATCGCGTTCGCCAAGACCAATGACAAGACCCTTGTCATCCATGATCGTGACGCGCACGACGACATCCTGGCTGTCCTTGACTCAGCGGGTCCGCCAGCACGCATTGTGATGCATTGTTTCTCCGGTGATGATCAGTTCGCGCGAGCCTGCCTGGACCGCGGCGCCTACCTTTCCTATGCCGGCACGATCACGTTCAAGAACAACGATCATTTGCGGGACGCACTTGCGGTTACGCCTCTTGATCGAATACTGGTCGAGACCGACGCGCCCTATCTCGCCCCGATGCCGGTACGAGGCAAACCGAACGCGTCCTATCTCATTCCTCACACCGCCCGCTTCTTGGCCACCGCGCTCGGCGTCGAGTTGGAACGCCTGTGTCAGGCGCTGAATGACAATGCCGATGCGGCCTTCGGCGGGAGCTGGTAGGCCATGGAGTTCGGTGAGGTGCTGCGACGACGCCGGATGATCCGCTCCTACGACATGGCCCGGCCCGTACCGCCGGACGCCATCGACGCCGTGCTCGCGGCAGCGCTCCGGGCACCTTCCGCCGGCTTCACCCAGGGCATCTCATTCCTCGTACTGAGCTCGAACGCAGAGCGCGAGAGGTTCTGGCGGCTCACCAGTGACAGCGACACCGTCTGGTTGCGGGGCATGCGGACTGCGCCTGTGCTGGTCTTGGTCTGGACCAGCGAGGAGGCGTACCTCGATCGGTACGCCGAGCCTGACAAGGGCTGGACCGACCGGGATCCGGGGCACTGGTCCGCGCCCTACTGGTTCGTCGACGCCGGCATGGCAAGCATGGCGGCGCTGCTGTCGGCGGTCGACCAGCATCTCGGCGCATGCTTCTTCGGCATTCCGGCGGACCGGATTGACGTCGTACGCGAAACCTTCAGCGTTCCGGCAAGGCAGCTGAGCGTCGGTGTGATCAGCTTGGGATATTCGGCCGCGGCGCCCGAAGTGCGCCCCATCACGGGCTCGCCGGGACGACGTCCGCGCAAGGCCCCGACGGACCTCATCCACCACGGCGTTTGGTAATGAAATGTTGCGTCGGGCTTGCGATTTTGGCGCATGGGTGCCGGTCTCCGTTATAATTTCGTGACACATTCGAGCTGACTGCTCGACTGGGAAGAGATCGAGGTCCCAGATCACCGACGGGACCGACTCGGGGGAATCGCTGTGCGCAAGATCATTCCTGTAGTTGCCGCTGGCGCGACGGCGCTAGCACTGGCTGGAACTACCTTCGGCTATGCGAACCTCAACAAATCCGTGACCCTCTCCGTGGACGGCCAGACCGCTGATGTCCGGACTAGCGCCAATACAGTCGCTGCATTGTTGAGAAGCAGGGGAATCGACGTCACCGGCCATGACGTCGTGGCACCGAACTTGGATGCCAAGGTCGAGAACGGCACTCGGGTCGCGGTGAAGTTCGGTCGCCAAGTCACCTTCACCGTTGACGGTGCACCGCAGACGATCTGGACGACGGCAACGACCGTCGACGATGCGCTCGCGGCACTTGGGATGAACCTTTCCGGCGCGGAGTTTTCCACCAGTCGCAGCTCGAGCATCGGACGAGAAGGCCTCACCATCGTCATCGCCACCCAAAAGAAGATCATCATTGTCGACGCAGGCAAGCGGCGCACGATCACCACCACGGGGCAAACGCTGGCCGATGCTTTGGCAGCGGCCAAGATCAAAGTTGATGATGACGACAAGCTGAGCGCTGGCCCGAATACCCGTCTCGTGGACGGGGCCAAGTTCACCTTTACCGACGTTGCGATCAGCTCCAAGACCAAGCAGGTCAAAGTCGACTTCGACACGGTTCGCAAGGAGTCGAGCAAGCTCAAGAAGGGTGTCACCAAGATCGATACACCGGGCGAACGTGGGATCCGTGCAGTGACCTACAAGATCGTTCGAGAGAATGACAAGATCGTCAAGCGCGCCAAGATCAAATCTAAGTTGATCACGAAGCCGGTGACCGAAGTCATCCTGGTCGGCACCAAGAAGACCACGAGCAGCACGAAGAAGAGCTCGGGCGGCGGCTCTACCACCCCGTCAGGCAGTGTCTGGGACAAGCTGGCCCAGTGCGAGTCCGGCGGCAACTGGTCGATTAACACGGGCAACGGCTACTACGGCGGCCTGCAATTCAGCCTCAGCACGTGGCGCTCCTATGGCGGCTCGGGTATGCCTAACAAGGCCAGCCGTGAGCAGCAGATCGCAATTGCCAAGAAGCTCCAAGCGGACGCCGGCTGGGGCGCCTGGCCAGCGTGCTCGTCGAAGCTGGGCTTGCGTTAGCGCGGTGGCCAACGGGCTGCTTGATGCGACGGCGGTACGCGAGCTGGCCAACCAGTTGGATCTGCGGCCGAGCAAGCAGCGTGGCCAGAACTTCGTTATCGACGCCAATACGGTGCGCAGAATCGTCATCGCGTCAAGCGTTGCCGGGAACGACGTCGTGCTGGAGGTCGGCCCGGGGCTCGGCTCGCTGACCCTCGGCCTGTTGCAGGCAGCCCGTCGAGTGATCGCGATTGAGATCGATGATCGCCTGGCGGCGCAGTTGCCTCGCACGGTTGCCGCGCGACTGCCGGAGCGCGCCGATGCATTGACCGTGATCAACGCTGACGCGCTGCGAGTCGACGCGACGCCCGAGCCGCCGACGGCGGTTGTCGCCAACCTGCCCTATAACGTGGCGGTGCCGGTACTGCTGCACCTGCTGGCAACCTTCGATTCCTGGAACCGCGGCCTGGTGATGGTGCAGGCCGAAGTGGCTGACCGGCTCGCCGCAAAACCGGGGTCGAAAACCTACGGCGTACCGTCGGCCAAGGTCGCTTGGTACGCCACGGCCACGCGGGCCGGCACGGTGTCGCCGACCGTATTCTGGCCGGTGCCGAACGTCGAGTCGGGCTTGGTGGCAATCGCGCGGCGTGAGCAACCGGAGACGAGGGCGACCCGCGCCCAGGTATTTGCCGTCGTCGATGCGGCGTTCGGGCAGCGGCGCAAGATGTTGCGTTCGGCGCTGGCTCGGCTGGCCGGCTCTTCGACCACGGCCAGCGCTGCCATTACCGCCGCCGGTCTGGATCCTCAAACGCGCGGCGAGATGCTGGATATCGCTGACTTCGCTCGCATCGCGGAGCAGCTCTTCGCCGCCTAATACGCTCACCTTATGGCCTCAGCTACCCCGCCGACTGCTACCGGCGTCCGCGTACGGGTGCCGGCCAAAATCAACCTCGCATTGAAGGTAGGTGCACCGCGATCCGATGGCTACCATCCGCTCGCCACGGTGTATCAAGCGGTTTCCCTCTATGACGAGGTGGAGGCTACGTGGGCAGACCCTGACGAATTCGAGGTGATGGTCAGCGGCGAGGGCGCCAAGCAGGTACCGCTCGATGGCTCCAATCTTGCGGTTCGTGCCGCCCGGCTGCTTGCTCAGCTCCAACCACCAGGCGATTCTTTGGGCGCACGTTTGTCGATCAAGAAATCGATACCGGTGGCTGGCGGTCTGGCTGGCGGCTCCGCCAATGGTGCGGCCGCTCTACTGGCGTGTGCGGTTCTGTGGGACTTGGAGGTCAGCCCGGAGCGACTCAGGACGCTGGCGAGTGAGCTAGGCAGCGACGTGCCATTTGCCTTGCTGGGCGGCACAGCCGTGGGAAGCGGCCGCGGCGAGGAGGTGGCTCCGGCCCTGGCCCGCGGGACCTACCACTGGGTACTGGCGTTCGGTCATCACGGACTGTCAACGGCCGCGGTCTACCGGCGCTTTGATCAGCTCAATCCCGGCGCCGCGCCGCCAAAGATTCCTGCCGACCTCATGAATGCCTTACGCAGCGGCGATCCGACGTTGCTGGGCGCCGCGCTCAGCAACGATCTAGAACCAGCTGCACTGGACCTGCAGCCGCAACTGCGAACCGTCCTGCAGACCGGCCTGGAATACGGCGCATTGGGCGCCCTGGTCTCGGGATCTGGTCCGACGTGTGCGTTCCTGGTCGCCGACGAGTCGGCGGCAGTCGAGCTCTCCGTGTCTTTGAGCGCTGAAGGCCTGTGCCGAGCAGTCCGGCGCGCCACGGGTCCCGTCATAGGAGCTCGAGTCATCAACTGATGAGCTGACTGCAGCGGCACAGGTCAGCGATTACCGCCGTACCCAAGCGAGTAGCAGCCGTAGGCTGCGGGTCAGTTGATCATGGTCGGCAACATCTAGTGCAGCCATGATCTGGCGCTCTGCCGCGATCAGCTCAGCCAACGCCGCATCGACCGCATCCCTGCCAGCGTCGGTCAGCTCAACCAGCACACCCCGCCGATCATTCGGGTGATCTCGCCTTGTTACCAGTCCTCGCTCGACAAGCCGGTCCACCCGGTTCGTCATCGTTCCGGACGTGACAAGGGTTTCTCGGAGTAACTGACCGGGTGAGAGCCGGTACGGAGGGCCGGTGCGGCGTAATGCAGCCAGCACGTCGAATTCCCAGGACTCCAGATCATGTGCGCTGAACGCGTTGGCGCGCAGCCGGTCGAGGTGGCGAGCCAGTCGACTAATGCGGGACAGGACCTCCATCGGCGCAAGATCAAGATCCGGACGCTCCCGTCGCCAGGCCGCCACAATGGTATCGACCTCGTCCCCAGTCGGCTGGCCGGTCACAACCGGAGCTTAGACGTGAAGAGTCTTGACGTCGAGATTTAATGAGTAGTCGAGCCCGATGGGGCCTGGCTGAGACCGATGTCGGTGCGCGGCATGGTCGATGCGAGCGCAATAATGCCGACGGACAGCAACGCAGGCACGGCCATAGCGTGATGGATACCAAGCTGATTGACCAAGAAGCCCACAAAAGCCGGGCCGATCAAGAACGCCGCATAGCCGAAGGTGACGACCACGGCGAGCGCTCTGCCTCCCCCGATGTGCCCGGATAGCGCATAGACCTGCGGTGCGATCATGCCAACACCGAAGCCGACCAGTGCCCAACCAAGCAGGAGTGTCGGCATGCTGCTCACCAGCGTGACTGTCAGATAGCCAAGGGCCGCGCAAAGGCCGCCAAATCGTACGACTGCTCGCCGCCCGAAGCGGGTAACCAGTCGGTCGCCCAGCAGTCGGATCACGACCATGAAAGCGCTGACCGCAATCAGACCGAGCGCACCGGTTGTCGGATCTACGCCGGCTACGTCGGTGACATGGAGCGACGACCAGTCGAGCGCCGTACCCTCACAAAGACCAAAGGCCAGAGCCATGGCAGCCAGCACCCAGGCGACCGGGGGAATTCGAGTCCGCACGCCGTCGACCGTGTGATGCACCACCGCCGCTTTGGGCGTGATCTTGAACAGGATGGCGAGGCCGATGAGTGTAAGCACCGCGAGTGAGATAGAGAGCGGCGTCACGACTTCACCGCCCTTCAGCCCAAGCACAGTCGCAAGCAGCAGCACAGCTCCTGCCCCGATGAAGTTGCCGATGGACCAGAAGGCGTGGAAGGAGCTCATGATCGGCCGTTGCCGAGCCGCCTCCACTTGCACGCCCATCGCGTTCATGGCGACGTCCATGGCCCCATTGCCGAGCCCGATGAGGATGGCACCGACGATCGCAACTGGATACAGCTGTGCCAGCCCGATGATCATCATTCCAACGGTAAGGAACGGCACAGCAGCCAAGGTGATCTCGCGGGCGCCGATCGCGTCGGCGAGCCGGCCGCCGATTTGCATAGAGAGAATCGCCGCTGCGCCGCCACAGAAGAGCATGATCGCGATCTGGGTGGCGTCCAAGCCGAGCTTGTCACGCAGTGACGGAAGGGCGCCGCCAAAGCCGCCGATCACCGCGCCGTTGACGACGAACATCACCGTCACAGCGATAGCGGCAACCCGGGTCGAGAGCCGGTTTGCGACAGCAGGTGAGGTAGTCATTCCATTTTCTGTATCGATTTAGAAGCCTGGATCACTACTGTACGCAGGATCGCCGCGCATGGCAAAAGCGCTGAGGTGTTAGCCGGAAATGCAGCTCCAGAGCGCGATGCGTACGCTTGGCTCTGGCCGATCGAAGGGTTGGTCACGTGGGGTCAAGCGATCTGTATTCGAAATCAGCAACTCGCAAACGAACTGGATGGGAAGATTGGCCGGGCCCCACATTCCCCGGTTGGTCTGTCGGCAGGGCCCGCCTGACTTTGAATCAGGAATAGCGACGTAGGTTCGACTCCTACCCGGGGAGCGGAGCGTCACTCAGCTAGTAAGGAGCCAGCTGTTGTCCGTTCACTCCGACCAAGCTTCCAGCCCGGTCGCGGCTGTCGTCATCTTGGCCGCGGGGGAGGGAAAGCGGATGAAGTCCTCACGTTCCAAGTTGCTGCACGAGATCGCTGGTCATTCCATGCTGAGCTACGCGGTCACAGCAGCAACTGAGGTGGAGCCCGAACATGTTGTTGTCGTCGTCGGTCACCTTCGTGATCAGGTGGAAGCGCATCTTGCGGAGATCGCGCCCCATGTATTGATCGCGGTGCAGGAGCAACAGCTCGGCACCGGCCATGCCGTTCAAGTCGCGCTCGGTCAGCTGGCAGATCTCGGCGGCGACGTGATCGTCACTTATGGAGATGTTCCCATGCTCACCGGGGAGACTCTTGGCGCGCTACTTGAGGAGCATCGGATCCACCAAGCTGCCGTCACCGTACTAACCGCAGAGGTTTCGGACCCGACCGGATACGGGCGGATCCTGCGCGACGGCGACGGCATGGTGAGCGGCATCATCGAGCATCGAGATGCCGATGACATCCAGCGGCAGATCACCGAGATCAACTCCGGAATCTATGTCTTCGATGCCGCGTCCTTGAAAGCAGCGCTGGCCGAACTCGCGCCTACGAATGATCAAGGTGAGCTCTATCTCAGTGATGTACCCGCTGTGGTACGCGGAGCCGGCAAGCCGGTGGCCGCGCTGCTGATCGACGACCCCTGGCAGACCGAGGGTGTCAATGACCGGATCCAGCTCTCCCGCATGAACGCCGAAGTCAACCGGCGCATTCTGCACCGTTGGATGCGCGAGGGTGTCACGGTAGTAGACCCAGCAACGACCTGGGTGCACGCCTCAGTTGATCTTGCAGCTGATGTGATCTTGCTACCCGGAACCTCGCTGGAGGGCGCCACTTCGGTCGGAGCCGGGGCACGGATTGGTCCCGATACGACACTGATCGACGTAGAAGTGGGAGAGAACGCGGTGGTCACGCGTACCCACGGATCACTCAGTGTGATCGGGCAAGGCGCAAACGTCGGCCCGTATGCCCATCTGCGACCCGGTACGGTACTCGGCGAGGGCGGCAAGATCGGCACCTTCGTCGAGACCAAGAACGCTCGGATGGAGGCCGGAGCCAAGGCAGCGCACCTGGCCTACCTCGGCGACGCGGTGGTCGGTAAAGGCGCCAACATCGGGGCGGGCGTGATTTTCGCGAACTACGACGGCGTACGCAAATCCACCACCAAGGTTGGCGCGTACGCCTTCGTTGGCAGCAATTCGGTACTTGTCGCACCGGTCGAGGTGGCCGATGGCGTCTACGTCGCAGCTGGGTCGACGATCACCGGCGACGTGGCGCCTGGTGATCTTGCGGTGAGTCGCAGCCGGCAACGCAATGTAGCCGGCTGGGTGGCGCGAAAACGGGCCGGTACCAAAACCGCGCGAGCCGCAGAGGCGGCACTGGAGCAGAAGGAGCCGTCGTGAGCGGTCTCAAGCGCCCGAACGATAAACATTTAATGCTGTTCTCGGGGCGCGCTCATCCGGAGCTGGCCAACGAAGTGGCCGAACTGATGAAGGTCGAGCTCGTACCGACGCGCGCGATCACCTACGCCAATTCCGAGATTTACGTCCGATTTGAGGAATCGGTGCGCGGCTGCGACGCCTTTGTGATCCAAAGTCACTGTGCGCCGGTCAATGAGTGGACGATGGAGCAGTTGATCATGGTGGATGCGCTGAAGCGTGCGTCTGCCAAACGGATCACTGTTGTCGCACCGTTCTATCCCTATGCCAGGCAGGATAAGAAGCATCGTGGCCGCGAGCCGATTTCGGCTCGCCTGATCGCGGATCTGTTTTATACCGCCGGCGCCCATCGGATCATGTCGGTGGACTTGCACGCGGCACAGATTCAGGGTTTCTTCGATGGGCCGGTTGATCATTTGTGGGCGCTTCCGGTGCTTTCGGATTACCTGATCACTAAGTACGACACGTCCGAAATGACAGTTGTCTCGCCGGACGCGGGTCGGGTGCGGGTCGCCGACATGTGGACCGACAGGTTGAACTGCTCCCTGGCGATCATCCACAAGCGCCGTGACCCGAACGTAGTCAACACGGTGGCTGTTCACGAGGTCGTAGGCGAGGTGGAAGGGCGCGTCTGTCTGCTTGTCGACGACATGATCGACACCGCAGGCACCATCTGCCAGGCGGCGGAGGCGTTGAAAGCACGTGGTGCAAAGGCGGTGATCGCGGCTGCCACCCATCCGGTGCTGTCAGGGCCTGCCATCGACCGGCTGAAAGCGACGGGATTCGAAGAGGTGATCGTCACCAATACCTTGCCGATCCCAGAGGAGCGTCGCTTCGATTCGCTCACCGTTTTGTCGATCGCTCCGTTGATCGCACGGGCGATTCGGGAAGTCTTCGAGGATGGTTCGGTGACCAGCTTGTTCAACGGGCAGGCGTAACGGGGCGCGCCAGATTCGTTAGCTAGCCAGGGTAAACCAGATTTGAGCTGTCTCCGAAGCACAAGCGTGGTGACAGGCGTGCCTGATTTCGCATCAATCGTGCATTCGAAACGGCCTAAACGGGGCTCTGAGAAGCCGCTCGTGATGCATTTTCAGTGCCAGTTGGCCACTATGCGGCCTTGTCGGCTAAGGTTGAGCGGTTGCCTCGGCGAGGGTCGCAGGACCGTGATCGACTAGGTCGAACGAGCTGCGTCCCCCTCGCTGAGTCTTGATCGAGATCGTTGACGTAAGTTTCCGAGGAGTTCGTTTCGTGCCCGAGGTAAAGCTCACAGCCGAACTGCGTACGGAGTTCGGTAAGGGCGCTGCCCGCCGGATCCGTCGCGCACACAAAGTGCCCGCCGTGTTGTACGGCCACGGCACGGCCCCGATTCACATTTC
>DATDKX010000361.1:0-3617 GCA_036519615.1 Propionibacteriaceae bacterium
GGGGCGGCTTTTCTGATGTGTAGGGCATTTTGAGCTTCCTCCTGCCTTAGTACCCGTTCGGCACGATGAGCGGCTTGATGCAGTTATCCAGCTTCGCCGAGAAGGTGTGGTAGGCCTCGTTGATGTCGTCCAGCGGAAACCGGTGAGTGACGATCTCGCGGGGCTTCAGGTACCCGTTGCGAATGTGCTCGAACAGCCGCGGCCATTGCCGCTTCACCGGACATTGGTTCATCCGCAAGGTGAGACCCTTGTTCATCGCGTCGCCGAACTTCACCGCGCTGAACATCGGGCCGTACGCGCCCATGACCGAAACCATGCCGCCCTTGCGGACGGAGTCGATCGCCCAGTTCAGGGCGATCGGCGAGCCACCCTGCAACTTCAGCTTGGCCGAGCTGATGTGCTGCATCAGGTTGCCGTCGGCCTCGGCTCCCGCGGCGTCGATGGCGACATCGCTTCCCAGATAATCGGTGATCTTCTTCATATGCACGACGATGTCGTCGTACTCGGTGAAGTTGTAGGTCTCGGCGTGCGCGAAGCTGCGTGCCTTCTCCAGCCGATAGTCCAAGTGATCGATAACGATGACCCGTCCAGCACCCATGAACCAAGCCGACTTTGCCGCAAACAAGCCGACCGGGCCGGCACCGAAGACAACTACCACGTCACCTTCGGCGATATCACCTAGCTGAGCGCCGAAGTAGCCGGTGGCCAGCGCGTCGGTGAGCAGCACAGCGTCCTCATCGTCCATCCACTCCGGAATCAAACCGGGCCCAACGTCGGCGAAGGGCACCCGCACGTACTCGGCCTGCCCGCCGTCGTAGCCACCGCAGGTGTGTGAGTACCCGTAGATTCCGCCGACCGCGGTCGCGTTCGGGTTGACATTGTGACAGTTGGAGTACAAGCCGCGAGAGCAGAAGTAGCACGAGCCGCAGTAGATATTGAACGGCACCATAACCCGGTCCCCGGGCTTGAGGCTCTGCACCGACGGACCCACCTCGTGCACCACACCAATGAACTCATGGCCGAACGTCATGCCGACCCGTGTGTCAGGCATCATGCCGTGGTAGAGATGCAGGTCAGACCCACAGATTGCTGCCAACCTCACCTGGACAATTGCGTCGTTGGGGTGCTCCAACGCAGGAATGTCTTTTTCCTCGACGCGGATCTTGTACGGTCCGCGGTACACCATTGCCCGCATAGCGCCTCCCGGCACACTGAATCGCCATGTCGAAGGTTCGGTGTACCCAGTGAGGCGTTGCTGACCCACCGCGCGGCAACCTTTTCCGCTTCTGTGACGAAGCACTCACAGCCGGCGCGCTCGAAGCCGATCAGGATCGAGCCAGTTAACCCCAGCCACTGGTCGCACGGTTGGTTTGCTCTGGCCATCTCGGTGGCAGTGTGGTGCATGCCCGACATACCAAGATTCCCAATCGGCCGCGGAAATGTACTTCTTCGGCTTCATCGGATAACCACATCGCCGGCGCGGACGCAGATAATACAACCCGTGTCAGCCCACGAGAGGTTTCCGCTCCCGTTCTTCGAGGCGCGGTTCACCGGACAAGGAGCGCGGGTGGTTGCTGTATCGCGGGCGGTTCGCTTTCAGACGTCCGCTAGCCCAGCAGACCCGTGTACCAGCCAGTCGTCGACTGATCCGTCGCCTATGGCGGATCGGTCGCCTGGAATAGCAGCCATAGCGCCGATGAAGATCACCTCTGCCGAGCAGAGGACGGCTGGCGTTGGCGAGCTCAGGCAGCGAATGGCGAGATCGTCAGTGAGTCAGTTGAGGCATAGGAGAGCAAGTCCTACCCGTTGCGGGCAGCGAGGCGGTTCGGACCTGCGGATGCTGAGATCGACGTCGAGGAGTAATCCTTTGATGGGAGTCAGAGCGTGGCTGGCTTCGCTCAAAGCGCAACCACGAACGCCGCCTCTTGCTCCCTGGCAGCCGATGAGGATCTCGCAGTGCGGGTAGCCGCTGCCAACGCGGTGGCGGTTTGGGTTGGCCGTGTCTAACCCAATACATGGCTGGGTACGGTCCCGCCGTGCCCAGTAGCCGCGCGAACGCACCCGGAATGGTTAGTCAGCCGCCGTCGAAGGTGTCCGGTTTGCTGTACGGACTGGGTCTTGGGGGCTTCGTTGACGGCATTGTGCTTCACCAAATCCTTCAGTGGCACCACATGGTCAGCGACGTCAGCCGCTACCCGGTGAACACCGTTGCCGGGTTGGAAGTTAACACGCTGGCAGACGGGTTCTTTCATTTGGCGACTTGGGGTCTTGTCCTGGCCGCTTCCGTCGCCGCGATCGCGGCTTGGCGGCAGGGACGCCTGGCACCAAACTGGAGCTTCCATTTCGGGCTCGTCCTTACCGGCTGGGGCATCTTCAACGTCGTGGAGGGGCTGATCGACCATCAGATACTTGGGGTCCATCACCTGCGGGACGACCTTGGTGGCCCGCTTTCTTGGGACATCGGATTTCTGATCTTCGGCGTTCTGCTCATCGTTAGCGGTTGGTCACTGCACAAGGCCGGACTCCGCACTCTTGAACGTCGGACCCTCACCGCCCGGTAACCCCGCGTTCTGCCTAGGTGACCGGCTGGCCGCCGGTGACGGCGAGCATCTCTGCGGTGATGTAGCTGGACTCTTGGGAGGCGAAGAAGACGTAGGCCGGCGCGACCTCCGCCGGTTGCCCAGCGCGTCCCAGCGGTGTGCTCTCGCCATGGCCCTGCGCCTTCTCCGTCGGCATAGTGGCCGGGATCAGCGGCGTCCAGATCGGGCCCGGCGCAACTGCGTTCACCCGGATGCCCTTCTCCGCGAGCTCCTGGGCGAGGGCCTTGGTGAAGTTGTGGATGCCGGCCTTGGTGGTGGCGTAGTCGAGCAGTTCCAGCGACGGGTTGACCGCCTGCACCGAGGACGTGTTGATGATCGTGGCGCCCGGCTCCATGTGCGGAATCGCCTTCTTGCACAGCCAGAACATGGCATACAGGTTGGTCTTCATCACCTGGTCGAACTGTTCGGTCGTGATGTCGACGATCCCGCCCATTTGGGCCATCTGGTAGGCCGCATTATTGACTAAGACGTCGATGCCGCCCAGCTGCTCCACGGCGGTGTCGATGATCTTCTGGCAGGTCTCCTCGGTCCGGATATCGCCGGGGCAGCGGATGGCCTTGCGGCCCTCAGCCTCCACCAGACTCACCGTCGCATCGGCGTCGGCTTCTTCGGCCTCCAGGTAGCTGAGCACAACGTCGGCGCCTTCCCGGGCAAAGGCCAAGGCGACGGCGCGGCCGATCCCGGAGTCCGCCCCAGTGATCACCGCTCGCTTACCGGTAAGCCGACTGCTGCCCCGGTAGGAGTCCTCGCCATGGTCCGGCTGGTCCTGCATGATCTGGCTCAGCCCGGGATGGGGTTGCTGCTCGTCGGTGTGCTCGGGTTGGTCGTACTGCCGGGTGGGATCGGTCTGATCGGTCTGGTCGCCCATGGTCCGTTCGGTACCCCGCCATTCGCGCGACAAACGCTGACCGGTCAACGCACCGGGTAACTGCTAGCTCCATGATCTCCGTGGCGAGGCCGAAAGGTTTCCACGTTTGCGCGTTATCGCCCGCGGGCTTCTTGCCTGTCTCCCCATGG
>DATDKX010000362.1:0-5584 GCA_036519615.1 Propionibacteriaceae bacterium
GCGCGCTGGGCGGTCATGTTCGTGATCATCTGGGGTCTGGTCGGCTTCTATATGGTGTTGTTCATCGCCGCCATCAAAGGCGTCCCCGCCGAGGTCTTCGAGGCCGCCCGGATCGACGGTGCCGGACGTTTTCGCACCGCAATTTCCATCACCATTCCGCTGATTCGCGAGAACGTGCAGACCGCCTTCATCTACATCGGGATCCTCGCGCTTGATGCGTTCGTCTACATGGCTGCTCTCGAACCGGGTGGCGGCCCAGACAACACGACCCTGGTGATGGCGCAACAGCTTTTCACCACTGCGTTCGCCAAGGGACAGTTCGGCTATGCCTGCGCGATGGGTGTCGTACTGGCCGTCGTCACACTGGCGTACGCGGGTCTGGTGTTCGCCGTGAATCGGATTTTCGGTGGCAAGAGTGAGGTCAGCGAATGACCCAGATTTCTGACGCCGTCGGCGGCGTCCCCACCGCACCGCCGGGGGAGCGAGTGCCATTCGAGCCGGCTGAGGCCGGCGAAGCTCCGGGTACCGCCGGCGATAAGGCGGTCACTGGTTTCTCTCATGCGGTCTTGATCATCTGGTCGGTGCTGGTGATCTTGCCGTTGATCTGGGTCCTGATGTCCTCGTTCAAGACCAGCTCGGAGATCTTCGCCTCGCCGTTTGCGCTGCCGGCCCACTGGAGCTTCGTCAACTACGTCAATGCCTGGACGACGGCTGGCATCGGAAGCTTCTTCCTCAACTCCGTACTCGTTGTCGTCGGCGCCCTGATTCTCACAATGTTGTTCGGCTCGATGTCGGCCTACGTGCTTGCTCGCTTTACGTTTCCTGGCAGCCGATTGCTGTACTACCTGATGCTCGCCGGGCTTACGTTCCCGATCTTCTTGGCGATCGTGCCGTTGTTCTTTGTGCTGCGGAGCATCGGTTTGCTCAACACGTTGCCCGGCCTGATCTTGACCTACGCGGCATTCGCGTTCCCATTCACCGTGTTCTTCCTCTACGCATTCTTCCGGTCGCTGTCAAAGTCGATCGCAGAGGCAGCAGCGGTGGACGGCGCTGGGGAGTGGCGGACCTTTTTCCAGATCATGCTGCCTATGGCGAGGCCCGGCTTGGCTACCGTCGCGATCTTGAACTTTGTGGGCTTATGGAACCAGTTCCTGCTTCCCATCGCACTGAACACCAACCCTGACAACTACGTGCTTACTCAGGCCATGGCGTCCTTCGCATCCCAGGCCGGCTACTCAGTGGACTTCGGGGCGCTCTTTGCCGCCGTGGTGATCACCGTGGTACCAGTGCTGATCATCTATTTGATCTTCCAGCGGCAGCTGCAGGGGTCGGTGTCGCAAGGCACTAACAAGTAGCACGTCCCGCGAAGCTAATAGTCAGCACCGCCGTAGCGTCTTATACCGTCTGCAGTCCTGAGAAAGATGCTTCACGCGTCTGCGAGGCGGGCCTCAGGAATGGTGGGCTCGAACAGCTCAATGGGATTGCCGGAAGGATCCTCGAGCAGGATCTGCTTTCCGCCAACCCCCTCAACAATTTCGTTGCGGAAACGGACGCCGCGCTGTCGGAGCAACTGGACCCGGCCGGCGATGTCGTCGACCTCTACGATGAATCGGTTCCATCCGCCTGGTTCGGGCTTCGCGCCGTCCGGCATTGCCTGCCCACCGCCGCCCTGACTGCTTGGTGCACTGAGGACAAGCCGCAACTCGCCCCGATCCAACATTGCAAAAGTAGGGGCTGGGTGCATGACCTGGTGAAAGTCCAACTGCTCGCAGTAGAACGCGATCGCGGCGGCGACATCGTCCACGATGTAGCGGACGCTGACACTGACCATCACGTTCCTCCGTCCCGGTCACAGGCATCGTAGACCCGCGCCTGGTATGCCCCTCGCCACCATTTCATTGACCCGGAGGCTCACGGGCCAGGCCAAACCGTCGGCGAAGATCATTCCACCAAGCATGGGGAGTCCGCTGTTGCCAACCAGTCGGAAATGCGCTCAGCTGAACGCCTGCGCGGCTGCGGCGACTACCTCATCGTGTGGCACATCACGCAGATGCTGAGCGATGTTCCAGCGATGCCCAAACGGGTCCTCGAGCTGGCCATGCCGGTCGCCCCAGAACATGTCAGCCAGCGGTTGACGAATCGCTGCGCCTGCCGTCACCGCCTGCGCAAACATGGTCTCGGCGTCAGCTACGTCGAGCGCCAACACCACGGGCGTGCCGCCAATCGAGGGTGGGGCGAGGACCCCCAACTCGGGGAACTCATCAGCGATGTGCAGCAGGTCGTCGTCAATCCGCAACTGAACCGACATCAACCGTCCGTCAGGAACGGGAATCCGGCTCACCTCTTCGGCACCGAAGGCGTTCCGGTAAAACGCCACAGCGTCCTCGGCGCCCCGAACGACAATATGGGGAGTGATCGACATACGTCGAGCCTACCGACGGGTCACTTTCGATCGCCCCTCCCATTCCTTCTGGAGACGAGCATGCCAGCCGTTTTCGCCGCCCGCGACGTTCGCTACGGCTCTGGTAAGCGGGTCGCCTCGGCCGTCGGCGAGGGTGCCGTCGCGATCCAGCTGCTGCACCGCTTTCACAGATCACATCGGCGCGGATCGAGCCTCGATGCGTAGCTTGGCACCGATATCGGGCAGTTCGACAAAGGTCTGCCCGGGTGCCATCTTGAGCGGACTTCCGTCCTTGAGGGTGAATTCGAACGGCTCTTGCACCTTCCCCTTGCGCCAGATGCCGGTCACATAGCGGCCACGGTTGAAGTAGTAGAACTTGCCTCGGGCCTTGATGATGTCGTGCAGCGGCTCATCATGGCCGCTACCGCGGAAGATCTTGCCGTAATGCTGCTTGGCCTTGATCACGAGCACATTGTCGATCGACACTCGACGGCCATCGGCTAGCAAATGTGGACCCCATGGCATGCCGCGCAGATAGCGCTTCGTCTTCTTGTCGTAGTCGTAGCGCATGAAGTACCTGTCGCCCTTGTAGGGGATCCTGATCGAGCGGCCGCGTTTGCCTTGCCTGGCGCTGACCTCTTCGCGGGTCGAGGCGAAGGGAAAGTAGGGCTGCGGGGGCCCCGAACGGAAGCGTTTGGTCTGCCGGGCGAGCGTCGCCGGATTGCAGACGACCGCCTTGTCGTAGTACTTGTGACCGTTGAGCGTGTATACCCGCGATGCATCGATGCCGTACGAGCCGGTACGGAGGGTGTTCATGTAGGACAGCAGGCCTTCGAGGTAGGCGCGATAGTGCTTGACGTAGTTGACCACCCAGGGCGAGGCGCCGGTGTTGCCGATCAGTGCGTGAATCGGACTGAGTAGCGGGATGTCCACCGGCCGAATGGAGCGCACAGGCGCGACGCTCTCTGCCATGCGGGAGTGGAAGACCGGAACGAGCCGAGTTCCGCTGTAGCCCGACACGTCCCGGTAGCCCTCGAGTTCAACAAAGACAATGTCAGCCTTGTCGATGCCGGTCTGCGGATGCTCGCGGCGATTGTCGGGCACCTTGACAGCAACCGCGGCGTGCCGCGACTTGCGCTCGTTCTTCAGCAGCTTGCCGGTCAGCGGCCAGCGTAGCCGCGTGTCGATTGAGGGTGCTGGGCCGGAGGTCGGTATCGGGCTGGGACTGGATGGTGGGGTCGGGGGGACGTCGGGCTGAGCGCGGGACTTCGAACAGGCCGCGAGCCCAACACCAACGACCCCCAACAGGACCGCGCGGCGGCTGATCTGGGCCATGTGAAGGTCCTCCGTCCGCCGCTACGGGGGTGCTGTGCGGGAAGGCAGGTTCATCGTAGGGGCTACCGGCATGAACCGCCGGTGAATTCGGAGCCGACACCGGAACCGATCTTCCCGCGAGCCGCACGGGCTCTGATAGCTGGCCTCGGGCCGATCGGCGGACGGCCCCGCTCATTAGCCGATGCCTGCCATGTCCTCTGCGACGGGACAGCGCTACCGAGGGAGTCGACACGAACTGCCAAACTGAAATGACATAATGTCACTTATCGGACAACCGACTTGGAGGGAGGCGCAGGAGAGCGCTCGTGCCGCGCATGACGCAACTCCCGTGCTCTCCGCGAGGCGTCCTCAGCTGCCGACGTAGGCCGCGAGGTGCTCGCCGGTCAGAGTGGAGCGGGCAGCGACGAGGTCGGCGGGCGTGCCCTCGAAGACGATCCGGCCGCCGTCGTGGCCGGCACCGGGCCCGAGATCGATGATCCAGTCGGCGTGCGCCATGACCGCCTGGTGGTGCGAGATGACGATGACTGACTTGCCGGAGTCCACGAGCCGGTCGAGCAGGCCGAGCAGCTGCTCGACGTCGGCAAGGTGTAGGCCGGTCGTCGGCTCGTCGAGGACGTAGACGCCTCCCTTCTCGCCCATGTGGGTTGCCAGCTTGAGCCGCTGCCGCTCGCCACCGGACAGCGTCGTAAGCGGCTGACCAAGGCTGAGGTAGCCGAGGCCGACGTCGGCGAGCCGATCGAGGACGGCGTGCGCGGCAGGCGTACGCGCCTCGCCGGCGCTGAAGAACTGCTCGGCCTCGGTCACCGACATTGCGAGCACCTCACTGATGTCGCGGCCACCGAGGTGATACTCCAGCACCGAGGCCTGAAACCGCTTTCCCTCGCACTCCTCGCAGGTGGTGGCGACGGTCTCCATGAAACCCAGCTCGGTGTAAATGACGCCGGCGCCGTTGCAGCTGGGGCAGGCGCCCTCGGAGTTGGCGCTGAACAGCGCCGGCTTCACCCCGTTGGTCTTTGCAAACGCCTTGCGGATCGGGTCCAGCAGTCCGGTGTACGTCGCCGGGTTGCTCCGCCGCGAACCACGGATCGGTGTCTGGTCGACCGACACCACCCCGTCCCGGCCCGACACCGAATCGTGGATCAGTGAGCTCTTGCCCGCGCCCGCCACCCCGGCAACGACGACCAGCACGCCAAGCGGGATGTCGACATCGACGTCGCGCAAGTTGTGGCTGTTGGCGCCGCGCACCTCAAGCGCCCCCGATGGCGTGCGCACCGACGGCTTCAGACCGGCTCGGTCATCCAGGTGCCGTCCAGTCATCGTGCCGCTGGCCTTGAGTTCGTCGACGGTGCCTTCGAAGACCACCTCGCCCCCGGCGGTGCCAGCACCGGGCCCGAGGTCGACGATATGGTCGGCGATCGCGATCGTCTCGGGCTTGTGCTCCACGACGAGCACCGTGTTGCCCTTATCCCGCAGCTGCAGTAGCAGGTCGTTCATCCGTTGGATGTCATGAGGGTGCAGCCCGACTGTTGGCTCGTCGAAGATATAGCTGACGTCGGTCAGCGAGGAGCCGAGGTGGCGGATCATCTTCGTGCGTTGTGCCTCGCCGCCCGACAGGGTGCCCGACGGCCGGTCGAGCGAGAGGTAGCCCAACCCGATCTCCGCGAACGAGTCGAGGAGGTGTTGCAACCCGGTGAGCAGCGGGGCCACTGACGGCTCATCGAGGCGACGGACCCAGTCGGCCAGGTCGCTGATCTGCATCGAGCAGACCTCGGCAATGTTCTTCCCTTTGATCTTCGAGGACCGGGCCGCCTCGTTGAGCCGGGTGCCGTCGCACTCCGGACATATGGT
>DATDKX010000363.1:0-11856 GCA_036519615.1 Propionibacteriaceae bacterium
GAGCGGCCGCCCCGGGCTGCCTACCAACTGACCGCTGAGGGCATGGAGCTCGCTGGAGCGCTTCGCCTGCTTGCGCATTGGGGTGCCCGACATGTTGCTTCCGAAGCGCCCGTGCACCCGGCGTGCGGCACACCTGTCGAACCCCGGTGGTATTGCCCGACGTGCGACCGCCTCGTCGAGGACGAGTCCGAGATGGAGATGCACTACCTCTAGCCTCAACGTGCCCTAATTATGGCGTCACTTGACACCATCCCGGGGGATGGTGAGAGGATGGTGACAAGAAGGTATACGGATGGTGTGCCGCAGAGAGGCAATCGTGACCCAGCTCGAAAAGACGGAGAAGATCACGATCAACATTGGCTTAGTCGATCTCGGCCAAATCGACTTGCTCGTCAATGAGGGCTTTTATGCAAACCGCACCGACTTCATCCGCACGGCGATCCGCCGCCAACTCGAAACCAGATCGGGCGCCGTGGACCAAACCGTGGCACGACGCACGATCACGCTCGGCACCCAGCACTACAGCCGACATGACCTAGAAGAGCTTCGCGCCGCCGGCCGTACGGTCGACCTCCGCGTCTTGGGGCTCGCGACTATCGACGATGACGTCACACCCGAGCTCGCCGTGGCAACGATCACCTCGGTGGAGGTCCTCGGGGCCTTTCGCGCGCCTGCGGCGGTCAAGGCAGCTCTAGCACCCAGAACTGTGTAAACAGCAAAGGAAACTGATGATGAATGACGATATGAATGCCACGATGGCCGACGCGCTACAACTCACTCGCGAGGGGCGGCTGGCCGAGGCGACTGCTCTGCTCCAACAACGTCTTGGCGGGGCTGGCCAAGCTCCCCAAGCACCGCCGGCGAGCAACCCCGACTCGTCAGCGTCGGCGGTTGCTCCGACCACCGCTGATGCTGACAACTCGGGACTGTTGCCCGGTCGCCAGGAGGCCCATCCCAGCGGTCTGCCCTTAGTCAGCGGCCTACTTGACAAGCTACAGACACGACTGCCAGCAGGGTTATCCGGATTGCCAGGCAACTCCACCTTGGCTCGGCCTGGCTTAGTCCGACCTGGCGGCTCCGCTGCCGCTGCGGCTGCGGCAAGCGCGCCCGGCGGCGAGATTCGCCATCTCACCCACACTGACGCGGCCGGGTCGCGGGCGTACGACCTCTACATTCCAACCGGTTATGCGGGCGAGCCGGTGCCGCTCATCGTCATGCTGCACGGCGGCAGCCAGGACGCCACGGACTTCGCGGCTGGCACCCGGATGAACGATTTGGCCGAGCAGCACACGTTCATCGTCGCCTATCCCGAGCAGTCGACTGCGGCGAACAATGGCCGCTACTGGAACTGGTTCCGTCCCCAGGACCAGCAGCGGGATCGGGGTGAGCCGGCGATTCTCGCCGGCATTACGCGTCAGGTCATGCGCGACTACGCCGTCGATCGGTCGCGGCTCTACGTCGTTGGGTTCTCCGCGGGCGGCGCGATGGCCGCGGTCATGGCTGCAACCTACCCTGAGCTGTACGCCGCAGCCGGTATTCACAGCGGGCTTGCACCTCTGTCCGCACGCGATGTCCCGTCGGCGTTCGAGGCGATGCGAAGCGGCGGGACCGCCGGCACCACTATTGAGATGCCGCTCATCGTCTTCCACGGCGACCGAGATCACATCGTCGCGCCGATCAACGCCGACAGGCTCATCGCATCCCGCGTCGCGGCGAGCCCGAGTTTCGACGGCGGAGAGACTCCCGGCCGTAGCCATAGCTGCAGGATTTACCGAGACGTCGAGGGAACGGTCATCGCCGAGCAGTGGATCGTTCACGGCGGTTCACATGCCTGGTTCGGCGGCAGTCCGGTGGGTTCTTATACCGACGGCCGTGGTCCTGACGCGTCTGCCGAGATGCTGCGGTTCTTTCGCCAGCACCGCCAAGCCTCCGAGGGCCCCGAGGCGCGCAGCTGATTTGCCGGTGATGTGATTGAGGCGTCCGATTCCATTCTCCTTAGGAGGACTTCGTCGTGTCCGATGTCGCTAACGACTTCACTAACCGACTCTCAAAGCTGACGCTGGAGGAGAAGGCATCCCTATGCCTCGGCTCCGACTTCTGGCACACGGCGCCGGTAGAGCGACTCGGAATCGGGCAAATCATGGTCTCGGATGGTCCCCACGGTCTGCGCGCCCAACTAGAAGAAGCCGACCATGTGGGAATCGGTGGAAGCGCGCCTGCGACATGCTTCCCGACGGCCTCGGCGCTCGGCTCCTCGTGGAATCCCGAGCTCTTTCGAACGGTAGGCGAGGCGCTGGGCCGAGAGGCGAAGAAGTTGGGCGTCTCAGTCGTCCTTGGGCCCGGGATCAATATGAAACGGTCGCCATTGTGCGGGCGAAACTTTGAGTACGTCGCCGAAGATCCGTGGCTGGCCGGAGAACTCGCGACTGCGATGGTGCAAGGCACCCAGAGCCAAGGAATCGGTACGTCGCTGAAACACTATGCCGCCAACAACCAGGAAGATGATCGGCTTCGGGTCAGTGCGGAGGTCGATGAGCGGACCTTGCGAGAGATCTATTTGCCGGCGTTCGAGCGGGTGGTGAAGCTCTCTCAGCCATGGACGGTGATGTGCGCGTACAACAAGATCAACGGCGTCTACTGCTCCGAGCACCGCTGGCTGCTGACCGAGGTGCTGCGGGAGGAGTGGGGTTTCGAAGGTCTTGTGGTCTCGGACTGGGGTGCGGTGCATGATCGCGTTGCGGCGCTCCGCGGCGGTCTTGATCTTGAGATGCCGCCCAATTTGGGAGTCAGTGATGCAGCCATCGTCGCTGCCGTACGCGATGGGTCACTTTACGAGTCCATCCTCGACGACTCGGTGCGGCGTGTGCTGCAGCTCGTTGATCGTTCCCAACCTGCGCTCGCCGCCCGGGGCGAGTTCGACTTCGACGAACATCATGCGCTGGCCCGCCGTGCGGCTCATGAGTCGGCGGTGCTGCTCAAGAACGCCGGCAACGTGCTGCCGCTGCAGCCGGCGTCGGGCAGCACCGTGGCGGTGATCGGTGAGTTCGCCCGTACGCCCCGGTACCAGGGTGCTGGCAGCTCGCAGGTCAATCCCACTCGGATCGATGTGCCATTGGATGAGTTGCAGTCGGCACTTGCCGGACAGGCCGAGGTGCGGTTTGCCGCTGGTTTCGGCATCGGGACCACCGACAACGACGAGCAGCTCATGCAAGAGGCGGTCGAGCTGGCAAGTGGAGCTGATCATGTCCTGGTATTCCTGGGCTTGCCTGGTGAGGACGAATCAGAGGGCTTCGACCGCGTCCATATCGATCTGCCCGCCAACCAGTTGGTGCTTCTGCATGCCCTTGCCGAGGTACATGATCGGCTCATCGTGATCTTGGCCAACGGCGGGGTCGTACGAGTATCGACCTGGGATGACAAGGTAGCTGCGATCTTGGAGTGCTGGCTGTCCGGACAGGCGGCCGGCGGGGCCGCTGTTGATCTCCTGCTGGGCGTGGCCAACCCCTCCGGCAAGCTGGCCGAAACCATCCCGGTACGGCTCCAGGACAACTCCTCCTACCTCAACTTCCCTGGCGAAGAGGGTGTCGTTCGCTACGGCGAAGGAATCTTCATCGGCTATCGGGCGTACGACAAGCTCATCCAGCACGTGAGCTACCCGTTTGGATTCGGGCTCTCGTACACGACATTCCGCATCGACGACGTAAGCGTCTCGATCATGGGTTCAGTGGCCGGCGGCGATCTTGCCGCAACTGTGACGGCATCGGTCACTAACACCGGACAGCGGGCTGGTGCGGAGGTCGTTCAGGTCTATGTCGGAGACGTGGAGGCGTCGGTCGCGCGACCGCTCCGGGAGCTGAAAGGATTTGTCAAGGTACACCTCGAGCCTGGTGAGACTCGGCAAGTGAGCTGCCAGCTGGACGAGCGAGCGTTTGCGTTTTGGTCTCAGCGCCTCCAGCAGTGGGTGGTGGAATCTGGTGAGTTCATGATCGCCGTGGGCAGCTCCTCGCGTGATCTTGTCGCCACCGAAGCGATCACCATTGATGCACCTCGACTGGCGCTGCCGCTCGGGCCCGATTCGACCCTCCACGAGTGGCTGGAGGACGAGCGTGGCCGAGAGCTGCTCACCCAACGCGACATCCGGCTTCTGCAGGATCCAGAGTTGATCAAGGTGATCGGCACGATGCCCATGCACACCCTGGCGGCATTCCAGGGCATGGCGCTCAGCCATGAGGAGTTGAATGACCTCGTCGCCGAGCTCTAATCCACCGACTTGTCAGAATTCAGCGGACGAGGCCGGCCTCGTAGGCAGCGATTACCAGGTGAGTCCGATCACGGGCATTCAACTTGGTGAGAAGTCGGCCGACGTGGGTCTTGGCGGTCGCTGCGGACATGTACAGCGTGTTACCGATTTCGGCGTTGCTCAAGCCGCGGGCGACTGCCACCAGCACCTCGACTTCTCGTGGCGTCAGCGAATCCAGCCACGCTGGCCGGGCTGCGTTGGTCGGCGTCTGGACATAAGCCGCAATCAGTCGCCGGACCAGAGCGGGAGCAAGTACGGACTCGCCCTCGGCAACGAGATGTACGGCGGCCAGCAAGTCGGCCGGTTGGGCGTCTTTGAGCAGAAACCCGCTGGCGCCGGCGCGTAGCGCTGCATGGACATATTCATCCAGGTCGAACGTGGTCAATACGAGTACCCGAGTTTCGCTGAGCGCCGGATCAGCCGTGATTGCAGCGGTGGCACTCACCCCGTCTCGACCGGGCATTCGGATGTCCATCAAGACGACATCAGGCCGCTCTCGCCGTACCACAGCTAGCGCCGTGTCACCGTCCCCCGCCGTGCCGACCACTGTGATCTCGGGATCTGAGTCGAGGAGCGCTGCGAAACCCGAGCGTACGAGGTGCTCGTCATCAACGACTACGACAGAGATCATCGCGGTCGATCCGAGCCGATCGGGAGACTGGCGGTCACGAGAAACCCGCCCGCTGGAGACGGCCCCGCGGTGAGGCTGCCGCCGAGGGCTTCGGCACGCTCCCGCATCCCGGCGATGCCGTAGCCCGTGCCCGATTCCGAGCCGCGCCGCGTAACGGCTGGAGATCCGTCGTCATGAATGGCAAGGTCAATCCGGCCATCCTGATGATCAACGTGCACGCTAGCCGCGGAAGCATGCGCATGCCGGACGATATTCGTGAGCGCCTCCCGGGTGATGCGATACACCGCCGCGGCAGTCTGCCTAGGAATTGCCTCAAGATCATCGGGCAGCGCGAGCTCGACGGTGATCCCGGTCGAGCGTACGTTCTCGATCAGATCTGGTAAGTCGGCCAGGCTAGGTGCGGGGTGGTAAGGCGCCTCGTCATCGCGCAGCGCGGAAACCACACCGCGTACCTCGTCCAGGGAACTGCGGCTGATTCGAGCAATGTTGTCCAGCGCTTCGGCAGCTTTCTCGGGCTCAGTGTCCAGCAGGTGTCGGCCGACGCCGGCTTGCACCGCGATAGTGCCAAGCGAATGGCCGACGATGTCGTGCAACTCTCGTGAAATCCGGAGCCGCTCTTCGCTAGACCTCCGCCGCGCCGCTTCCTCGGCGGCTTGGGCGCGCGCATTCGCCAGGTCCACCCTTAGCCGGCCGGCACGACCAAGTCCCACGGTTATCGCCAGAGCTAGCACCGAAATAAGCGCATCGCGCGGACCGTACGGTGCCCCGCCACCCGCCCACAGCAGCGCAAAGCAGCCAAGCGCCACCACACAGCACAGCACTACCTCCCACGTTGGTCGAGCGACCGCCACAAAGTAGCCGCCGAACATCAGCAAGAGCGGCAACGTCCCGGCGTTGTAACCCAGCAGCCACAGCACCGTCACGGAAAACATGCTGATCAAGAAAGCTGCCGTAGGCCAGCGCCGACGCCAGGCGTACGGCACTGTGCTCAAGATCAACAACAGTACGAAAAGCCAGTCGCGTGGCGTGTACCGATAAAAGGGATCACTTATCGTCGGCGCCGCGGTGGTGAGCCAGCTGACAGCCAGGAACGCAAGCGCAACAAGGGCATCAATGATGCGCCTTGACAACGCCGTGTTCTTGACCATGCGAACACGGTACGGCCACTCATGCCGCCACACATCACCCTGCAGGCGGACATACGCGTAACCCGCAGGGCGTAGCAAAGCCGGCGATCTCGAGCCCTGTGGTCGATGTGCGCAACCCGCCTTCCTCGCGAGGCTGAGGTACATGACGAACGCACAGTCAGTACCAGCCGCGCTTGAGGTTACGGCAAGCTCAAAGCAATACTCGCTAACCAAGATCCTGACCATCTGGGCCGCGGCCACCGCACCGATGGCACTGCTGGCCTGGGTCGTCGGCCCGGCCCTCATCCCTCACACATCGCTCCACCCCGGACTTGTGCACTGGATGCTGATGGTCGTCGGAATGATGTGGCAATTCGTGGTCTCGTTGATTGTGCTGCGCCACGAGCTGGGCAGCCTGCACCGGCCTGCCCTCAAGAAGCGGATCTGGCTCAATCTGCCGCGAGACCCCAGCACCGGCAAACCGCGAAAGCTGCTGTTCTTGTGGGCCATACCCGCCTTCGCGGCCAATGGTCTCGGCGCATACCTGGCCACCCGGCTCGACACCGCCTGGACGAACTGGCTGCCCTTCCTCCAGGAGCCGTCGTACACGAATATCCAGGGCCTTGTCGATCCCAAGCTCCAGGGTCAGTGGTGGATTCTGGGCCTCGCGCTGAGCAGCATGCTCTTCAACTACATTCTCGGCGAAGAACTGCTCTTCCGTGGAGTGCTGCTGCCGCGCATGGCCGGGGTCTTCGGCCGCTGGGACTGGGTCGCGAACACCGTGCTATTCGGGCTCTACCACGTACACAAGATCTGGGCCTGGCCGAGCATGATCGCCAGCTCCTTCGGCATCGCCTGGGCCACCAAGCGCTACCGGAGCTTCTGGATGGGCGTGATCGTGCACGGACTCGAGGGCTTCTTCATTGTGCTGATCGTGGCGGTGCTGGCCGGCTGGTACCCGTCAGGGACTTAAGGCTTACCCGCCAAGGCATCTGGCCGTGCGGTGCGACGGGTCTAGGTGGCGCTGGGCAACAGGACATAACGCACTACAGCCTGTTTCGGCCGTGGCCCTGCGGGTAGGGCCGCCCTGTTCAAACCGATGAACGGACCGGAGGCGATGTGATGACGGGCAAAACTGTCGAGGCGCAGGCCCGTCCCGACCCCATGCCGCAAGCCGGTCAGCGGCCAGGGCCGCCGTTCTTTGGGATCTTGGTTTTAGCCGGGCTGATCGTGATTGGCGCCGGCCTGCAGGCCACGTCCAATATCGTCGGGCCGGTCTTCTTGGTCATCACGCTGGTGATTACGGTCGCTCCGCTGCGTGGCTTCCTGGTAGGGCGCAAGTGGCCTTCGTGGCTGGCGAGTCTGGTGTCACTGCTGGCGATCTACGCACTGCTGGCCATGATCTTGGGATCGGTGGTATTCGCTGTAGTGCGGCTGGTGGAGAAGCTGCCAGACTATGCGAACGCATTTCAGGAGATCTTCAACTACCTGGTTGGCATCGCGTCCCAGTTGGGCTTCGGCCAGGCCCAGCTCGAGCGATTGGCCTCTTCGGTGCAGCTCAGCAGCCTGGCCGGTCCAGCACAGGCCCTCGTCAGTGGCATTAGTGGTGGTTTGTCGCTGATATTGCTTATCGTCGCTTTGGTGATCTTCCTAGCCTTCGACGCAAGCAGCATGCCGGAACGACTCACGGTCATCCGGGAAACCCGGCCGCAGATCGCCGATGGTTTAATCAACTTCGCCGGTCGGGTGCGCAAGTACTGGATCGTGACGACGTTGTTCGGGTTGATCGTCGCGGTTCTCGATGTGATCGCTCTGATGATCATCGGCGTACCGCTCTACATCACCTGGGGGGTCCTGGCCTTCGTCACCAACTACATCCCCAATATCGGCTTCATCCTGGGCGTAATCCCGCCGGCGCTGATCGCGCTACTCGATGGCGGCGTCGGCTCTGCGATAGCGGTGATAGCGGTCTACACGGCGATCAACGTGATCGTGCAAACGATCATCCAGCCCCGATTCACCGGCGACGCCGTGGGCATCAGCGCCACTGTAGCTTTTGCGTCCCTGATCTTCTGGGCGTACGTACTTGGACCCCTCGGCGCCCTGCTGGCGATCCCCGCCACCTTGTTCCTCAAGTCGGTCCTGCTGGACAACTCCGTCCCGGCTAGCTGGGTCAATGCCCTCGTCAGTTCATCACCAGCCAAGGAACGGCCGCGCGCCGTGGTTCGAAGAGGCCGCGAGCTGGCGCAGGAGCGAGGCTGAGTCCGGGCGGGGAGGCCTGTCGCGTTTGTCCTGGCAAAGAGTGGGGTAGTCAGCCCGCGTACGAATCTCATGAGGAGCAAGTAGACATGTGGATGTTCATTACCGCTCGGCTGCGGTCCTGGTTGATCTTCGCCATCGTGCTGCCCGTTGCGACGACAGCGGTGCATATGGTGCGCGCGCGGCTGGAGGCGCGATCCGGGCGTACTCGACTAGTGGCCGCTCTTACCATGATCGAAAATATTGGGAAACGCAAGGCTCGCTGAAGCGCCGGACGGCCGCTGAAGTGTCAAATGGCACGCTGTCCGACCTCGCCTGCGTCTTCTGAAACCAGGAATGCCCCGAGCCCGTGTCAGCTCAGCACGGCTCGCGCGGCTTCGGCAATCCCGTCCGGCGACATCCCGTAGCGATCAAGTAGGAAGCCGGCCGAGCCGGTAGGTGCGAACTCCGGCACGCCCAAGATCTTGATCTTAACTGGATGGTGCTGCGCGACGGTCTCAGCCACCGCCCCACCTAGTCCGCCCGCCACGGTGGCTTCTTCGGCAGTAACGATGCCACGGGTTTCTCGGGCCGCTTGCAACACGGTCTCGGTATCCAGCGGCTTCACCGTGGGCATGGAGATCACGCGGGCATTGATGCCGTCATCTTCGAGCTGTTCGGCTGCAACCAGGGCACGCCAGAGGACGGTGCCATTGCTGATCAATGTCACGTCGTCGCCATCGCGGAGTGTCACCGCCTTGCCGGGCACGAATGTGTAGTCCTCGGGATACACCTCCGGGACGCTCATTCGGCTGACTCGAATGAACACTGGCCCTTCCATCTCCGCTGCCCAGCGCATGGCCGCTGCCGTCTCGATCGGGTCGGCCGGCACCACGATGGTGATGTTGTGGATGGCTCGCAGCCAAGCGATGTCTTCAACGGAGTGGTGCGTGGGGCCCAGCTCGCCGTACGCCATTCCTGGGCTCATGCCGCATAGCTTCACGTTGCGGTTCGAGTACGCGACATCAGCTTTGATCTGCTCCAGCGCACGGGCAGTGAGGAAGCAGGAAGCCGCGGAAACGAACGCGATGCGGCCGCCATTGGCCAGGCCGGCCGCGACACCGACCATGTCCTGCTCAGCAATACCGACATTGATCAAGCGGTCGGGAAAGGCCCTCTTGAACGCATCGAGCTTGCTGGAGCCGACCGAGTCGTTGACAACGCCAACGATGCGGTGGTTTTCGTGCGCGAGCTCGGCCAGGGTCTCGACGTAGGCATTGCGGCAGTCGTAGCGCGGCCGGTCAGCTATTGAAGGCTTGGAAGCTTGATCGCGCGAAGCGGCGGGGGGTTCAAGGGGGGTCGTTCCCCCTTGCCTTAACTCCGTGTTCGTCATGCTGCACCTCCTGGGACCTCACCTGCAGTCAGCTCGTCGAGCGCCAGCTCAAGCTGCTCGGCTGATGGGACCTTGTGATGCCACGCCGCGTTGTTGCTCATGAATGAGATCGGGTGGCCCTTGTGTGTGTGCGCGATCACGAAGGTGGGCTTGCCCGGTCGGAACGGCACCGACGACAATACGTCCAGTAACTCACCATGATCATGACCATTGACTTCCACGACAGCGAACCCGAAGGCCGTCGCTTTTTGATCAAGAGGTTCAAGATCATTTGTCTCGCGAACCGTTGCGCCCTGTTGCAGCCGGTTGCGGTCCACGATGACGGTGAGTCGATCAAGCTCGTACTGAGACGCGGCCATCATGGCCTCCCAATTGCTGCCCTCCTGTAGCTCGCCATCCCCCACGAGCACATAGGTACGGCGGCGGGAAACATCTAGCTTGGCTGAAAGGGCGTGGCCGACCGCAATCGGGAGGCCGTGACCGAGCGGACCCGTATTCGCCTCGACGCCGCGAACGTAGTTCCGGTTCGGGTGGCCGTTGAGCTTGGACAGCGGTTTCAGGAAGGTAGCCAGATCTGCAACCGGCAGGAAGCCAAAAGCAGCCAGCGTGACGTAAAGCGCGCCCGCAATGTGGCCCTTGGAGAGAATGAACCGGTCCCGCTCGTGATCATCGACGGTCTCCGGGGTGATGTTGAGGACGGCGCCGTACAGCGTCGCGAGAATATCGATCGCCGAGAGATCGCCGCCGATGTGACCAGCTCCCGCGTAGTGCACCAATTTCAGATCCTGGATGCGAATTTGCCGCGCCGCCTCGGCAATGTTGGCGATCTGCTCGTCGCGGTGCGCCTGCGGCAGCCGGTGAAAGACCGGCATAGTGATGTGTTCAGCAGCAAGAGCAGTCATGCGTTTACGTCCTAGCTTTCGTTCATGCGCGCCATGGATCTCAGCAGCACATCTTGGACGAGGCGCTGGGCCGTGAGTGCGTCGTGCGAGACCTGCGCCACCCGTAAGCCCTCCACATCCAAGGCGTCCAACGCGCCATGCAGCGCCTTCAGGAAACGGATCGCCGCCTTGGCGGCTTCCACACTGTCCTCGCGGAACGGGAATTGATCAAGTTGCCAGACGCCGTCCCAATTGTTCTTGCGGAGCGTGTAGAAGAACTCGAAGGTCTCGACGAGGTGGACTGAGCCCACCACCATGTCATCGTCCCAGCCGCGGAAGTTGTCATTGACGTCGATCGCAAACAGCCGGCCCGCGTCGATGCACAGCTGCGCGGCGTCGGCCGGTGTCTCAAGTCCATACATCGAATGGCCGAAGTCGAGCAAAATGCCCAAATTGTCCAGTCCGACCTGTTGGATGGCGAGCAGAGTACGCGCCGCGTTCGGAAAGATGATCTTGTTACGTGGCTCGCGCGGCTTGTATTCGATCACGAACTTGATCTCTGGATGCGGCGAAATAAGCTCACGCAGCCCGTCGATCGCCAGCCGCCAGATGTCGCCGTAGTCGACCTGGAACGGGTAGTCCCAGCCGTCCTGACCGAACCAGAGCTTGACGTAGTCACAGCCCAGCTCCTTGGCGAGCTCAGTTGCCTCGTTCAGCAACTTCAGCGCCTGGGCGCGTACGGCCGGGTCAGGATTGGTGATCGAGCCCTTGACGTAGTCGCGGTTGTAGATCTCCGGCGTGATCGCAACAGCGCGGAGCCGATTCCGCTCGAGGGCGGCCTTGACATCGTCCAAACTGCCATCGAACCCGGCGAACGGCCAGTTCAAGTCCACAACAGATAGATCGCCGACGGCACCGGCTTTATCGATCTGCTCCAACAGGCTGACCGGCGGGCCGTAGCCCTCCGTAGCGTAACGGTCCTTGTACGTGGCGAAGTGCCAGATACCTGCGCCAAAAACCGGCATCTCACTCATGGTTGGAGACTCCAATCAACTAGAAGCATCAAGATGATCATCGCCTGGCCCTTGGTGGCCAGCTGTCAGGCCACCACCAGTCATGTCAGTCTCCTTTGTCTTTGTCTTTAGGGTTGGGCAGAAGGGTCAGGCCGACCCGCGGCCGAACTTGCGGATTTTGGCGAACATGTCTTCAAGCAAGAACCGGACGTCGACTGCCTCGACGACGCGGATGGGATGCCCTGAGCCAGGCAGATAGTGGCCTTCCTGACC
>DATDKX010000364.1:0-2219 GCA_036519615.1 Propionibacteriaceae bacterium
TCGGGTTCGTCGAGCGTGGTCGTGGTCACCCGGGCCCGGTCACCGAGGTTTTCGGAGATCCCCGCGGCGATTGTGTTGTGCATGCCGTCGGGATAGATCGCGGCCACGTGCGGCTCGATCTGCTCGTGCCGGTTCTCCCCCCAGACAAGAACGCGGACCTGCTGCGACGGGTTTGCGGGCATGGTGATTCCTTTGGGGTCAGGAGGTCGGTGTAGTCGATGGTTTATTTCACGGCACCACCGGTGGCGCCGGCGGCAATGTACTTCTGCGCGATGACGAGCAGGATGATCGCCGGGATGGAGGCGAGCATGGCGGTGGCCATCACCGCGCTCCAGTTGGAGATGTGCGCGCCAAGATAGGTGTAGATGCCCAGCGTGACAGGCGTGATATTCCCCGGTGTCGTCAGGGTTAGCGCGAAGAGGAAGTCGCCCCACGCCCACAGGAAAGCGAACAGCCCAACGGTGATCAGTGAGTTCCGGCTGATCGGCACCACGATGGACAAGAATGCGCGGACCAGGCCGGCCCCGTCGACCCGGGCCGCCTCGACGATCGAGGTGGGCACGGCGAGCATGAACGACCGCATGATCAAGATCCCGAACGGGACCGCGTGGGCGGCGTTGGCGATGATCAGCCCCGGGATGGAGTTGAGCAGGCCGATGTTCTCATACAGGGTGTAGAGGGCATTGGCGATCACGATCCCTGGGATCATCTGCGAGATCAGGATGGCAAGCAGGGCCCAATTGATCCAGCGGAACCTGAATTGGGCCAGGGCGTACGCACAGGGGGTGGCGATCAGCAGGGTCAGCACCACGGTGCCGACGGCGATCAGCATGCTGGTGACAAGGTTCTGGCCCTGATCCTGAATAGCGGTGTTGTAGCCGGCCAGGCTCGGGTGGGGAGGAAAGAAGCTTGACGGCAGTGTGCCCCCGCTCGGCTGTAGCGAGATGTTGAGCATCCAGTAGATCGGGAAGAGCATCAGGGCCAGCAGGACGATGGCGATGCCGGTACGGAGTCCGCGTCGGGTCTGGTGGGCGGCGGGTCGCTGCTGATAAGTGGCCATCGTCTGCTCCTTACTCGTCGACCTGGCGCCGGGTGGCCCGCAGGTAGACGATCGCGAAGACCAATGAGATGAGGATCAAGATGTTGCTCAGAGCTGCGCCCTGGCCGAACTTGAACTCCACGAACGAGCGCTGGTACGACTGCGTGGCGATGGTCTGGGTCGCGTTGGCTGGGCCGCCCTGAGTCAGGCCCAGGATGATGTCGATCACTTTCAGCGTGTAGATGACACCCAGCATCAGCGTGATGCTTACCACCGCGTGCAGGTTGGGCCACGTAATATGCCAGAACGCCTTCCATCCGGTCGCGCCGTCCAGCGCACCCGCCTCGTACAAGTCCTCCGGGATGTCCTGCAGCCCGCTATAGAGCAGGGTCAGGTTGAACGGGATGCCTAGCCAGATGTTCACCAGGATGATCGCGATCAGCGCCACGTCCGGCGAGGTGAGCCACGGGACCGGCGCGTCGACGATCCCGAGCGTTTCCAGCGTGACGTTGAGGATGCCGCTGTCCTGCTCGAGCATGGCCCGCCAGGCGGCGCTGCCCACAATCAGCGGGAGCAGCCACGGCAGCAGAAACAGCGCACGGAGAACCCCGTTGAGGGGGAAGTTCTTGTGGAAAAACAGCGCCAGCAGCATGCCGATCACGAACTGGCCGACGATCGAACCGATGGTGAACAGCGCAGTGTTGACCAGCGCCTTGGTGAAAAGCTCGTCGGTCACCACCGCCACATAGTTCTGCAGCCCTACCCACGGAGCCTTTCCGTTGATGAACGTCCGCAGCGTGTAGTTCTGGAAGCTCATCACCAGGTTCTTCACGACCGGGTAGCCGAACAGGGCAATGATCGTCAGGGCGGCCGGAACCACGAAGAGGATTTTCGCGATCTCCTCCCCACGCCGGCCGCGTCTGGCGGCCGGCACGGTGTCGGAGGACGGTGCGATGGGCTCGGTCGCGGTGGTCAGCGTCTCTGCATCCGACATGCGCCGACTCCTTTCCGTTCCGTCGCGGTCGCTTAGCTGGCGCCAGCCTTGGCCATCGCGTCGGCCGGAGCCGCCTGATCGGTGAGCACGAGCTGCATCCCGGTGTAGATCACCTTGGCGGTGTCGGGCCACTTCGCGCCGAGCTTGCCGGTTCGGGCACGGGCGTTGGCCACCGCGTCAGTAAAG
>DATDKX010000365.1:0-6905 GCA_036519615.1 Propionibacteriaceae bacterium
CCGCAGTCGCGGCGGCGACCAGTGGTGACACCAGGTGCGTTCGACCGCCCTTACCTTGCCGGCCCTCGAAGTTGCGATTCGAGGTAGATGCGGCCCGTTCGCCTGGAGAGAGTTGATCAGGATTCATACCCAAACACATGGAGCAACCGGCGGCCCGCCATTCGGCTCCGGCATCTTTGAAGATCAAATCCAAACCCTCCGACTCGGCTTGCAAGCGGACTCGGGCAGAGCCGGGAACGACCAGCATCCGTACGCTCTCGGCGACATGGTGGCCCTTGATGACGCCGGCCGCGGCGCGTAGATCCTCGATTCGCCCGTTGGTACAGGAGCCAAGAAAGACCGTGTCTACCTGGATGTCGCGCATCCTCTGGCCCGGTTTAAGGGCCATGTACTCCAGGGCCTTCATCGCGGACGTCCGATCCGATTCCTCGGCGAAGATCTCCGGATCGGGTACTGCAGCGCCAAGCGGAACGCCCTGACCGGGGTTGGTTCCCCAGGTGACGAAGGGGGTCAGCTGGCTTGCGTCAAGATCAACTTCTGCGTCGAAGACAGCGTCGGCGTCGCTGTGGAGTGTCTTCCAATAGGCCAGAGCCGCGTCCCAGTCCGCGCCTTCGGGAGCGTGCGGTCGACCCTTGAGATAGGCAAAGGTGGTGTCATCAGGCGCAATCATGCCGGCCTTGGCGCCCCATTCGATGCTCATGTTGCAGATCGTCATGCGGCCTTCCATGCTCAGTGCCTCGATCGCGGAGCCGCGGTATTCGACGATGTAGCCCTGGCCGCCGCCGGTACCTACCTTGGCGATCAACGCGAGCACGATGTCCTTCGCGGTAACGCCAACCGGCAGTTCGCCGCTGACGTTCACCGCCATCGTCTTGGGCCTGGCCTGCGGCAGCGTCTGGGTGGCCAACACGTGCTCCACCTCCGAGGTACCAATGCCGAACGCAATCGCGCCAAACGCACCGTGCGTCGAGGTATGCGAGTCGCCGCACACCACAGTCAAACCCGGCTGAGTCAGGCCGAGCTGCGGCCCGATGATGTGCACGATGCCCTGATCAAGATCACCAAGGCTGTGTATGCGGATGCCGAACTCCTGTGCGTTGTTCCGCAGCGTCTCGACCTGGGTCCGCGATACCGGGTCAGCGATCGGGCGGTCGATATTCAGCGTCGGCGTGTTGTGGTCCTCGGTCGCCAGTGTCAGATCGGGACGGCGTACCTGCCGACCGGCCTGGCGCAATCCGTCGAAAGCCTGCGGGCTGGTCACCTCGTGAACGAGGTGAAGATCAATAAAGAGCAGATCGGGCTCACCTTCGGCGGTACGTACCACGTGGTGGTCCCACACCTTCTCGCTCAGTGTCTTGCCCATGATGATTGATCTCTCCTATCCCCGTTCCCCCCATGATCTGCCGCGTCGTATCCGCAATTCCACGATCAGCAAGCTAAATCGTGGCACTTGCCTTCCAGCATTCGAGACGGCAGTATCAAGGCATGGACAACTCTAGCGGTGTCGGCGTCCTTGACAAAGCCGCCCTAGTGCTCAGTGCCCTGGAAACTGGGCCGACCACCCTGGCTGGTCTCGTCGCCGCGACTGGGCTGGCCCGGCCGACTGCCCACCGGCTTGCCGTGGCCCTCGAGCATCATCGTTTGGTCAGCAGAGATCTGCAAGGCCGGTTCGTGCTCGGTCCGCGCCTCGGCGAGCTGGCGTCCGCGGCTGGCGAGGATCGACTGTTAGCGACTGCCGGACCGGTGCTCGCTCGGCTGCGAGACATCACGGGCGAGTCGGCTCAGATGTTCCGCCGGCAAGGCGACTACCGGGTGTGCGTCGCTACCGCGGAGCGCATGTCGGGGTTGCGTGACAGCGTGCCCATCGGCACGCAGTTGACCATGAGTGCGGGTTCGGCGGCTCAGGTGCTGTTGGCCTGGGAAGAGCCCGAAAGGATGCAGCGAGGACTGCGAGGCAGCCGGTTCTCCGCTGTCGCACTGGCGGCCGTACGCCGCCGCGGTTGGGCTCATTCGGTCGGCGAGCGAGAACCCGGCGTCGCCTCGGTTTCGGCGCCCGTACGCTCCCCCTCCGGCAAGGTCATTGCTGCGGTCAGCGTGTCCGGGCCGATCGAACGACTGTCTCGTCAACCCGGTCGCCTCCATGCACCCGCGGTGATCGCAGCCGCGGAACGACTGAGTGAGGTGCTCCGCCGCAGCGGTGGTGAGTGAGCTCCTGCGCTGAGCTGCCGAGAGTCTCGCTAGTGTCAGATCTGTGGAGGAACCGCTTAGAAGTCGGGCTCTTCGTATCGATCATGCGCTGCAGCGCTGGCGCGCTCGGCGCGCTCGGGATTCCGGGTACACCGCTGAGGTTATTCCCTACACCAGCTATGGCTCGACGAGTCGGATACGGGTGCTGGCTCGCGTGCTGCTTGCGAAGTCTCCTCAGCGCCACGCCGACACGCCGACCGGGATACGCGGCTGGCGTAACTTCGTGGGAGTCCCGATAGAGAACGCGACCGTAGGTGTGGACATCGGCGAACGATCCTACGAGGTCCAGGCCGATGCGAGCGGCATCATCGATCTGGTTATCGATGTTGATCTTGAACCGGGCTGGCATCAGATCGGCATTAGCTCCGAGGGTTCGGAGGTCGCGAGGGCCTTGGTCTTTGTCGTCGATCCCCAAATGACGTTTGGAGTCGTATCCGACATCGATGACACAGTCATGGTCACCGCATTGCCACGGCCGATGCTGGCCGCCTGGCACACGTTTGTGGTGAACGAACATGCGCGCGCGACGACACCTGGGATGCCTGTTCTCTACGAGCGACTCAGCAGCCGTAACCCGGGGGCGCCGTTTATCTACTTGTCGACCGGCGCGTGGAACGTCGCGCCGACCCTGACTCGCTTCCTGTCACGCAACCTGTATCCGGCCGGCCCGTTGCTGCTCACCGACTGGGGGCCGACGGCCGACAGCTGGTTTCGCAGCGGTCGGGCACACAAGCGCAGCAGTCTGGAGCGCCTGACACACGAATTTCCGCAGATCAAGTGGCTGCTGGTTGGTGACGATGGTCAACACGATGAGTCGATCTACCGCGACTTCGCGGCGCAGCATTCCGACAATGTGGCGGCGGTGTGCATCCGCCAGCTAACACCGAGCGAGGCAGTCCTGGCAGGTAGTAGCTTCCGCGGTCACTCGCGTGCTGCTGATCCGACCGTGCCGTGGCTTTATGCCTCCGACGGTGCGGGTTTGGCCGACAAGCTGGAACGTATTGGTTTGCTCGAACCTGCGCCGCAGCAGCCGGAGATTGAGGCTTAAGGCCTGGGCTCGCCAGTCGCCAGATGAGCTGTCACGCCGGCGTCATTGTTTTGGATCGCTCTCTGCGCTGTGGCAGCGCCGGTTCTCACGGCTCTCATACCTCGACGACTGAATCCTGAGGTCGTTCTACTCCTTGGGCTGGGTGTGGTGATCGGCCCTGGCGTACTTGTCTGGCGGCTGTCGGCGAAGGTCTTGAAGTACTTCGCGAGCTTGGACTCGCAATGCTGTTCCTGCTCGCGGGGATACGAGCTCGAGCTAGGGGAACTGATCGGCCGCGGCGGCCGAAGGGCCCTAGTCACATGGTTGATCTGTTTGGTCGCGGCCACAGCCGTCGCTGTGAAATCAAAACATATGAGCAGCTCAAACGCATCGCTGCTCGTCGCGGGTAGTGCAATCACCGTTCTGCTGTTGCCAATGACTGCGGCGCGCTCGAGCCGCAGTCTGGACAGCGTGCCATGAATGACACCGCTCCGACGGTTCGTTGATTCAGCGGCCTCAGTCGGTCTGGCCGCACCTCTGGGGCGGTCTTGGCCTAACACGCAAATGATCAACATCAGGGATTCTCCTGACAATGGCGTCACGGCAGCCGACACCGCCGAACATTTGAGACTGGCGAAGCGCGATTTAGACTCGCATTGTTTTTGGTCTCCGCCCTGTGTCTGCGGATGTGACGTCATCGAGGTGACGCATGATTCAACATCCACAAGCAAGGGTCTGCTTAGGCTCTCAGAGTTGGGAGGCCAGCTCCCAGTGGCGCAGTTAGAGGCCGTACAGCTCGAGGAAGCGCTGAGGCAGCGGCAGCAGATCGGAGTGGCGCCCGGCCTGCTCGGTCAGCGTTTGCCGATTACTCGTCAGCGTGCCACGACGCTCGCTGCCGACAATGCCGACGACGAAAACGGTGGCATTGCTAACCCAGAATTGAGGATCTCAAGGACCAGCCACTGCGGAGTCATCGGGGGCTTGAGGTGCTAATCGGCATTGCTGTCGCCCTGCTCCTGACTTGGCTGCTTTTGATCGCAGCACTTGCTATCAGACGTCCCAAGATGGTTCAACTGGAGGCGGCATACCGTCGGTTTTCGCCGAGTGATGCTCTCCCCGACCGCAGCCGCAGGCTGCAGCTGGCACTGTTGATTCTTGTGGTACTCGTCATTCTGAATATGGTCTGGTTAGGACTCTTGCTGTTGAGAGCGCCGGTTGAGCGGGCGGCGGAGTCGACCTCGGCTCAGAGTGCGACGCCTGGCGGGCTGTCGTCGAGCGCGGTTCCACCAGCCTCCGAGCCTAGGAGTGGTTCGGCGGAGCGGGAGACCATTCAATTGCACAATGCGCCGGAATCCGCCAAACCGTTCCAAACCGTTCGGATCCAAGGTACGTACCGCGGTGGAGCGGACACTTTTGTGCGGGTGCAGCGCTGGGAGGCTGGCAAATGGCTGGACTTCCCGGTACCCACCAAGACCGACCAGTCTGGCAAGTTCACGGCCTATGTCGAGTTGGACCAGCCGGGTCGTTACCAGCTCCGCATACTGGACCCCGAATCTGGGATGACGTCCACATCGTTTGTGCTAGTGATCAAGGGCTGACCGCAGCCGGCTGACTACCGGACCGCCTCCAGCCTGGCGAACACGATGACGTTGTCCGCGTAGCGGTGCCTGGCTGCGTCGTAGGTGCCGCCACACGTGATCAATCGCAGTCCAGCATGGTCGATTTGGCCGTAAACGGCACTGCTCGGAAACCGCGACTTCGAAAATCGAGCCACCCGGCTGACGGTAAAGATAGCGGTTTTCCCATCCTGCCGAGTAACGGTCACTTGATCACCGCGCCGCAACGCGCCTAGGCGATAGAAGACCCCAGTAGCGCCGTTCCACGTCACGTGTCCGGCGATGACGGCCGGCCCGAGCGCGCCTGGTGCGGGCCCTCGAAAGTACCAACCGGCGTCCGCAGGGTCTGCTGGTGTCTCCATCTCGCCATCTTTGAGTCCAAGCTTGACCAATCTCGATCGGACACCAATCCGCGGTATTGACACGGCCACTGGGTCAGATTCCGGAAGAACCAACCCCCTGGTCCGGTCGCGAAGGTCGGTCTGATCCGCTCGCGGTGTAGGTCCTTCCGGGGTGGGCTGGGGCATGCTGGGGGGCGTCGACGGCATGCTTTGATCATTCGGCGCAGGAGCGAGGGCTGAATCGGGAGTAGCCGGCCTTGCTAGCGCTGCCCAGACCAAGGCAACGCCGATAATGGCCAGTCCAACAGCGATCAAGCCTCTCACCAGTCGGCTCGCATGCCAGCTGGATGGACTCAACATCGGCCTAGATCCCCTCGTGCTGAACGTCCGGACATACGCGTTCGCCGAGCCGAACGGCAAAGGTGGCCTCCCGCTAGTGAAGCTCTCACCCCAGCGGCAAGTGTAGGGGCTCGTATACGGGCAACATCAAATAATGACAATGGCTATAACGACTGGCGACACGCGAGACGTTTCCGAGGCTTCTCCGCCACTTCGATGGTCCGCGTGCGCTGCCACTGCATCGCCCCCCGAAAGCGGTCAAGTAACACTTCGGCGCCGTTTTACGATGGCGCATGTCGATGTCACGAGAAACAGGGGGTCTCATGACGGCCTGTAGACAGCCAGGGTGTACCGGCAGGATCGTCGACGGTTACTGCGACGTCTGCGGCAGTCCAGCGGGTGCAGCCCCGTTCGTTCCCGCAGGATCAGCGGCTTCGGCGGCATCACCAGCCCCTGCCGTCGACGCTGGGCTAACGGCAGTTGGCCGAGCGTCGGGAACTTCCCCGAGACCGAACAACGGCCTTATGCCGGCCTGCACGCAGCCAGGGTGTACTGGCACGATTGTTGACTGTTACTGCGACGTCTGCGGCAGTCCAGCGGGTGCAGCCCCGTTCGTGCCCGCAGGATCAGCGGCTTCGGCGGCATCACCAGCCCCTGCCGTCGACGCTGGGCTAACGGCAGTTGGACGAGCGTCGGGAACTTCCCCGAGACCGAACAACGGCCTTATACCGGCCTGCACGCAGCCGGGGTGTACTGGCACGATTGTCGACCGTTACTGCGACGTCTGCGGCAGTCCAGCGGGTGCAGTCCCGTTCGTTCCCGCAGGATCAGCGGCTTCGACGGTGACACCCGTTCCTGCCGACGAGCCTGGGCTAACGGCAGTCCCGGCGCCGACATCCGAGCCTGCAGCTGTTGACGAGGACATGCCGACCCAGCCGATCCCTCGGGTGAAAATCCCGTCACAGGAGTTATTGACACAAGAGATGGCCGACCCAGGAGCTGCCGAGCCTGCAGCTGTTAACGCCCAGAAGGTTGACGGCGACAAGGTTGACCTGGCGGCCGACGACACCGAGAAGGTTGACGGGAAGAAGGAGCTCGCCGAGGACGAGTCCGACGGCGCCCAGGACTATCGGACGCGAGTCGATGAGGCCCAGCTGCCCGACGACGTACGTCAGGCAGCGCTGTGCGAGGTCGACAAGCTTGAACGGACCAGTGACCAGAGCCCTGAGTCCGGCGACATCCGGACCTGGCTCGACACGATCCTCGACCTGCCGTGGAGCACCAAGAACACGGCCTGGATGGACATTCAGGGGTCACGCGAAGTTGAGGCGACAC
>DATDKX010000366.1:0-3223 GCA_036519615.1 Propionibacteriaceae bacterium
ACGGCCGCGGAGAGGCCGGCACTGACGGCGTGGCTAAGTTGGCATGGCTTCGTGGCGCGGTCGTCCCCTGTCAGGGACCCCAGGGAGCGAGGTTGACCCAGTCTGGTTCGCCGATCCGGTCCACGTGCGCGACCGTGCGGGGCAAAGATGAGCCGCAGCTTAATCCGCTCGCCGTTGAGTCCTTCGGTCATCCGACCACAGCTTCACCGCTCGACGACGGCGACAGGCTGTCCGCTGCTGAAGGCCACGTGGCCCTTAGCCCATCCTTAGCCTCCTGACCTCTTCCTCGCCATGGTGCTCCCCAACGCCAGCGCCGGCGGCAGGTGTGCTCACCGTCCACCTCAGTTCGCTACCCGCCCTGCCGGTACTGCGGGATGGGCCGGGATTGCGCCCCCAACCCGCTGGCTGTTCGATTTATCAGGCCATCGCCGAAGCCGCGCATTCCAAGTTGCGAGCGGAAGTAGCTCGGGGTGCCTTGCTCAGCGACGAATCGTCCACGCAGTTCCGGTGTGATCCGGTGCAGTTGACCACTCCGCTGGGTGCCGCAGTGGCTGTGCCACCTTGCGGCACCTTCCAATCCGTAGCTGCTTGATGAGCGGCTGGACAATGTCGACCCGCGGTGGGTGAGCCGGTGGTGGACCTTTGGTCCAAGATCAGTGAGACCTTTGGCCCTTCCCACTTGCCGAACCCCAGCGGAATATGGCAGATAGCGGAGGTGTGTGATGACGAAGGTGCCCGATGGAACGTCGGATCCACAGCGAATGGACCAGCTCTCCGCGCCCACGCAGGACGACAGCTCAGGTCTGCCGATGGCAACGGATCGGCCGCGTAAGCGACATGTGACCCCGTTCTGGCGACACTTCCTGCAGATGCTCGGTGTCATGATCGTTGGCATGCTCGTGACAGCCTTTATCTTCGTAGCCATCGTGGGATTCATAACCTGGGACGAGGTAACGACCCAGTATGCGACTCAATCCCTGCTGGCAATGGCGGCTGGAATGACTATCCCGATGGTGGCATGGATGGTATACCGCGGCATGGGCTGGAAAAACTCCTTCGAGATGGCCGCAGCGATGATAGTTCCGGTGATTCCGTTTCTATGTTTGGTCTGGTTCGGTGTCACGAAAAGCGCACAGTGTGGGGCCTACTGTGCTTTGACGGTGGCGGCAATGCTCGCCTTGATGCACGTACGCCGCAGCGTCTACTCAATGGAGATGTAGCAAAGTCAAGGGGAACGCAGCAAAGTTGATGCAGAGACACCGCCGTGCGAATCCGCATCGGTGACGTTCCACGCGCGCTGCTTAACGCCCCACGGCCCACAATGAGCGCTCAGCGGGCAAGTTAGATGGTGCGCCCAGCGCCTTCGTCGTTGGGTTACGTCTGGCAGCTCACTTGGTCGCTGCAAGATCGGCATCGTCAGACCGATCGGCAACAGAGTCCATCCGATCGTCAGGGCCAGCACCACGGTGATCAACCGCGCGGCGAAAGAAGCCGACGGATCCCAGCGTCCGAATTGCATCCTTTCCGCCGGGCGGCGAGTGAGATCGCGGCCGGGCCGAGAATGACTAGAGTCGGAAGCCAGACGTCCGGAATGACGGCAACCGCGGCCAGCACCACCTCGACAGCCGCGATGGCGGTCCAGAAGCTTCCCCGCCGGCGCTGAGTTTCTGCATGCCCCCGCAGTAGCGGCCACTCGGGGCCTTGGGGCCCGTAGGTCCGGAAGTGAAACGAACCAGTGCTGTCGTCGTCGCGCACCTCGGGGCCCGATCCGCAGCTCGACCGGCGCATCCGTGCCCGCGCCGGACAGCTCGAAAGGGACCCGTATGCGGGCGGCTGGGGGAGTGATTGGCTCGCCCCGATGCTCAGACCCTGGGGACGATCTTGACGCGAGCCTCGTGCACCGCCTTGACCCGCTCAGCCTCTTGCTGGGGATCTTGGTATGGGATGGCGCGGATGAGGTAGTGGCGCCTGCCGTCCTTGTCGATCTTGCTCGGGTGCCTGGCGATGATGATCTTGTCGACCAGCATCTCGGTGAGCGCGCGCCGATCAACAGCAGATAGGTCCTCCCACGCCAGCGATGGGTCAGGCAGCTCCGGCATGGCCGCTTCGCTGGTAAGACTTTTGTCCTCCCTATCGAGCTGGTCAAGGGCTGTGTCCATCTCCTTCGTAACCTCCCTGAACGTCTGGAGATCGACCTCCCTTCGCAGCTTCATCCTGAAGGCGTCTTTCTTCTGCCGCTGGAGTTCTGTGATCTCAGCGCTGATCTCGGCGATACGCTTCAGCCGATCATCATCTGACTGCGCGATCTTCCGTGCGCGAGGGTTCCGCGCCTGGTCGATCACGTAGCCCTCGATGTAAGCCTCCAGAGGCTCGGCGACGATTCGCACCCGGGCCTCGCAGTCTGGGTTCTTGTCTTTCCGGCACCCGTAGCCGCGACCCTGCCTCGGCTGGAGGTAGCTGCCAATCGACCGCCGCATGATCCGCAGTAGAGCAAGCCAGCGAGGGGGTGGACGCGCGGCCTGCCGTAGTTCGCGGGTCGGCGGCTCTCGTCCCCTAGCAGCCCGACTAGTCGATCATGGGTGGCGCGGTCGATGATCGCTGGCCACGTGGCCTCGCCGACGATCTCGCCGCGATGCTCTTTAAGGCCCGCAATCCGAGGGGACATCAGCACCCGCCGAATCATTGATCCGTGCCACAGAGCAGCGCCCTTGCGCTGGTCTGCGCGCTTGTCTTCGGCCTTCGTGCTGTTGCCGCCCACGGGGTTGATTCCCCTCTTGTTCCAGTCCATAGCGATGCTGCGCAGGCTCTCACCCCTCAGCACTCGGGCGGCGGCTTCCTTGATCGCTTCCGCCTCGGTTGGCTCCAGCTCCTCGCCAACGATGCGCCACCGACGAGGAGCGCTCTCGCCGAGGTCCTGCCGGATGATCTTGTAGCCGAACGGCCTGGATCCTCCGCCAGTTCGCTTGCCCGATCTGGCGTTCCGCTCGACTGCGTCTTTCACTCGCTGGCTCCTGTTGGCCGACTCGTACCATGATCGACCGGTCTCCATGAAGCCGTAGAACCCCCCGCTCGCTGTGGACAAATCCAGCTCGCCGCCGGTATACAGACTGATCTTGATCTTAGCCTTGCCGCAGATCTTCATGAACCGGTCAAAGTCCTCTGCGTTGCGGGTCAGCCGATCATGATGTCGCGCGATCAGCACCTGCACGTCGCCGGTGCTAAG
>DATDKX010000367.1:0-11288 GCA_036519615.1 Propionibacteriaceae bacterium
CGGATCGACGAACCGTCGAAATTGACTCCGTCCTCGAAGTACTCGGGGCCGAACGTGCCCACCGGGACCGTAAAGTGTTGCATGATGCCGGGCAGGTCGCAGAAGCGAATGTCGATGAACTCGACGCCCTCATCCTTGACATAGGCCAACAGGTCGTCGGCTCCTTGGAACATCTGTCCTCCGGTGAGGTAAATCGTGCCTTGGGCACGCTGTGTGGTTACGCGCTTTGACGGCACGCAAATGGACAACCAGCTCAACCTTGAGCACTCACGCGTACTCGACGCTGAACAAGCAATGCTGGACGAAAGCGGATCTGGGATCCGCCCCCGGCTGTTTTGGAAGCCTAATGGAGATGCGATTTCTGTGCAGTTGCACAAATGTTTCGCCCATGTAACACGACCACCCCGCGCTGGGAAGTCAGCCCGCGTACGCGCCAGGTAGCCTCGGCCACGTGGCGGACAATGCGGCGGATACAGCCTCGGCCAACGAAGCCTATCCAGGCCACCGTCTCGGCTTGCCGCAGGAGGGTCGCGGATCCCTGGCAAGCTGGCGGGCCCGGATCGGGGCGTTGATCATCGACTGGGCCGCTTGCATGGCGGTGGCGGTTGGATTCTTCGGCTCTGCAGTGCTTACGGGTGGTGGCTGGCGGGCGTGGATGATCTTGACCGTCTTCTTTGTCGAATCCACCGTGCTGTCCTGGCTGGCAGGTGGCAGCTTCGGGCAGCTGCTCAGCCGCATTGCCCTGGTTCGGCTGGATATGAAGCCGCTCGGTCTCCCGCGAGCGCTGCTACGTGCATTCCTCGTGTCGCTTGCGCTGCCTGCCATGATCATCTCGACAGATCGGCGTGGTCTTCAAGATCTTGCCGCAGGCACAGTCGTGATCAACCGACGCTGACTCCATCCTGATCAGCTCTGACAGCGAAAGTGCGGGCGAGTGACAGATTTTCGCGCGCGAAGCTTGTCACGGGCCCACAGGAGAGATCACATCGCGCGTTGCCAGCGGCTCATTGCCCTTAACCGACCGGTCAGTCGGAAGGGCGAGTCGTTAAGCAGAGCTTCCCAACGCGCCAGTCGCTTTGCGGTCCCCGCGGAAATGCGTCACTCGCCCGCACTTTCTGCGGTTGAGCTCTGACCGGAGATTAGAAGATCGCTCCGGGATTGAGGATGCCAAGCGGGTCGAGGGCGTTCTTGATCTTGTGTGAGAGAGCCATGACGTCCGGGCCGAGCTGAGCCGGCAGGGCGGCCTTCTTGGCTCGGCCTACCCCGTGCTCACCAGTGATCGTTCCGCCGAGCCGGATCGCCAGCTGCATGATCTCGTTGAAGGCCAGATAGGCCCGCTCGTGCGCCACGGCATCTCCGCGATCGAAAACGACGATCGGATGAGTGTTGCCATCCCCAGCATGAGCTACGACCGGGATCTCGACGGCGTACCGCTCAGCGAGCGAGGCGATGCCTGAGAGCAGCTCGGGGAGCGCGGGCACGGGCGCACCGACGTCCTCTAGGAGTATGGCGCCGCGCGTCTCGATTGCGGGGAACGCCGCCCGACGCGCAGCGACGAACAGCTCACCTTCATCTGGATCAGTGGTGACGAAGACTTCTTTGGCGCCAGCGGTCGTACAGGCAGCTTCCATGATTTCGATTTCTGCTGCAGAGGCGGCGCCCGGGGCATCCGACTGAGCGATGAGCATCGCTCCGGCCAAGCGGTCGAGTCCCATCGAGCGGTAGTCCTCGACCGCGTTGATTGAGGTCTGATCCATGAGCTCCATCATGGAAGCGCGCAATGTCTTGCCGATCGTAACGACAGTGTCGGCGGCGGCCTGCACAGTGGGGAAGTAGGCAACCAAGGTCGACCGTGGGCCCTGTGCGGGAATCAGCCGAAGGACAGCGCGGGTGATGATGCCGAGCGTGCCTCCGCTGCCGACGAAGAGTTTGATGAGCGACAGGCCGGCTACATCCTTGATCCGCTTGCCGCCCAGGGTGATCAGCGTTCCGTCGGCGAGCACGACATCAAGGCCAAGCACATAGTCCGTCGTAACGCCGTACTTCACACAACACAGTCCGCCGGCGTTGGTGGCGATATTGCCGCCGATCGAACAGATCTCGTACGACGACGGGTCTGGCGGATACCACAAACCATGCTGGGCCGCCGCGGCCTTGACGTCGGCATTGAAGGCGCCTGCCTCGACAACAGCGACCCGAGCGGCAAGATCGATCTCGATCGAGCGCATCCGCTCGAGGCTGATCACAATGCCTCCGGCAACCGCCGAGGATCCGCCGGACAGCCCGCTGCCCGCGCCGCGGGGAACAACGGGTACGTGATGCTCGGCTGCCCATCGGACGGTGCTCTGCACTTCGGCAGCGTCACGCGGGCGGACAACCGCGAGCGGAACTCCGGCTGTTGGATCGCGGGACCAATCGAAGCGGTAGTTCTCGCAGGTGACGGGATCGGTGCGTACCGCATCACCTACGGTGGCGACGAGCTGCTCCAATGCAGTCTCCATGTAGCCCAAATTAGCCCCGAAGCCTAACCAGCAACGTCCGCGGCCTCAAGCCATGCCAGCTCTAGCTCGTCCTTGCTGGCAGTGATCAACTCCATTTCGCGCTGCAGTTCGGTCAGCCGTTGATAATCGCCCGCCGCGGTCACCATCTGCTCATGCAGCGATACGAGTTGCCGATCGAGTCGGGCGATTTGCTGTTCCAGGCGAGCGAGGTCCTTCTTGGCCTGCCGAGACGTTGCGCTTGAGGTAGCCGATTGGCTCTTGATCGAGGTCTTGGCCGGCGAGATTTCGAGTGGCGGCTCACGACGGGACTTCAGGTATTGATCAACACCACCTGGGAGCAATACACATGAGCCATTTCCCATCAGCGCGTAGCTCACGTCACAGACACGCTCGAGGAAGTAGCGATCAAGGGTGACTACGAGCAGGGTTCCCGGCCAGCGGTCGAGGTAGTCCTCAATCACCGTCAGGGTTTCGATGTCGAGGTCGTTGGTGGGCTCATCCAGCAGCAGCACGTTCGGCTCGTCGAGCAGCACCCGGAGAATCTGAAGCCGCCGTTGTTCACCGCCAGAGAGGTCCTTCAGCCTGGCAGTCAGCCTGTCGCCTGTGAACCCGAAATCTTCCAGCAATGAGCGGGCACTGGCCTCGGCGCCTGTGGCAAGCCGAGCCTGCCGACGTATCCGATCGATCGACTCAAGAACCCGTTCGTTGCCGTCGACGTCGTCAAGTGCCTGGCTCAGGTATCCAATGCGGAGCGTCTTGCCGCGTTTGATAATTCCGGAGTCCGGCGCGAGGTCACCAGCCAGCAGCCGCAACAGTGTCGTCTTTCCCGAGCCGTTGACACCGACGACGCCGATTCGCATGCCTGCGCCAATGGACCAGGAGACGTCATGAAGCATGGGCCGGCCGCCGAGCGTCACGGTCACCCGGTCAAGGTCGAAAACGTCCTTGCCCAATCGGGCGGTGGCCAATCGCTGCAGCTGCAGCCGATCGCGCGCCGCAGGCTCGTCGGCAATCAACGTGGTCGCCGCATCCAGTCGGAACTTCGGCTTGGAGGTACGAGCCGGCGGGCCGCGGCGGAGCCACGCCAGTTCTTTGCGAAGCAGATTCCTGCGCCGTGCGGCGATCCCGGCGACCCGGCGCTGGCGCTCTGCCCGGGTCAGCACGTACGCTGCGTAGCCGCCCTCGTACGCGTCGACCTGGCCGTCATGCACCTCCCAGATCCGACTGCAGACAGCGTCGAGGAACCAGCGGTCGTGGCTGACGATCAACATGGCGACATCAGCTGCCCGAAGATCATCCAGATGCCTTGCCAACCAGTCGACCGCCTCCACATCGAGATGATTCGTTGGCTCGTCCAAGATCAACATGTCATGATCGGCGAGCAGCAGCTCCACGAGCGCGACTCTGCGACGCTCGCCACCGCTCAAGGTACTGATTCGGGCGTCAAGATCGACATCAGAGAGCAGATGAGCGACTATCGATCGCCGTCCAGAATCCGCAGCCCAAACATGGTCCGGTGCGCCGCCGACGATCAGATCGCGTACGGATGCATCGACGGTGATCTCCTCACTTTGCTGCAGGAAGCCGATCGACAAGTAGCTCGTCTGGGTCACCCGCCCGCTGTCGGCCGTTAGCGTCCCCGCCAGGATCCGCAGCAGGGTCGTCTTGCCGGTTCCGTTCCGGCCCACAATCCCAGCGACCTCACCGCGGTCGAGCCCGAGACTGACGCTGTCGAGGAGCGTACGAGTGCCGTAGCTCATCGTGACGCGCTCGGCGTTGATCAGGTTGCCCATTGATCAATGACGCGCTGACAAGGTGTTCAGGGACGCGCTGCGATCCGCCTGATCAGCGACCACGCATGGCCTGGCGGGCGCCCTTCACCTGGCGCGGATTTGTCGGCATCGGGCCCTTCGGTATCGGCACTGGTGGACGGAGTGCATCAAGGGCCCGTAACCGCTGCTTGATGTCAGTGATCTGGTAGGGCTGCAGCGCCTTGGGCAGTTTGCGAATGTGGTCGGCGAGCTTCTCCAACGGCACCTGGCCTTCTTTGTCGCCCATGACGATTGTTGTCACGGTGATCCCGTACGCGACCCTTTCGTGCTTCTTCACCTCGCTGGCGAGAAGTTGCCGAACCCGACCAGATTCGCCCTCGCCGATGAGCACCAGCCCACCCGGTCCAAGGGTGCGGTGCACCACATCCCGACTCCGATTCGCCGCAATGCCGGGCGTAGAGACCCATTTCTTCGGCAGCATTTGCAGGGCTACTTCGGCTGAGCCGGTCTTTCCGGCGTAGCGCTTGTAGGTGGCCCGCTTAGCTCGGCGAACCAGCATGAACATTGCGGCCAGGATCCCGAGCATGATGCCGATGAAGATCACGTTGAAGGCGTGGCCCCAGAGCAGGCCAATGATCACACCGAGCGCGATGGGCAGCAAGAAGGCGCCGAGCAAGATATAGGGAAGGGCTCGGTCGTACTCATGGGTGACCTGGTACGCCCTAACGATCTGCCGAATCCGGCCCATATCCTTCGGATCGTTGCTGGCCTTCTTGCGTGCCTTTTCTGCCTGCTTGGCAGCCTTGGCCTGAGCTTTGGCGCCTTTGGCTGCAGCCTTCGGGTCCTTGGCGCCGCTCTTAGCGTTTCTGGACGCCGCGTCAGCCATTGCTACTCACTCTCCGGTCTCGATTCTGTTCTGCTGCTGTTCTAGACCACTGAAGCATGGTTCGCCGAGGCTTGGCGGTTGTGGATGGCCTGGCGGTAAAGCCGGCCTGCACGATAGGAGGAGCGTACGAGGGGACCGCTCATGACGCCGGCGAAACCGACCTCGTTTGCTTCGTCCGCGAGTTCGACAAACTCCTCGGGCTTGACCCAGCGCTCGACCGGATGATGGCGCGGCGACGGCCGGAGGTACTGCGTGATCGTGAGGATCTCGACACCGGCATCGTAGAGATCGGTGAGCGCTTCGCATATCTCCGAACGGGTCTCGCCCATGCCGAGGATCAGATTGGACTTGGTGATGAGACCAGCTGCCCGTGATGCTCGCAAAACATCGAGGGAGCGTTCATAGCGGAAGCCGGGGCGGATGCGTCTGAAGATTCGCGGCACGGTCTCCACATTGTGTGCGAAGACCTCAGGCTCGGTTTCGAAGATCTGACCCAAATACTCCGCATTGCCGGAGAAATCCGGGGCCAGCATCTCAACGCCGGTATCGGGGTTGAGCTCATGAATTCTGCGGATGGTCTCTGCATAAAGCCAGGCGCCCTCATCAGGAAGGTCATCCCGGCACACACCGGTGACTGTGGCATAGCGGAGAGCCATCTTCTGAATCGACTCGGCGACACGGAGTGGCTCGCTCGCGTCGAAGGTGGCCGGCTTGCCGGTATCGATCTGGCAGAAATCGCAGCGCCGAGTGCAGACATCGCCACCGATGAGGAATGTCGCCTCCCGGTCCTCCCAGCATTCGAAGATATTCGGACATCCGGCTTCTTGGCAGACGGTGTGCAGGCCCTGGCTTTTCACCAGCTCATGGAGCTCGCGGTACTCCGGCCCCAGCCGCGCGGTCGTCCTAATCCACGACGGCTTCTTCTCAATCGGCGTGCTTGCGTTGCGAACTTCCAGACGCAGCAGCCTCCGGCCTTCGGGGGCGATCGTCACCAGATCAGCCTACTGTGTTGGATTGCTCCACTCGCCATGCTCGCTCCGCTCACTGCGGATTGCTCGCACCGCTCACTGCGGATTGACGGAGCTCACACGACGTCGCGCCGTCTGAAGATCAGTAATGAGGTTCCAACGATCAGCAGGAGAAGGATCGCCCAGTAAGCAACCCCGTGAATAAGGCTCAGACTGTGCTCGGCAAATTCGATCTGTACCCCGTCTGACGTCATTTTCTCGACCGGCACGTAGTACCTGTGGCCTCGCTCGACGATTGCCGCCAGGTTTCCTTCGGGGGTCCAGGGTGTAATGCGTTGCGCCCACGACAACGCGCTCAAAGGCCCGACTCGTACGAACGAAACAACAACGAACGCAAGCAGGACGCCAATGGCGCCCGCGGCATGTCGGGTTACCACACCGAGACAGAAGCCAAGCACGGCCAGCCCGACGACGGCCAACACGCTGCGCGCTCCCATTCCGGCAAGATCTCGCAGCGACTCGATCGCAGAGTTATGGAATCGGGCCAGCACAATGGCGGCGGCAACCACGAGCGCGGCACCCAACGCGCCAACCAGCGCCGCAAACCCGATCATGGTGAGCAGCTTCGACCAGAAGACAGGGCCGCGTCTGGGGACGAAGGTCAGCCAATTCGAAATCGAGCCGGAGCTGTACTCAGCGCCGATGAAGCTCGCGCCGATCATGAAAGTCACCAAGGAGACCAGAACGGTCGACAGCTCGAGTGATGTTCTGGCAGCTTCCTTGAACGGCGTTGGCTCCACGCTGAAATCGTTCAGCGTGGGCTCCGGTACGGTGCAATCCTCTGCGGTGCCGCCTGTGTCGCGACAGTCCTGTTCGTATTTCTCGTGGTTGTCCACCCAGTCCTGATGTGACTGCTGGTACGCCTGCTCCGCCGCGGCGAGTTGTTCGCCGGTCAGCGGTGAGAGTGAGTCGTTGACCACAAGTTGGTAACCGCCGAGCCCGAGCAGCAATACCAATAGAGCAATGCCGGTGAATCGCCGACTGAGAAGCCTGGTGGCTTCGGCCGAGAGCAGCCGGATCATGACCCCCTCGTCCAATCTCCTATCTCCGACCGGCTGGACCGTTGAGGTTGCGGCTGCCGGCGTCCTTCTGGCTGGTGCCGGCCCGCCTGCCGCCGACGTTGTTCGGGTTGCCGGCGCCGCTGCCGAGTCCCCGCATGATCACCGCCCGTCAAATTCAAGAAGACCGATTCCAGGTCCGGTTGGATCGGCGTGAGCTCGGAAACGTACAGACCTTGATCAGCAAGCAGCCGGGTGATAACTGCAAGGTCCAGTCTCTGATCACTCAGACTGACTTTGAGTAGTCGACTGGCCAGCGGCTCAACGGAGAAGCCTGATGCCGTAAGCACCTCGCTGGCCCGCAAATGATCTGAAACACCGACCCGTGCCGACAACTGTCCGCTGGCAGCAAGGATGTCACTGACATTGCCTTCGGCCAGCAGCCGGCCACGACCAATGATCGTGACCGTGTCAGCGATCTGCTGCACCTCAGTAAGAATGTGACTCGAGACGAGCACCGTCTTTCCATGTCGCGCCAGGTTCCGCATCATGGTGCGGATCTCTTGAATGCCCGCTGGGTCTAGGCCATTGGTCGGCTCATCGAAGATCAACAAGTCCGGGTCCTTGAGCAGCGTTGCGGCTATCGCAAGGCGCTGTTTCATGCCAAGGGAATAGTGACGAAACTTGTCTGTGCCACGACGGCCCAAGCCCACCGCGCGGAGCACTTTGTCAACGCGGCGACGCGGTGCGCCAATCGCGCGGGCGATGAGCTCCAGGTTCTTCTGACCAGAAAACGCCGGAAAGAACCTGGGCTGCTCTACGACGGCGCCCACCCGGTCGATGATCTGATCAATAGCCAGCGGCACCTCGTGATCGAAGATTCGAATATGACCGGAGTCCGCAGTGATCAATCCGAGAAGCATCCTGATGGTGGTTGTCTTGCCGGAGCCGTTGGGGCCGAGGAAGCCGTGGACTCCGCCTACCGGCACCCGTAAGTCGAGCCCGTCAACGGCGGCGCGTTTGCCGCCGCGGGTGCGATACACCTTCCTCAGGCTGTACGCCTCGACGGCGTAATCAACGACGGGCGACGCGACGACGGCCCGACTGCGAACGCTGGCGGCCGACGTCTGCAGGTCAGGCGGCACCGACTGCAACCCTCGGAGGGGTTGTGTCCGGCGCTAACCCGATGTCAGGGGACTGGATGTATTCCTCGAAGGCCAAGTAGCGCTGCAAATGCGGAATGAGCGCGGGTGCCACCTCGGTAACCGCGATGCGGCTACCGATCTCGGCGGCCATCGATGTCACGCCGACCCCCGTCAGTCCACACGGAATGATCTGATCGAACGCCGATAGATCTGGATCGACATTGAGCGCAAAGCCGTGCATCGTCGTACCTGCTGCGACCCGGACTCCGATGGCAGCGATCTTGCGCTCCGGTCGGTGATCATCCGCGGCAAGCCAAACCCCCGAGCGACCACGGATCCGACCGGTGCTCAGGCCGTACGCAGCAAGCATGGCGATCATGGCCTCTTCGAGCCGACGTACGTAATCCACAACTAGTGCCGCCTCCGGCAGCCGAAGGATCGGGTAACCCACTAGCTGGCCTGGACCGTGCCAAGTGATCTTGCCGCCGCGGTCGACGTCGACCACTGGCGTACCGTCGAGAGGCCGTTCCTGAGCCTCTGTTCGCTTACCAGCGGTGTAGACGCTCGCATGCTCCAGAAGCAGCACCGTGTCCGCGCGATTGCCGGCTGATACCTCGGCGTGAATGGCGCGCTGCAGGTCCCAGGTGGCCTGGTAGTCGAGGTATTCGCTACCCAACCCAAGATCGACGAACTCCAGTGCCATGGGCTGAGTCTAGTGTTGTGCCCTCCGGCCCAACGCGGAGGCGATAACGTCGTTGACGGTGGGGTCGCTGAAGACGAAGCCACTGTCGGTAAGTCCCTTGGGGATCGCGTACATGTCCCCGACTAGTTGGCCTGCCAGCTCACCGAGTGCGGTGCGGATGATGGGAGCTGGGGCGAGAAGGAACCGGGGCCGATGCAAGGCAGCCGCTAACGCATCGGTGAATTCCGCATTGGTAGCGGGCTGTGGAATGGTCAGGTTGTACGGGCCCGAGGCTTGCTCATTGCTTGCCGCCCAATGCACGACTGCCAGATAGTCGCGGAGACTGATCATGGGCATCCGCTGACTGCCGTCGCCGAGTGTGGCCCCGAGGCCGCAGGACCAGGCCAGTTTCATGAGAGCAAACTGCCCGCCGCTGGAGTCCATGACGGGGCTGGTGCGGAGCAACACCACCCTCACCCCGGCATTGCCTGCCGGCTCGGTGGCCGCCTCCCATTTTGTCGTTACCTGTGCGAGGTAATCGGCCGCCGCGGGTGAGTCTTCGATATATGGCTCAATTTCAGAACTAGTTCCATAGCGCGCTATGCCGCTTGCCTGAATGAGGGTTCGTGGGCGGCTGCCGGCCTGTGCGGCAAGGGCGCGTGCCACCGTGCTCGTGGTATTGACGCGTGAGGCGAGGATTTGCTCTCGTCGCGACTGCGTCCAGGGCAGTGGAGCGACGGGTATGCCGCCTAGGTTCACCACTACGTCGACGCCGTCGAACGCGGACGTGTCTAGTTCGCCTGAATCCGGATCCCACCAGAACTCGGTCGAGGTCGCCGGCTCGCGACATACCAGTCGGACGACGGGCTCACCCTCACTCGCGAGCCGCACCCTCATCGCCGTGCCCAGAAAGCCCGATGCGCCCGCCAGTAACCACTTCATGAGTAATGCTCGCTAGCTCGGCGCCAAAGACCGAACTCAGCCCTGAGTCGCCCTTCTTCGGCCATGCCCTTGAGTGGTTGCTTGACTCCGGGTATCTGATCATTCCGACGAGGGCCGCGCCTTGCCGTTGGTGGGGTGCAGGGGTGGGGTGGGACCACCTTCGCCCTCAGCCATGGCGTCCATGACCTCGCGCAGCGCATCGGCTCCAGAACGTCGCGGCTCCCAGCCCAGCTCAGCACGAATACGGCTCGCGTCCAGCGTCGGCAGCGAGACAAACATCTTCAGCAGCGACTCGTCCGAGGGGATGAGTCGCAGCCGCCACGCGCCTGCCATCGCGACTGAGAAGGCCTGCTTCGGCACCTGCACGGCCCGTGCTTCCAGCAGTTTGCCGAATGCTTCCCTGTCGATAACCGGATCTGCAGCGACGTTGTAAGCGCCGCGGGCATCGCTCAGCAGCGCCAGCCGGTACGCCTCGCCAGCATCGTCGCCATGCATCGCTTGGAACCGGAGGCCGGCGGGGAACGGGACGACCGGCAGGCGCCCTGGCCGGAGCAACGCCCGCGGAACCAGCGGCCCGGCAAAGATCCGCCGCTGTTCGCTGGCCGACGACCGCTTGAAGATGAAACACGTACGCAGCCGCACGACCCGAATCTCCGGGTGACGCAGTTCGTAAGCGTCGAGGTAGCGCTCCAGGTAGGCCTTCTCCCGGCCGTAGGCTGCGGTGGGCACGCTGTGGGTCGGCCAGCTTTCGTCCACGTGCCTGCCGGGTCCGGGTGAATAAGCGGCGAGTGAGGACGCATAAACCACAGTCCGCACGCCCGCATCCGCCGCAGCCTGCAGAGCGTTCATGCTGCCGAGCACGTTGACGTCCCAGGTCACTAAGGGCTTGTGTGTTGGCTGGAAAGCCCACGTCAGTAGTACGAGAGCATCAGCGCCCTGCAGATGTTGCGCGACCTCCGGCGTCCGGACGTCGGCAGCTTCGAACCGGGTCTTCGCTGGCTGCCATGACGACGGCGTCCGGCGGGCGACTCCGACGATCTCCGTAATAGAGGGGTCCGCGGCGAGCGCCTCCACAGCACTCGTCCCGACATTTCCCGTGGCACCGAGGACGACGACCTTCATGGGTTTCCTCTCAGATCGGTTCTTTTGCTTAAATCCGGTCTCAGAGCCCGAATTCGGCGCCGAAGTCGCCATCCTCTAGCCGCGCCTTGAGCGTGCTAAGGAACTGGGCTGCCTCCGCGCCGTCGATCAGCCGGTGGTCGTAAGACAGCGAGAGGTACATCATGTCGCGGATCGCGATCACCTCGCCCAAGCGTGCGTCCGAGATCACCACC
>DATDKX010000368.1:0-14243 GCA_036519615.1 Propionibacteriaceae bacterium
GCAGGTTGGTGGGCTGCCCGAGCCGATTCGTCAGATCGATTCTGACCGTGTCGCCGGGGTGGACCCGCAGCGTCGGGCCGATGTACTGGCCCTGATAGGCGTAGCCCTTGATCATCGCGCCCGCCACAGGGAAGGTTGTCGGCTCCACGGTAAACGCGGTTCGCAGCACTCCGTTTTCCGATTGCAGCTCGATTGGCGCCTGGAAAGGGCGGCGCTGTTCAGTCTTGAAGGTCGTCGGTACGGACTCATCGGCGGGGCTGCCAGCCGAATTGGGCGAGGGGCTGCTCGGGGCGGCGCCGGCCGCTGTTGGTGGTCTGAGGGTTGGGCCGACTCCGATGACAACGGCCATGATGATGAACACAACGAGGCCGACGACCGCCGAGGGGATGACCAGCGCACGTGTTCGCATACGCCCGACCCGTTTCTCCGACGGCCCTCGACCATCGGTCTGGCAATAACGTATCGCAGTCGAACTGGCTGTGTCACCGTCGAGCGGGGCGGCAGCGGTGATCAAGAGCGAACGATGGGAATGCGGTTATGAGCGCTGATCATCAGCTAGGTGTAGCGGTCGTCACCGGCGGTGCGGCCGGCATAGGTGAAGCAATTGCTCGACGACTGTCGGCGGACGGTTTCATGATCGTCATCGCCGATCTTGACGGTGAGCGGGCCGAAGCAGTTGCGAGCGACATCTCTGCTGCCGGCGGTGAGGCGAGTGGCAGGCAGGTGGACGTCTCGACGGCGAGGTCGGTCGCGGCGCTGTTCGAGTGGCTTAGTGATCACGTCGGCCGATGCGAGGTACTGGTGAACAACGCGGGAATCGCCAGCACAGCGCCGCTCTCGGAGCTGCCGCTGGAGCGTTGGGAGTCCACTATCGCGGTCAATGTCACCGGCGCGCTCTTGATGACACAACATGCCGTTCCTCTGATGAGGAACCGCGGCCGTGGCCGGATCGTGAACATCTCCTCGATAAGCGGCGTACGCGCAAGTGCCGGAAGGATTGCCTACGGAACGTCCAAGGCCGCGATCATCGGGCTTACCCGACAACTGGCGATTGAGCTCGCCAGGGACAACATCACGGTCAACTCGGTCGCGCCAGGTCCAGTTGATACCGACCTCACACGAGCTGTTCATACCGAAGCGACGCGGCAAAGTTACTTACGACTGGTTCCGATGAACCGCTATGGCAGGCCGCAGGAAATCGCCGCCGCCGTGTCCTTCCTCTGCTCGGAGGACGCGTCGTACATCACCGGACACACGATTCCGGTCGATGGTGGGTTCCTTGCTGCTGGTGTCCTTCACATCTGAGGGGATCAGCGTCGGCGGCGATCCCACCCGATCTCGAGGACTTCCACTGTCCGCCGCTGCGTTGCAGAGCCACCGTTGAGCAGCCCTGTGAATCGCGGGTCGATAGCGGGTTCGTCCCAGGGGTCGAAGGTCTGGGATTGGAAGATCGTCGGGAACACATCGGGAATGTGGCGAAGATCATCCACCAGCCTGTAGTAGGCGATCCGGTTGCCGCGTTGTCGAGTGGCTGACATCCACTCATCAGTGGCCAGCAGGTGCTCGATGCGGCGAAGGTCGGCGCACAGCTTGCGACGGCGTTCCAGCAACCACAGCTGCTGTTCTTCAGGGTCCCATTCCTCGGTTGGTTGGCGGTGGGCCGTCGCCCAGTCCCCGACCCGCTTGGCAAGCCGGACAACGACACCTCGAGGCCGCGGCTTGGTGAGCAAGAGCAGGCCCACGAACACAACAAGTACGATCAACGATCCGTTGACCTGAGGCACTTCGATCACCGCCGAATGTTGCATCGGTGAGCTCTCCCGCCCGGTGTTCGGGCAACCGAGGAGTGTCGCGATGCAAGCTCTTCCAGATTGATCGCTTAGTACGTCTCAAACAAGAGGCTTCAGCGAATCTGCTTCAAGTCGACCGGAACCGACGTTTCTGTTCTGAAGACGTCCAACGCGTGTCGTTGCGAGTGATTCGACCCTTCCTAGCCGTCTCCGGACGGCAGACGCGGGCTGCGACGCGTACCGCCAGAGCGTTGCGATGACGATTGCCGCGGCCATGCCATACGCGGCACGCGCGCTGGACCATCTAAGCTGCCGGTCATGCTTATCCTCGGGCTCATTTTGTTCGGCATACTGATCGGTGCCGGCGCACAGTTGATCTTGGGCAAGTCCGCCAAGGGTATCGACTGGACGCTGGCGTTTGTGGCGGGACTCGCCGGGTCCTTCCTCGGCGGACTGCTGATCAGTCTGCTGTCAGGGGACGGGCTGCGGCTCCGTCCCAGCGGCATCATCGGATCGCTGGTCGGTGCCCTGCTCGTGACCGCGGGATGGCAGTGGTATCGGCACCGCAGCAAGGCTTCGCACGCCTAACCGCCGTGCGCCGTGAGTGCTGCCGGCCTCACAGTGAACGAGTCACAATTTCGCTGACTTCTTGATCACTGAGCTCGATCGGGTTTCCTCGCATGCTTGAGGCGTTCTGAGCAGCCGCTACGACAGCATCGATCTGGTCGTGACTGAGGCCGTAGCTCGCTAGACCAGGAACGGACAGCGCGCCCGTCAGCTCCTGTAGCCAGGCGATGGCGTCTTCTGCGGTCGCATCCGATCGGCCAGTGAGTAGGGTCGCGACCTCGGTGATCCGGGGGAGCGCCGGGTGCTCAGGTGCTCGCTCGCGCAGGGCTCGCAGATTGACATCCACGGCCGCGGCGACAGTGGCGGCGCATACGGCGCCATGCGGCGCCGACAGTCGCGCAGCTAACGCGGCAGCGAGGCCATGGACGACGCCGAGCCCAGAATTAGCCAGACAGATCCCGCTGAACAGGCTGGCCATCGCGAGGTCTTCGCGTACGCCAGAGTCCTCCATTCCTTCCTCGTACGCGCGCCGCAGTGATCGAGCCGAGCGCCGGATGCCATCACGAGCCAGCGCATCGGTGAACGGGTGGGCACGCTGCGACAGCAGCGGCTCGATCAGCTGGGACAGCGCGTCCATTCCGCTCGCGGCGATCGTTGGCCTAGGTGCGCCGACGAGCAGATCGGGGTCAACCAGCGCGACCGTTGGTAACAGCAGCGGACTTCGGAGGCTCGCTTTGACTCCGCCGCCGGACAGCACTGCGTTGCGCGTGACTTCAGAACCTGTGCCGGCGGTGGTCGGGACGGCGACGCATGGCAGGCCGGGCCGCTCGAGTGGGCGGCCGGCACCAATGATCTCTAAATGATCCATAATGTCGGTGCCTGATGTGGCCAGCACGGCAACAGCTTTGGCAACATCCAGCGCGCTGCCCCCACCGAATCCGAGGACGGCATCGCAGCTCGTTTCCAAGAGCAAGTCAAGGCCGGCGCGTACCCGCTCGACCGATGGCTCGGTCACGACGCCAAACACCACGCTCGAGATATCGGCGTCCTTGAGTGCGGACCGGATTCCATCCGCTCGCGAGGTCGTGCGACCAGTGACAACCAGTACTCTGCTGGCGCCAAGATCGGCAAGCACGCCCGGCACCTCGCTGACCCTGCCGGCGCCAAAACGTATGTCGCCCGGTACTGCGAGATCGAAGCGAACCACCACTACCAGTCCGCGTCTTCGGGAGATGTATTGACGTAGCGGGTCGCCTCACGAGGCCGGGCCATCATCTGCGCGACCATGTCGCGCCAGCGCTGATAGTGCCCGGTGTCCTTGTGCGCTGCGGCAGCCGCCTCGTCTCGATAAATCTCGACCAGTACGACGTGGTTGGGATCGGCGCGATCGCTTAGCACGTCGAATCGCACCACCCCCGACTCCTTTCGACTTGCAACGGCGTTCTCCTCCGTCGCGGCAAGGAAGCCTTGAAGTTGATCAGGCACGACCGCGATGTCGACATGGACGATAAGCAGGCTGTTCGGCACGAGCCGACCCTATTCGACTCATGGCGGCACCGATAGAACCAGGTGACCCCGCCTGAACGTTTGATCTCGACGAAATCCGCTGGAAACTTCACTCCAGATGAGCCTGCGGCATTCGACTCAGGCGCAAACCGGGGGAGGATGCTGCATCCAGAGTGAAGTTTCCAGCCCGATGTCTTCCAGAATCAGGTTGGCCATTCGGCAACACTAGGCCGGTGGAGATTGACACCCAGCTGGTAGCCCGGCTCGTCGGGTCGCAGTTCCCGCAGTGGTCCAGTCTCCCCATCACCGCGGCCGAACCGAACGGCTGGGACAACCGGACGTTTCGCCTTGGCCCGGACCTGTTGGTGCGGCTGCCCAGCGCACAGTCGTACGCTGCACAGGTATCCAAGGAGCACCGCTGGCTCCCGGTGCTCGCGCCGCAACTGCCGCTGCCGATCCCCGTTCCAGTGGCCATGGGGGAACCCGGCGACGGGTATCCCTGGAATTGGTCCATCTATCGGTGGCTCGACGGAGTGCCCGCTAGCGCTGCAGCGATCGACGACCTGACCGAGTTCGCCGAGACGCTAGCCAACTTCCTGGTATGCCTGCAGCGGATTGATGGGACCGGCGGGCCACCGCCGGGCCCACACAACTTCTTCCGTGGTGGGCCATTGGAAACCTACGACGCCGAGACGCGCAACGCCGTCGCCACTGTGCATGAATTAATCGACGCCGAACTGGCGACTGCCGTATGGGAAGCAGGCCTAGCTGCGAGGTGGCACGGCGCGCCGGTCTGGGTCCATGGAGACGTCGCAGCCGGCAACCTGTTGGTAAGAGATGGTCGCCTGGCTGCGGTGATCGACTTCGGCAGCTCAGGCGTAGGTGATCCGGCCTGCGACATGACAATCGCCTGGACGTTTCTGTCGGCGGAGATTCGGGAGGCGTTTCAGGCTGCACTTCCGCTCGATGCCGCAACGTGGGCGCGCAGTCGCGGCTGGGCGCTCTGGAAGGCGTTGATCACCTATGCCGGCAACCTGGACGGCGATCCCGTTGTCGAGCTGTCGGCGCGTCGCGTGCTCGACGACGTACTCGCCGAGCACGCATCTGGCGGCCGGCAATGATCATGGATGACAGCCTGCGTCCAGTGCGCCGAGCGCTGATCATCTTTCTTGCCGCGGTGCTGGTGAGTGTGCTCGCTGCGCTGACCACGATCGGCTCCGCCGCGCTCACGAGGTCACTTCCCTGGTCAGTGGTCGGCGGTCTGTTGGTTGGGACCGTGGTGTCGTGGATCCTCGGTTTTCTCATTTTGCGCCGCGATCGTGAGCCCCAACCGTCGGCTCTCCGCCGGCTTGTCGTCGGTCCGCTCGTGGTACTGGGCTGCGCGGCGGTCATCAGCCTGACCTGGCTCTATCCGGGCACTGGCGCCGTCCGCCCCGATCCCATTGCAGGCGTTGAGTGGCTGGACCTGCCGGACGGATCCCGGCTGGCGCTTCATGTCACCCGGGCCGCAGCAGCGACTCAGCCGCCGATCATCTTCGTCCATGGCGGACCGGGCGTGGCCGACATGGCGCACGACGCTGCCGCCTTCGCGGCGCTGGCCACCGATCGAGATGTCTATGTCTACGACAGGATTGGCACGGGCGCCTCCACTCGCCTCACCGATCCCACCGGCTACACCACTGCGCGCGCAGTGCAGGATCTGGAGGCCGTTCGCGCCCTCACCGGCGCGCCGCGGGTCGTGTTGGTGGGGCATTCCTGGGGTGCCCGATTTGTCGTCGCGTACGCCCAAGAACACCGTGATCGCGTCGCGGCGCTGATCTTGACGGCCCCGGACGACCTTCCCCTGGAGGGGGCCGACGTCCCGCCCGGCGACTTGACCACCCGCCTCGATGGCCGGGAGCTGACACGGGAGTACCTGCGACTGCTCCGACCCCGGAATCTCTTCACCTACGCGCTGACGACCGCCGATCCGCGAGTGGCGCACAGCGTGGCGGGGGATCGGGAGATGGACCGGCGATTTTCCGCTATCTATCGCGATTCCACGCCCGCATTGTTCTGCGACAAGCGACTCGCCGACCGTGTCGGCACCACCGGCGTTGGCTACTACGCCCACTACGTTCCGCAATTACACCCGGATCCCGCTGACGTACCTCTGCACCTCGATCGGCTTGCCATGATCGAGGTTCCCGTACTAGTGATCAAGCCGGCCTGTGACTACCTGGCATGGTCGGCGGTCGTTGGTTATCGGCGCGCATTTCCGCAGACCCAGCTAGTCATGATTCCTGATGCCGGTCATGTCGCCTACCTTGAGCAGCCAGTGGTGTACACCAATCTGGTGCGCGCCTTTTTGACCGGCCAGAAACTGCCGCTGCCGACCATTGATGGGACGACCATCCCCGACGGCTACCGGGGCACCCGGTGAGGGACTTCAGCAGCCGGGAATGCTGCGAATGACGTACCCGCGCTGCTGAAGAGTGTTGATGATCTTGGGCAGCGCCGCCACGGTCTGAGAGCGGTCGCCGCCGCCGTCGTGCAGCAGCACGGTGCTGCCTCCCCGTACGCTCCGGCCTGTGGCGGCCCTGATGATCTTCGCAGTACCGGGCCGGCTCCAATCCATGGTGTCGATCGTCCATAACACCTCGCGCAACCCCTCTTGGGCAACGATGCGCCGGACGCCTGGGTTTGTGGCCCCGAACGGCGGACGCATGCATCTGCCGCGCGGGCCGTGGGTGAGCTGCCACCGCACTTGTCCGGCTGTAAGGCCGGTCAGATCTGGGTGGTCATAGGTGTGATTGCCGATACTGCTGCCCTCGGCCCGGACCCGCGCGGCCGCCGCTGGGTACTTGGCCTGGCGGAAGCCGAGCTCGAAGAAGGTCGCCGTGGAATGGGTCGCCCGCAGGATATTGAGAATGGCCGGTGTGTACTGGCTGGGTCCGTCATCAAAGGTCAGGTAGACGGTGCCACCGTGTTTCCCAGCCGGATACTTGGCGGACTGCGACTTTTGCGGGTTGTCGCTCGGCCGGAATTGAGATCTTTGCGTCAACTGAGCCTTCGCCGGTTTGCTTCGATTCGATCGGCGCTCGGGCGAGGCATGCGACGCTGGCCGTCTTGGTGTCTGATTGCCCGCCGTCTGGTGTGACGAAGCGAGGGCGGACGGCGATGGGCCGGCGATTGCGGTATGCGGGCTCTCCTTCGCGGTCGCCGCCGAACCGAATACCAGCACCAGCACAGCCAGGACCAAGCCGACGAACGGTGTGGGGAGCCGCCTCATGGTGAGCCGACGTGATGATCAGACAAAACCACGACCCCCGAATGGCGCACTTCAAAACGCCGTTGGTAAAAATCCAGCCCCCTCAAATTACGCCGTGATCGCCATCAATGCACGCACCATTGCCAAGCGTTCTATCTAGCAAGATCACTGGTCGTTCATCGACTTGTCCGAATCCAGTTGACCTATAGCTCAACTGGATTCTGACAAGTCGGAATTCGGATAGACGACGGACTTGAGGCTGTTCGGATCCAGATCGCTGTCCAGGGCCTCGGCCGCACGTTCTAGGCCGAATCGCCCGGTGACGAGAGAGTCCAGATCGACCGCACCGCTGGCCACCATGTGGATGGCTGCGGGCCAGGTGTCGGTGTAGCGGAAGATGCCGGTCACAGTGATCTCGCGATTCTGGATGTGCTCGACGGGCAAGCTCATCTCCGAGGAGCCAACACCTACTAGGACGGCTGTGCCGGCAGGGCGTACCGCCTTGATCCCCGACATCACGGCCGGCGGCGCGCCGCTGGCGTCGACGAAGGCGTTGACATCCAGGCCGGCGTTCGCGATGTCGATCTCACGAGGATCGAGTACCCGGGCTGCGCCGTAGCGCAGCGCCCGTTCCCTCCGCTCCGGCACCAGATCAGTCACGATGACCTCCGCTGCCCCGAAGGCGCGTGCAGTCTGTGCGCAGATAATCCCGATCGGCCCGGCCCCGGCAATCAACATGCTTGAGCCCGGAGTGACGCCGGCCTTACGCATTGTGGTGACTGCTACAGAGAGCGGCTCCAACAGCGCGGCGGCCTCATCGGACATGGACTCCGGCACCTTGTGTGCGAACTCGGTTCTGATCACGCAGTACTGCGCGAACGCGCCGTCGATCGGCGGGGTGGCGTAAAACTCCATGTTTTGGCAGAGGTTGTAGCGCCCGGCGCGGCACTCCCGGCATTTTCGGCAGTTCTTCTGCGGTTCGATGGCGACGCGTTCACCGATTCGACTCTCCGGCACCTCCTCCCCGACTGCGACGATCCGGCCCGATAGCTCATGGCCCAAGATCAATGGACCAGTGACGACAAATTCGCCGATCCGACCATGCCGGTAGTAGTGAGTGTCGGAGCCGCAGACTCCCACGGCAGCAACTTCGACCAGGACTTCATCGCTGGCTATGGCAGGTGTTGGCACCTGCTCGATGCTGAGTGTCTTGATGCCGGTGAGGACGCTGGCACGCATCGTCTCTGGAATGGTTGTCGGGGTGGTAGCGCTGGCGGTCTGGGTCATGGTGGTGACTCCTTTTCTCTTCCCCACATTGTGGTGAGGTGCCGCGACGCGTGGCTAGGTCTTGTCCGTCAGGAAGGTGAATGATCAGCGAATTGTGTAGCCGCCGTCGACCAGCAAGTCCACGCCATTGATCATCTTCGCTGCGTCGCTGGCCAAGAAGACAGCGACCGCAGCGATCTCATCCGGTTCGGCAAAACGGCCGGTTGGGATTTGAGCCTTCAGCGCCTCCCCCTCGGGGTTGTCCCAGAGCTCCTTGGCGAGTGGAGTCATCACCACCGTCGGGCTGATGGTGTTTGCCGTGACTCCGCGCCCGGCCCATTCCAAAGCAAGCACCTTGGTCATGCCCACAAGGCCGAACTTCGATGCGCAGTACGCGAGATGCCCGGGCAATGCGATGGTTGCGGCCTGGGAGGCCAGGCTGATCACGGTGCCGCTGCCCTGGGCGAGCATGATCCGCCCCACCTGCTGACTGATCAGAAAGGCGCCTCGCAAATTGATGGCCATGGTCTGATCCCAGTCCTGAACCTTTAGCTGCTCGGCGGGGTCGGTCACGGCAATGCCTGCGCTATTGACCAGTACGTCGATGCGGCTGAAGCGCGCATACACGGCACTGACGGCGTCGACGACGGACTGCTCGTTCGTTACGTCGCAACCGATGGCCGCGGCTGCGCTCCCGTCGTCGACCTTGTGCTGCGCGGCATCCACCGCTTTATCGAGCACCACAACAGTGGCGCCATTGGCCGCGTACGCATCGACGATCGCTGCGCCGATGCCGGAGGCGCCGCCGGTAACGACGGCTACCATGCCGTCCAGAGAAAAGTCGATCACCGGTCCACTCTCTCAGTTCAGACCGCCTGCTGCCGAGCCGCGCTGGTGGCGCTCGCACTACACTGACGTTCCGCATGTTCAGGCCGCTTCCATCAGTTCCCGACCATCCCGCACTCGAGGAGGAGATCCTCAAGTGGTGGGAGGACCGCGGCATCTTCAATTTGCTCCGAGAACGCAACCGCGGCGGTCCCGTCTGGAGCTTCGTGGACGGCCCGGTCACGGCGAACAAGACGCTCGGCGTGCATACCGCATGGGGCCGTACGCTCAAAGATGTCTTTCAGCGCTACAAAGCGCTTCGCGGCTTCGACCAGCGTTATCAGAACGGTTTCGACTGCCAGGGCCTGTGGATTGAGGTCGGCGTCGAGCGCGAGCTCGGCCTGAACTCCAAGCGCGAGATCGAAGAGTACGGGCTGGCCCAGTTCGCACGCAAGTGCCGCGAGAAGGTCGCTTGGTCGGCGCAAGAGCTGATTCGCGGATCCAAGCGCCTCGGCCAGTGGATGGATTGGGGCAACGACTACTACACCTTCTCCGACACCAACATCGAATACATCTGGCGCTTCCTCAAGATCGTGCACGAGCGTGGCTGGCTCTATCGCGGTCACCGCTCCACAGAGTGGTGCCCCAGGTGTGGGACCTCCATCTCCGCCCACGAGCTCGTCGGGAGCTATGAGGAACGCACCGATCCCTCGCTCTTCGTCCGCTTTCCCCTCCGCGACCGGCCGGGCCAGTCGCTGGCGGTCTGGACCACGACGCCGTGGACGCTGCCCGCAAACGTCGCCGCCGCAGTGCATCCGGACAAGGAGTACGGCCTTCAGGAGGACGGCGAGTGGGTAGCCGTTGAGCGCTACCCCGACGCGATCTTCGACGAGCGGCGGCGCGGATCTGAGCTCGTCGGCTGGCGGTACGAGGGACCATTTGATCACCTGCCGGCGGCCGAAGGCATCGAGCATCGAGTCATCGGATGGGACGAGGTCTCGATGGAGGAGGGGACCGGCCTCGTACACATCGCACCTGGATGCGGCGCGGAGGACTTCGAGCTTTCACGCGTATACGACCTTCCGGTGATCACTCCGGTTGACGAAGGTGGGCGCTTCTACGATCGCTTCGGCTGGCTGCATGGGCTATCCACGTCGGAGTCCGCCGAGCAGATCGCAACCGACCTAGCCGGACGCGGGCGCTTGATTGCAGCGGACGAATATGTGCACCGCTATCCGTTCTGCTGGCGCTGCCATACTCCGCTCATCTTCCGCATCGCCGACGACTGGTTCATTGGCGTCGACGAGGTACGGCCGCGGCTGCTGGAGGCCAACGCCACCGTCGAGTGGACACCGGCGTACTTCGGCAAGCGAATGGACGACTGGCTCCGCAACATGGGCGACTGGAATATCTCCCGCCGCCGCTATTTCGGACTGCCGCTCCCAATTTTTCCCTGCGATTGCGGCCATATCACCGTCGTCGGCTCCCGCGCAGAGCTTGAGGAACTGGCGACGGCCGGCTTGGATGACCTGTCCGAGCTGCACCGCCCCTGGATCGACGCCGTCCAAATCAGCTGCCCGGCGTGCGGGACCGAGGGCGTGCAGCGGATTCCCGAAATCGGCGACGTCTGGCTCGACGCCGGAATCGTGCCTTTCTCAACGCTCGGCTGGGAGAATCCGAAGTGGATTGAAGGCGGATACGGAAATGGCGCTGCCAAGGGGCTCACCGGCGCCGATCTTCCCGACCACGCCTTTTGGGAGACGTGGTTCCCAGCCAGCTGGGTCTCCGAGATGCGGGAGCAGATCCGTCTCTGGTTCTATTCGCAGCTCTTCATGTCGGTCTGCCTCGTCGATAAAGCGCCGTTCCGGTCCGTACTCGGATACGAAAAGATGCTCGACGAGCACGGCCGTCAGATGCACGGCTCCTGGGGAAACCTCATCGCGGCCGAGGAAGCGTTCGCCCGTATGGGCGCCGATGTGATGCGCTGGCAGTACTGCGATCAGCCGCCCGACCGCGACCTGCACTTCGGTTATGGACCGGCGCACGAGATCAAGCGCAAGCTGCTCACCTTCTGGAACTCAGTCGGGTTCCTCGTCAGGTACGCCAACATCGAGGGCTTCCAGCCGACGCTTGATGATCTTGAAGCCGGGCCCGCTGGGATTGAGGTGCGGCCGCTCGATCGCTGGCTTGTTGCGCGTACCGACAAGCTCGTCGCCGACGTGACTGCCGCTTTGGAGGAGCAGCTCACGCACCGGCTCATAGCGGCCTTCGAGTCCTTCGTCGACGACCTCTCAAATTGGTACATTCGCCGGTCACGGCGGCGCTTCTACGCCTACGACGACGCGGCGTTCCGGACGCTCTGGTTTGCGGTCGTTACCGGCCTGCGTTTAATCTCGCCCGTCATGCCATTCCTCGCCGACCATCTATGGCGAAACCTGGTGGCCGATGCCTGCGAGGGTGCGCCAGAGAGTGTCTTTTTGGCCGGCTGGCCCGAGATGCGCCAGCCTTATGAGCGTCTCCTCGCCGAAATTGCAGAGGTACGCCGGATCGTGGAGCTCGGTCGAGAGGCCCGCAGCACGGCGGGCGTGAAACTCCGCCAGCCGCTGCGGCGCGTGTACGTACGCGGTGCGCAGCTCGCTCGAGAGCACGCGGACGAGATCGCCGAGGAATTGCGAGTGGATGAGGTTGGGTTCGATCAAGGACCAGTGGCTCGTGTCCGACTGCTGCCCAATCTCCGGTTGCTTGGCCCCCGGCTGGGTCCAAAGGTCCGCGAGATCAAGTCGGCCCTGGAAAACGGCCAGCTAGAGGAGCTCGGTGATGGCCGGGTTCGAGTTGCCGGCGTGGAGCTCGAGGCCGAGGAGGTGATTCGTGGCGAGCAAGTCGAGATCGCCGGCTGGGCGATCGCCGACGACCTAGCACTGTCGGTCGCGCTGGATACCGAGATCAACCCCGAACTCGAGCTCAGGGGGCGGGTCTACGAACTCATCCATACCGTCAACACGATGCGGAAGGACGCCGGGCTAGAACTGACCGACCGGATTGTGCTCACCCTGCCCGACGGTGATGACCTGCTGCCACATGAGGACTGGATCAAGGCTGAGACGTTGGCGACCCGCATCGAACGGGGCGAGAGCCTGGCGATCACCAAGGCATAGCGGGAGGGATAGGAATGGGTAGTGGTAGCCGAGACCGCCCAAATCGCCAACAGAGGAACTCATGCCCGTACACCCGCTCATCGCTGCCCGCTTCTCGCTGATTTCACAGATCGGCAGCCTCGAGGAAGCCCTCAGCAATCCCGAGGCCGCCTCGGCGAAAGCTGCCTACGAAGCGCCGTACGCCTCGTACTCGCTTCCAGATGTCACTATCGAGAGCACATCGATCTCTGGCCCGTACGGCGACATCCCGGTGCGGGTCTACCGGCCGCCCGCGTCAACCGGACAGGCAGTACGCGGTCTGTTGTGGATGCACGGCGGCGCCTTCGTTACGGGTGATCTCGACATGGCAGAGGCCCACGTCGTGAGCGCCGAACTCGCGTCCCGGGGAGCCATTGTCGTATCGGTTGACTACCGGCTGGCCTCGGAGACCGTGCAATATCCGGTCCCGCTCGACGACGTCCATGCAGCTTGGGGCTGGTTCGCGGAAGCCACGAGCGACCTCGGCACGGATCCGCGGCGGCTGGCGATTGGCGGTGCGAGCGCAGGTGCGAATCTGGCCGCTGCCGCGGCGATGCGGGTCCGAGATGACTCCGGGATCCTGCCGACGGTCATGCTCCTTGCCTACCCGGTGGTCCACTTCCCGGTACCGGCTTTGTCCGATGAACTGGCGGCCGAGATGCGGCAGTTGCCCAGGATGCTGCGATTCACGGTCGCAGACATTGTTGACATCACCCGGTGGTACCTCGGCCGACTTAGTGACATCCCGACGCGTACGATGCCCGGCCACGGCAACCTCGAAGGTATGCCGCCAACCAGGATCGTGCTGAGCGAGTACGACGACCTGCGTGGCTCGGGTGAACTGTTCGAGGAGCAGCTGCGCGAGGTCGGAGTGCCGGTGCAGTCGACTGTGGCAGCGGGCATGCTGCATGGTCACCTCAATCTGCCGCCAGCGGCCCAGATGCCTGAAATCGAGCGGTCTCTTGACTTTCTGGCAGCTGGACTCTGATGGAAGGGCGGCCAATCAAGCGTGTCCCAGCCCTCGGTCGCGAGCCAGGATTGCTGCTTCGGTACGCGTACCGACATTGAGCTTGGTGAAGATCGCGGAGGTGTTGTTGTTCACCGTTTTCAGCGAGAGGCCCAGACGATCGGCGATAGCGGAGTTCGAGAGGCCCTGAGCAACTAGTCGCAGCACGTCGTGCTCCCGCGGGTCAGCTGAGGAAACGGGTCTTCGTTGCTGGCTGGTGCACCCAGCCGAGCCAGCACCCGCTGGGCCACCGCAGGCCCAAAGATCGCTTGGCCGTCGGCGACCGCCGTGACAGCACGCAGGATCTCCTCCTTGGTGGCGCCCTTGAGTAGGTAGCCGCGAGCGCCGGCACGCATCGCCTTGGTCACAGTGACATCGTCATCGCTCATCGTCAGCACCAGCACCGCCACGTCGGGTGCCACCCGACTGATCTCCGCGGTCGCACTGAACCCGTCGGTATCCGGCATTGCGAGGTCCATGATGATCACGTCGGGCTTGTCGATCACGGCGGCCTTGATCGCCTCGCGGCCGGTGGCGGCTTCACCGATCAAGTCGATGTTGGGATACTCGGCAAACAGCGCACGCAGGGAGGCCAGCTTGGCATCGGAGTGCCGGACAACATTGGTCAGCGCCTCGGCGGCGATTCGGTACGCGGCTACTTCCACCGAGGATGGCAGTGCCGGCATCGACTCGGGCGCCTGAATGACCACTTTGATCGTACCGAACCGACTGCCGTCCTCACGCAGTGCCCCAACCAGCCCGAGCTCATCGAGAGCGGCCGGGCGGAGTCCGTACGCGAGCTGCCGTACGGCGTCGACGGACTGTCGCAGCTGATCTGCCAATTCAATCGCCAATGATTC
>DATDKX010000369.1:0-7818 GCA_036519615.1 Propionibacteriaceae bacterium
ACCCATCCGACCCCGCGCCGCGTGCTCGTCGTCGGCGCCGGGAGCACGGCTCGTTCCACGTTGCCTCCCCCGACGTGTCTAGGCTGCCCACTGAATCCCTAGAAGAGTTGGAGCATCGATGAGCGTGCTGACCGAGACCTCCACCCTCAGCAACGGAAACCAGATTCCCAAGATCGGGTTCGGAACATGGCTGCTCAAGGAGGGCGACGAGTGCTACAACGCCGTCGCTGACGCCTTGCGGCTGGGCTACCGCCACATCGACACGGCCCGGGCCTACTACAACGAGGCGTCGGTCGGGCGGGCGGTGCGCGACTCGGGCATTCCGCGCGAGGAGATCTACGTCACCTCGAAGTTGCCGGCCGAGGCGAAGGCCTACGACAAGGCGCTCGAGGAGTTCGAGACCACAATGGGCGAGATCGGCCTCGGCTACCTCGACCTCTACCTCGTCCACGCGCCGTGGCCGTGGGACGAGGTCGGCAAGGATTGCCGGGAGGAGAACCGGCAGATCTGGAAGGCCATGGAGGAGTTCCTGGCCAGCGGTCGGGTTAAGGCCATCGGCGTGTCGAACTTCGGGCCGGAGGACCTGGACAGCCTCTTCCCGGCGTGTGAGATGGAGCCCATGGTCAACCAGATCCGCTGGTTCATTGGACTCGACCCGTCCGACACCGTTCAAAAGTGTGCCGAGCACGACATCGTCGTCGAGGCTTACTCCCCATTCGCGCACGGCCTCATCGTCAACCATCCCGAGATCGGCGACATCGCAGCCAGCTACGGCGTCAGCGCGCCACAACTGTGCATCCGTTACCTGCTGCAAAGGGGTGCGGTCGTGTTGCCCAAGGCGACCAAGACCTCGCACATCAAGCAGAACGCCGATCTCGACTTCGAGATTTCGGCCGCCGACATGGGTGCCCTCGACGCCATGCGCGACACCGAGAAGCACGAGGACGCGATGGAGTTCCGCTGGTTGTGACCGATCGCAGACTTGCGGCGCTCAGCTGCCACGCACGGTTCGGTGGTGGCGTTCAGTGGTGAAGCAGGGTGCGTCGGGCTCACTCCCACACCCTTTGATGAACAGTTACTTTTGCGTTTTCTTCTATTAAGCATTTGTTCAAATTGATTTCGCATTTTATTCATCTTATATAGCGCTAGACAATTGGTCGTATATCACGATGCAATTGATCATGATTAACGAGCCCACCTCAATCATCGCCGCATTCGCCATTGGTTCGTTATGCCATGCGATATTGCGGTTCGGCAAGCCTGTCCAGCGCCAGCGGCGCGGCCGATCTGCCAATAGTCAATCAGTGCAGCTAAGGCGTACTGCTTCTCACCGACGGGCAATCGAGTTTTCGAAATGCTAAGACAGCGTGCAGACCGTGATCCGACAAGGCTGTGGCAAGCCCTTGCGGAGCAGGGTCATGCCGGGAAAGGCTAAGGCGGCGAAATGAGCAAACACGGTTCCGGACGTCTGTTCATTCGGGTGGTCTGCACCGATATGTACATCGATCGGCAGACTGGCATCAGGTGTGCGCGACACCAGCAATTCAGTCTCGGTCGGTTGCCGGTGTTCATTGAGAAGGACCGGGACGGCAATGCCTTGCCCGGTACCGAGTTCGTCGGATTCCCCAGGACGCGCACATTAACCCGCATGCCAGCCCAGCGTTGCCCAAAATGCGGGCGGCCGTTTCCAGGGGCTGCGCGATACTCCGATGAAGGCGGGGCGTGGAGCCGCATCATCCGGCACTGGCTAGACGCGGACCCCAAACGTCCCGTCCTTGTGGTGGACATCTCGGACCCGGCTTATTCCTGGTAGCGGGTCGCAGCAAAAAGATGATGTGCGAGACCGACCGGGTCCTCGATACGCCAAGCCGCCGCAACCTTGCAATGTGACACCAACGTGGTGCGACCCCCGCTCTTCCTTGGGATCCGCTCTGCCTGAGGTTGCCGACGGCCTGACGGTGCACACACGCGGACGGGTAGCCGGCTCGGCAGACCGGGCAGGTGTTGTCGGAGGCGAAGAAGGAGCCGATGACGAAGCGCCGGGCTTGACTGTGGTGACCTCAGCGCGAACCTCCTCGATCGGTCCCCAGCGCTCAGGATGTGCCTTCAAGAAGTGGTGGGTTGCAGCTGGAGGTGGTCTCGGCGACAGTGTCGGACTGCTGTGAGGAGTACAGGCGTGAGGGGTAATGGCCGTGACTCCCAGCGCCGAGCGATCGGGTCGCGGCGTCGAGAACATGGACAACCGGATCGAGGTACGCGATTTTCTGGCTCCCGGCGTTCGTCCGGAACGGCCGGCTCGACATTCTCGGGATCAACGCGATGGGAGTGATCAAGATGCGAGCAGGGGACACCGTCCATACCCCGCCGGGTGAGGAACATTGGCACGGTGGCACCGCCGACAACATGATGTGCCATCTCGCCATGCTCGAGGGGCACCGAGAGCGGTGACGGCACCACCCGGTCACCGACAGAGCGGTACGCGATCGCCCGTCAGTCGTGACCGCAGTTCTCATCCCGATCCAACCCGGAGGCTGCACGGAAGGCGGCTCCGATCCGAAAGGAAACCGATCATGAACACATCGCAGGACAGTGCGCCGAACGAGGAGCCGTCGGCCGCACAGAAGCTCGTCGGTGACTTCGCCCCAAACTTGCCGAGCTCACCGACGAGGTCTTGTTCGGAGACGTCCGGGCCCGACCCGAGCTGGCCCCGCGGGATCGCAGTCTCATCACGTGCGCGGCGTTGATCACCAACGGCAGCACCGAGCAGCTTCGTTCACATCTGGCCAGAGCCAAGACCAATGGCGTGACGGAGACCGAGCTGACGGAGGCGATCATTCACCTCGCCTTCTATGCCGGCTGGCCACGAGCCATGTCGGCGGTCATGGTCGCGAAGGAGGTCTTCGGCGGCTGAGTCCCGACCCCTCTGGTCAGCTTCTGAGCCGGTGCAGGACGAAGGGCTCGCCGGGGGCCAGGAGCTGTATGCGTTCCGGGTTTTCAGACTCGATCATCACCGGCATGTCGAAGCCGCCCAAGAGCGGATCGACCATCAGTGCCGTGCCGCGACTGTTGATCAAGAACCCGGCCATGCCCAGCCACCGCAGAACGGTCGCCTCGGCTCCTTCGAATGCCTCGGCGCTGAACGGTTGCGTCTGAGGGGCTCGGGCTTCCCGCTGTATGGCTGGACCTTATCGCTAGGGCGACAAGGCCAGTGACTCCCACCAAGGCGACAGGAGCCTAACGTCGAGGTTCACGCGGGTGGGATCTGGGCGCCTGACAGCGCGGCCTACAGGTTGGTCATCTGTTCGGCGGCTTCGCTGTAGCGGCCACCTTCGATGTGGATCGCGTCGGCGGCGTGGGCGATCTCTGAGAGGTCGTCGGCCGTGAGTGCCACATCGGCGGCGCCGATGTTCTCCTGGAGTCGGTGCAGCTTGCGGGTCCCAGGGATCGGCACGATCCATGGTTTCTGCGCCAGCAGCCACGCCAACGCGATCTGCCCCGGCGTGGCCCCTTTGCGCTCGGCGATGCTGGTGAGGAGATCGACGACGGCCTGGTTGTTCTGCAACGCATCGGGCGCGAACCGCGGGATCGTCGAGCGGATGTCGTTCCCAGCATCGAAGCTCGTCGTGGCCGTGACGGTACCGGTCAGGAATCCTTTGCCGAGGGGGCTGTAGGGCACGAAGCCGATGCCGAGCTCCGCGCAGGTGGCTAGCACCTCCTCCTCGGGTCGGCGCCACCACAGCGAGTACTCGCTCTGCACGGCGGTCACCGGCTGTACAGCATGGGCGCGGCGGATGGTACCGGCGGCGGCCTCGGACATGCCGAAGTGCTTCACCTTGCCAGCGTCGATGAGCTCCTTGACGGCGCCGGCGACATCCTCGATGGGGACGGCCGGATCGACCCGATGTTGGTAGTAGAGGTCGATGGCCTCGACCCTGAGCCGTTGCAGCGAACCCTCGACGACCTGTCTGATCACCGCTGGATCGCTGGTCACCGCGCCGCGAGGCTTCCGCTCGACCGGATCGATATCCCAGCCGAATTTGGTGGCGATCACTACCCGGTCCTTGACTGGCGCTAGTGCTTCACCAACGAGCTCCTCGTTGGCGTACGGTCCGTAGATCTCGGCGGTGTCGAAGAACGTCACGCCGAGGTCAACGGCGGTCCGGATGAGGTCGAGCATCTCAGTCCGCTCGGGTCGGTCGCTGTAACCGCCGGTCATGCTCATGCAGCCCAGCCCGATCGCGGAAACCTCCAGGTCGGCCCCGAGGATGCGCTTCTCCATGATCAATCTCTCCTTTCTTGAATTTGTTGACGTGCTAGGGCCGCGCCTTTCACGACCAGTAGAGAGCCTGCGGTGGGTACGGCTCCTCGAGTTGCCGGATCTCTTCCCCGTCAAAGTGATCTCGACCGCGGCCGCGGCGTCGGCGAGGTGATGCGGCTTTTGTGGTCCAGCTGCGTACGTACTCCATGGCTGTCAGACTCCCGTTTCGTGGGCCCAGGCGCGTATGCGCCCCGTGCCTGCGTTCACCACGACGCTAGAGCGCCATACGCCGAAGGTGGGAGTCCCTGCCATTACCCCTAATGGCACGGACCCACCGTCGACCAAAAGTTGATATGGATGCAGCGAAGCACGTATTGAGGCGCCGAAGCGAAAACCGATAGGGTCTAGCCAGCATCTCGGGGGAGGCTCACACGTGTCTCGGCTGTTGCGCTCGCGAGCGTGGTCCATTCTGGCGTTGCTCGCCGGTCTTACATCTGTCTGAGCGGGGGATGTCCTCTGGCTGCGACTCGCCTGCGCAGCTGGATTGGTTATCGGGATCGCGCAGCAGCTGACGCTGCTCGGGCTCAGCGTCCGCATGCGCATGCTGGGAACCTTCTGGATTCGGTTGAGCGCCGCCGCCATGCTGTGCGCTGGAGTCGCCTGCTGGTATGTGGCCAACTCCCCGCGCCTGCCGCTCCTAGTCGTTGCCGGCTTGCTGGTGGTACTTGCTGGGCTGCGGTGGTTTTGCACCGCTCTAAAAGACGCTGACGTGGTGCAACTAAAAGCCCGGAATCTGCCAGGAGCTCCCAAAGAGCCAATCAACCCGCCGCGCTGGCCATACGGGTGGGCCGGGGCAGTGACCTGCGGGTTTCTTGTACTCAGCTTTGCCGCTGCCGCACTGTCGCTGCCAGCGGCGGTATTCCTAGCGCTCTCAGTGCTGGCATTAGCGATGTTGGCCGTGATTGGGGCGCAGCATTCACGCTTCATCCGATACAACAAAGTAGTGCTCGACAGGCTTCGGGCATACCGTCCGGTACTGACGATGCCTTATAACGGGCACGCCGCATTCCACATCGGTTTGTGGTCACCTTATCTAGAGAGAATCGGGCAACCCTTCACCATCGTGACCACCGATGCACTCGCATTCCAGCGCGTGGCCGAGAGATACCCAATGCCGGTGATCTACGCGCGGAGGGGAGATTTTCGAGCAATCCGAGCCATGTTGCCAAAGACAGTCCGGGCAGCGCTCTACGTCTTCAGCCGCAACAACGACGATTTCCTGAAGGTCCGGCGTATGACTCACGTCTGGCTCCATCACGGCGACGGCGATAAGGAGGCTTCGTGCCGCCAGAAGTCAGCGGCATATGACGTTCTCGTCGTAGCTGGCAAGGCAGCGATCGACCGCTACGCCGCGCATGGGGTCTACATTCCGTCGGAGAAGTTCAAGATTCTGGGTCGTCCCCAGGTCGAGAACATCGAAACAGCGAGGACCCCAATCTCCACGATCGACAACCCCGTCGTGCTCTACGCGCCGACCTGGTACGCCGCCGACTACCAGAAGACCAACCACTCCTCCCTTCCTATTGGCGCAGCAATCGTCTCCGCCTTACTGGCGCGCAATGCAACAGTGATCTTCAGGCCGCACCCGGCCAACCGCAGACTGCCGGAGTCCGCCGCCGCGATCGCCGCAATTGACGAGCTCCTCAGAGCGGATGCTGAGGTGACGTCGCGGCCGCATCGCTCGAGCGCCGCGGCATCCGACCCGACATTTGCCGAGTTGGCCAACGCTGCCGACGCCATGGTGTCCGATGTGTCGGGGGTCGCTACCGACTTCATGCAGTCACTTAAGCCGTTCGCGATGGTTGCCACTGGCGACAAGACAGATACATTCCGAGCCCGATTCCCTTCCAGCCGCTCTGCCTACGTCATCGAGTGGGACCTGGCCACCCTTGACGATGCGCTCGACGCCATGCTGGGCGACGACCCGCTCGCATCCACCCGGGTCAAACGTCGCGAGTACTACCTCGGAGGCTATGAGGACGGAGAATCAGCCCGCGTCTTTGTCAGGTACCTGCAATCGCTGACCGCGGATCCGATGCCCGCGGAACTTGTGCCGGCGGAGCCGCCAATTCAGGCACAAACTACGCAAAAGCGCCTGCAGACTGCTCGCCAGTAAAGTCTCCGAAGACAGATTTCAGACCGCCGCTGCCGGTAAAAGACGACGGCTCACCACGGGTTGAGTTCTATCCAGCTACCTCGCCGATGACGACCGTCCAGGGTCGGATGGTCCATGAGGTGACCAAGCCATTCTGAACGTAAGGATCGCCCGCAGCGAAGCGCTCGACAACGGAGCGATCGTCCGTCTGCCAAACGAGAACCGCTCGATCAGCCGGCTCGGCAAGTGCACCTGCGAGGATCAGGTCCCCGCGGCGATGCGCTTCGCGAGCGAGCGTGAGATGCGCTTCCCGGAAGGCGGCGCGCCGAGCTAGATAGTCATCAATCAGTGCGTACTCCAGCAAGTAGTAACCCATGTGGAAAGTGTGGTACGGACGGCATTGCACAGCGGCACGCTCGCTTGAGTGACACATATTGACGCCTTAAGCCGGCCCCAGTCCCGGCGGTCTGAAGAGGAGCTCAGCGAAGGCGCCGCGACGCTTCATTCTCCGTCGCGTCGTCCAGCGTTGGAAACGCGACGATCTCTTCCTTCGCCCCCTGGACTTCGTCTGTCCCTTCGACTAGGACCGGTCCAGGTTCCGCATGCTCGTAACGGTCAATCCCGTGCTCTCGGCGGGCCAGCCATACCGCTCGGGAGAAGGCCGTGCCAAAGGTGGTCCTCGCCCAACTGTGCGCGAAACCCGGAACGTGCAAGGACGGTTCGGACCGGCCACCGTACCCCGCACCGGATCCGTTGCTTATGGTTTCAGGCCTGTCTTCAGGAAGGAGCCGAGGGCTGGACCTCAGGTGCCTCAGCAAAGCGACCTGTAGTCCCCACCGTTTCGGCCAACTCAACGGTCGGCTTTCGACCGACCTACAGGGTGATTCCCGGGTCGCTAACGTTGTGGTCGGCCCGGGTTCTGCGAAGAATCCACAAAAGCACCGTACCGGCGAGGACGAGCAAGGCAGCAATAAGGCCGAACGCCTTGGCGTCCAACCGGCGATTTCCCATAAGCCGACATTAGGCCGCCGGGCTCTACTTCGTCTACCGCGCTGGCGGTTGGGGGCTGTCCAGCTCGACGCTGGCCCAACCTCAATCCGGATGGGACTTGTACGGGAGCCAACATTTCCTTTGCCACACTTGTCCCCTTGGCACGGCGTCATGCGGGCGCAAATCCACCGCCAATCCAGGTATTGGCAAGACCTCCCATGCAACGCAGCGCCCTACTAGCGTCGTGGTTGTGGAGAACCGGAACGACATACGAAACTTCCTCGCCTCTCGGCGCGCCAGGATTACTCCTGAAGAGGCAGGTTTGCCCAGCTACGGCAGCAACCGCCGTGTTCCAGGGCTGCGGCGAGAAGAGGTTGCGCTACTGGCGGGTGTAAGCGTCGACTACTACACCCGC
>DATDKX010000370.1:0-6644 GCA_036519615.1 Propionibacteriaceae bacterium
TCGAGTGAGGCGGTTCGTCGCGTGTGTGTCGTAGGGTCCGCCCGGCGGCGGTGTGTTACGCGCCGGCCACCGGGTCCGCCCCGAGCTCGAGCCGCAACAAGGCCTGCTTGGGTTCTCTCCCCAATCAGATCGCGCTCAAACTCGGCCAGAGCTCCAAACAAGTGGAAAGACTAGCTTGCCGCACTTGTTCCGGTGTCCAGTCGCTCCTGCAGGCTTCGGAAGTGCACTCCCCCGCTCATGCAAGTCCCGAACTATCTCGATGAGGTGGCCGAGGGACCGGACAAGCCTGTCCAGCCGCCACACAACGAGCCTGTCACCGGACCGGACATAGCCAAGCGTGCGGAGCCAGTTGATGCAGGTGTAGGTCCAGAAATCGACAAGAACTACCTTGCCGCGCAGGTCCGCCGCCCTCAGCGGCGCGGAATTGAGCCAGCCAGTGTCGCCGTCGAAGCCAGGCACGTGACCCTCGATGGGTAAGTCCACCATGGGTCAGGTCGCCTCGGTGGCTAACCGGTAGCTGTGCCAGTCGGGCGGTGAACCGCGGCTGCGGCGGTCAGGATCACGTTGGCGACAGTGTCGGGATGGGAGACCATGATCACGTGCGAGCCCTCGGCCTCGGTAATGGTGGCTCCGGCGCGCTCGGCCATGGAGCGAATCACGTCCGCGCCGGCAGCCTTGTCCCCAGTCGCAACCACGGCCCAGGTTGGCAGGGACTTCCAGGCGGGCGGGCCCGAGGGCTCCGAGAAGGCTGGCTCGGCGACCGGGCGTTGGGTTGCGGCCATTACGGCGGTTTGTTCGCGCGGCAGGTCGGCGGCGAACGCATCGTGGAATTTCGCGGGATCGATCGCGACTTCAGTGGCCGTCTCGGCGCCGTTCCCTGTCGGATATTGGAGAGCGACCTGTGCCGTCATGAGGACGCTGTCCCTGGACGTGGCTGCTACTTCGCCGAGTCGCTCGCCTTCCTCGGGGGCGAAGGCGGCGACGAAGACCAGGCCGGCGACGTTGCCGGCGTCAGCTGCGGCATTCGAGATCACCGCACCTGCGTACGAGTGGCCGACGGCGAGCATGGGGCCGGGAATCTGGTTGAGGAAGCTGGCCACGTAGGCCGAATCATGAGCGATGCCGCGCAGCGGAATCGCGGGCGCCGTCACTTGGATTCCGGCGGCCTGCAGGCGCTCGATGACTCCGTTCGAGCTCGAAGCGTCGGCGAAGGCCCCGTGGACGAGAACGACGGTGAGAGGGGCATTCTCGGTGGCTGTCTTTGACATGAGAGCTCCTTCGTTAGTGGGGGTCGACGTCGATGATGGCTTGGGCAACAGCCTCCGGAGCTTCTTGGGGAAGGTTGTGCCCGATGCCACCGTCGATCGTCCGGTGTGAATACCTGCCGGTGAATTTGTTGGCGTAGGCAGTTGGCTCCGGATGGGGCGCACCGTTGGCGTCGCCCTCGAGGGTGATCGCGGGCACGGTGATGACCGGGGCTTCGGCGAGCCGATTCTCCAGCTCGGCGTACTCGGCTTCGCCATCGGCCAGCCCCAGCCGCCAGCGGTAGTTGTGGATGACGATGTCGACGTGATCCGGGTTCTCAAACGACGCCGCGCTGCGATCAAAGGTGGCATCGTCAAAGCGCCACTTCGGCGAAGCCGTGCGCCAAATCAGCTTGGCAAAGTCACGCCGGTACCTGCCGTAGCCGGCCCGACCGCGGTCGGTGGCGAAGTAGTACTGGTACCACCACTGGCGCTCAGCCTCTGGTGGTAGTGGCAGATTGCCGGCTTCCTGGCTGCCAATTAGGTACCCGCTCACCGAGACGAGCCCTTTGCAGCGTTCGGGCCACAGCGCCGCCACGACGTCGGCAGTCCGGGCACCCCAATCGAAACCGGCCAAAATCGCACTGTCGATCTCCACGGCATCCAGCAACGTGATGACGTCCAGTGCGAGCGCCGCTTGCTCGCCGTTGCGGAACGTCTCATCTGACAGGAACCGGGTGGTCCCGAAACCGCGCAAATACGGGACGATCACCCGATAGCCGGCCTCTGCCAACCCCGGGCATACGTCGACGTAACTGTGGATGTCGTACGGCCAGCCGTGCAGCAGGACGACCACAGGGCCCTCGGCAGGGCCGATGTCGACGTAGCCGACATTCAGAAGGCCGGCATCGATCTGACGAAGAGGGCCAAAGGAGCTGCTCGGCGCGGCGGCGGAGTCCTGAGAGGCTTCGACAGACATCTGAGTGCGCAGACGCTCCGTGCCCACCGCTAGAGCGCCGAGATCAACGTAGTGACCTGAAGGTGTCGCGCAGCTCTTGGGAGAGGATCTGCGGCTGCTCCCAGGCGGCGAAGTGCCCGCCTTCCTTGACCCGGTTGTAGTGAACGAGCTTTGGATAGGCCTTCTCCGCCCAGCTTTGCGGGGCCGGATAGAGCTCGTCGGGGAAGACGGTGACGCCGACAGGGATCTCGACGCCCTTGACGTCGAAGAAGGCCAGGTGGCTCTCCCAGTAGAGGCGGGCCGAGGAGACTGCCGTATTCGTCAGCCAGTAGTGGGTGACGTTGTCGAGGACGTCGTCGCGAGAGAGGCCTCCCGGATCGCCGGCGAAAGCGCGTGCGATGAGCTGGTAGCTGCGCTCGTCATGATCGAGCATCCAGGCCGCCAGGCCGACCGGCGAGTCCGCGAGCGCGTAGAGCGTCTGCGGGCGGTTCGCCATCTCGTTGGCGTAGCCCACGCCGGTCGCAAAGAAGTGCTTCAAGATCTCGTACGCCTTCTCCTCGTCGCCGGAGAGACCGTCTGGCATGGGACCGCCGGTGGCCAGCGCCTTCGAGACATCGGGCGGCACGGTCGCTGGCATGTTGGTGTGAATGCCCAGCAGCCCTTCGGGCTTCAACAAAGCCAACTGCTCAGTGACAGCATTCCCCCAATCGCCGCCCTGGGCGACATATTGGGTGTACCCGAGGCGCTCCATCAACACCATCCAGGCCTTTGCGATGCGGATCGGATCCCAGCCGGTCTCGCGCGGCTTGCCTGAGAACCCATGGCCGGGCAGTGACGGAATCACCAGATGGAACGCATCCGCCGAGTCGGCTCCGTGCGCCGTAGGGTCGGTGAGCGGATCGATGATCTTGAGCTGCTCGATGGTCGAGCCCGGCCACCCGTGCGTCACAATGAGCGGCAGCGCATCCTGATGCTCGGAGCGCACGTGGATGAAGTGGATGTCCACCCCGTCGATCTCGGTGATGAAGTGCGGCAGGGCGGCGAAGCGCTCCTCGAACTTGCGCCAGTCGTAATCGGTGGCCCAATAGGCGGCCAGCGCCTGGATCGTCTCCAGCTGCACGCCTTGCGAGGCATCCGTCTCCCGGTCAGGCCAGCGCGTTGCTGCGATGCGTCGACGAAGGTCTGCCAGTTCGTCTACCGGAACGCTGACGTTGAACGGGCGAATCTCGGTGGCGGTTTCGACTTCGCTAGTCATGACGACCTCCGTTGCTGGTGGGGCGGGTTCGAGAAGCACATCGACAAGAAATTGGGTTGATTTCTGCACGAACTGCCCTGGAGCCGTCTTGAGCTTGTCCCCCGCCAGCCGGAGCCGTCTCCGAAACAGCCGCTTCGGTATCGACTTCCTCTCTGGTCACACGAATTCGCTCACACTACTGCTGCCCACGACCGATGAACAACGGCGAAACCAGACGTTAAACAGTGATTCACCCATGCGATCCCGGAGCCAACGCACTACAGATGAGGCCAGTGACCGGTCAGCCCGAGCGCGGCAGGTTGTCAGCGACAGAGCAGCGGGCGTGGTAAGTGCCCAAGTTCCATAGCGCGGCACGCTCCGACGTCCAGGTGAACGATCGGTGTCAAATGGGTGATGCCCTGGTTCGGAGGGCCTTAGGCCGTGTTTTCGTCGTTAATCTCTAGTGCCCATGGAATCGATTGGGTCCCCTGCACTGTCTCACCGGCCGCAGGTGGACGTCTTAATGTTGTCGGATCTGCGATTTCCTGGGGGCACGTCGCACAGTCTGGCGGAGGAAATCGCTGCTCAAGCGGAGGTCGGCTGGTCGACTGGTCTTGTCCATTTGAATGGCCCGCTGGTGTCTTGGCTTAGGCCGGTCAATTCACGAATTCGCGAGCAGATTCGTCGCAGCAGGGCGAGACTCTTCGTCGGTGATCGGCCGATCCGGACGAAGCTTGTTGTAGTACGGCATCCGGCGGTGCTGCAGGCGGCGTTCGACCAGCTGCCCCCTATTGAGACCGAGCACCTGGTGCTTGTGGCGAATGCCCCGCCGATTGACATCGACGGTTACCGGCATTACCGACCTTCGGCGGTTGATCGGATCGCGCGGGAGCGGTTTGGCGTTGCTCCGGTCTGGGCGCCGATTGGGCCGCTGGTACGCGAAGCAGTTGCCGCTGAGTTCCCTGCCGGATTGCGCAAACAGGACTGGGTGAACGTCATTGACGTCGACGCTTGGCGTGTGGAGCGGCCAATATGGCGATCAAACGTGCCGGTGATCGGTCGGCACAGCCGACCCTCGCCTCAGAAGTGGCCAACCGACCCGAACGAGATCGAGGCTGTCTATCCAGTGGATGGGTCGGCCATCGTCAAGGTCCTTGGTGGCGCGGACCCGGTCCGTGACGTGCTGGGCTATGTGCCGAATTCCTGGCAGGTGATCCCTTTTGGTGCGACAGATCCTCGTGAGTTCCTGGCCGAGTTGGACTTCTTCGCCTACTACCATCACCCCGCCTGGATCGAGGCCTTCGGGCGCAACATCTTGGAGGCGATCGCCAGCGGCCTCCCTGCGATTTTGCCGCCCCACTTCCGTGCGCTATTCGGCGAGGCGGCGATCTATGCCGAACCGGCCGAGGTTCCGGCTGTCCTGAGTCGGCTGTACCGCGATCGTGCCGCCTATCAAGAAATCGTCGGGCTTGCTGAGTCCTCGGTGCGTACCCGGTTTGGCTATGAGGCGCATCAACGTCGGCTCTTGGAGCTGATCGGTCCGCCGGAAACGCCACTTGAGAACAGGCCGGTACCCGGCACACGTAAGCCAGTCACAGCCGTACGCCCGACTCTGCTGCTTATCAGCAGCAATGGAGCGGGGATGGGGCACCTTACTCGACTGATGGCGTACGCCCGGAGGGCGGAGCCGGACCTGGCCCCGCACTTCTTGTCGCTCTCGCAGGCGGTCCCTGTTGTCGGCCAGTACGGATATCCGTTTGAGTACCTACCGTCGGCTGGCGCCGCAGGATTGGCTTCTCGACGCTGGCACGACTTCTTCGCTGAGCGCGTCACGGAGGTTGTCGCCCGGCTGCGCCCTGCGGTAGTCGTGTTCGACGGCACCTGGCCGTACGACGGGATCCCGCGAGTGCGGGACGCGCATCCAGAGTCGCGTTGGGTCTGGTCGCGGCGCGGAATGTGGCGCCGCGGGAGAAGCGTGGAGCAGCTCGACAAGGCTGCTTGGTTCGACATGGTGCTGGCGCCGGGCGAGCTCGCTGAGGCGTACGACCGGGGAGCGACCTTGTACGCCGACGGCGTAAGGATCGGTCCGGTGACCTTGCTTGACACGGAAGAGTTGGACGACCGTGACACAGCACGCCGGGCATTAGGGCTGCCGGCGGACCGGCGGCTCGCCCTGGTGACGCTGGGAGCCGGCAACATCAACGACACCAGCCATGAGACTGGAGCCGTAGTGGCGGCTTTGCAGCGGTTGGGTGTCGAAATCTGCGTGACCCAAAGCGAGATTGCCGAATCCAACCGGACACGTGCCAGCGTGCACGTCGTCCGCGAATTCCCGCTCTCCCGCCGATTCCGCGCTTTCGACCTGGCCGTCAGTGCTGCCGGCTACAACTCGTTCCATGAGCTACTGCGGTTCGGTATTCCGACACTGTTCATTCCAAACCAGGACACGGCCTTAGACGATCAGCAAGGACGCGCGCAGTTCGCTGCCGATCGTGGACTGGCTCACACACTCGGCGGTATCAGTGTTTCCGCCACCACTTTGCTGCTGCGTGATCTTTTGGAACGAGGGCAGGACATGGTGGCAAACGTCCCCCTAGTCGATCGTGGCAACGGAGCGTCGATCGCGGCTATGCATCTCCGGAAGCTCGCAGAGGTAGATGCCGCTCGTGCCTGAGGATTCATTGCAAACAGCTGCGCGGCTGGCCCGCCGGATGCCGGGCTATCGATGGGTACGGCGTCGCGCCGTCCCCCGGATTCGGCAGAGTGCCGCGGCCCGAGCGTTGGCTCATCGTATGTTTCCGAGCCAGTCGAACGGGTCGGGGCCACCGGTCGACGTGGCGCCCGGCAGGTTGCTGGCGGGTATCGGCGTTGAACAACTGCCGGTCGTCTTGGTCAGCCTCGTCGGGCTGGCCGACGATGTCGCTGAGAATGCAGTGCGCGGCAAGGTCATCGATGCAGTGATCGATGAGGTGGCTGAGTTGCAGCTACTGGGGGCCGGTTTCCGGCCGGTCTTCTTGCTCGACACACCGGCCTTCAGTCGAGCGCGCCGTTACGGCTACGCGGTTGAACTCGTCTCGGCGGCTGCGGCTTGGTCGGAAGAGCCGGCGGACTGGCCGGAGTACATCGGTGCTCGGATTGCATCGATGATGCGAACCTACGGAATCTCGGCCGTTGTGACCGTGGGGCCAAATGGCCTGGACAACGTGGC
>DATDKX010000371.1:0-3070 GCA_036519615.1 Propionibacteriaceae bacterium
AGATCGTGGATGAGTTCTTGATCTTTGGCGACCAGGTCCAGACTGAACGCAACCGGAACCTCACCCGGCCGGAGGAAGGCCTCTCGCTTGTACTTGACGTACGGCGCGCCAGCGGCACCGGCCTCAAAGATGTCGTACGCCGTTTCGCGATCAAGTCCGGCCTTCTCGGCAAGCACCAGGGCTTCGCTGACGGCGACGTTCAGTGAGTGGACCAGGGAGTTCACCACCAGCTTCATGGTCGCGCCGGCACCGATGTCACCGAGATGGAAGATCGACTTTGCAAATGTTTCGAGCACTGGTCTCGCCCGATCGAGGGCATCCTGATCACCGCCGACCATCACAGTGAGGGTCCCCGATTCGACGGTCGAGACGCTTCCTGAAACCGGTGTGTCCAGCAAGATCGCATCCTTTTGCGCGACCAACGGTCTTAGGCCGCGGACCGTGGCAGGGGCAACTGTGCTGGCATCGCACACCACCGCGCGTGGTTGCAAGCCGGCAATCAGGCCGTTGTCGTCAAGGTATGTCGCTGTCACCGCCGTATCGTCGGCGAGAGAGACGAGGCATACCTCGGCGAACTCCGCCGCGTCGCGTGCGGAGTCGGCCACCCGCGCTTCGGTTCGTCCGGCCAAGTCCTCAGCGCGCGACCGGGTGCGGTTGAACACCACAAGGTCATGACCGGCGCCAGCAACCCGAGCTCCCATGGCGCTTCCCATGCGGCCAGCGCCGATCAGTGCCACCTTCATTGCAGCTCGCTGCGCAGCCAGCCGCCGTCGATATACAGATCGGTGCCATTGACCGATCGATTGCGCATCAGGAAGTCGACCGCGTCAACGATGTCTGCCATCGTCACATTGCGTCCGGTCGGGGTTGCTTCCCTGGTCCTTGCCGTGGCCTCCGGCTTCTCAGACCAATAAGGACTATCGCCAACGATGCCGGGATGGATCGCGTTCACCCGGCGAGGTGCCAGCTGTACGGACAGTGTGCGCACCATGCCAGAAACGCCGCCATTGACGGTGGAGACAGTGGTCGAACCGGGATAGGGCCGGTCCTTCGCTCGCCCGCCGAAGAGTACGACCGAACCGTCCTCCGCCTGTCGGTCACGCAGTGCGCTGAGCACCGCCGTATACCCGACCAGCTTCATGATCGCGAGATAGCGCGCCCCGGCAATGTCGTAGTCGGCAATCGTATTGCGGTCACGAGAAATTGCCGATAACACAACATGATCGACGGCTGTCACGTCGGCGAGGGCATCTGCCACTTGCTCCGGCTCAGAAAGGTCCAGAGCGATCCCGCGGGTATCGCCGCCTACCTCTGAGGCCACCGACTTGGCATGGGATTCGTCGCGGCCGGCCAGCACGACTGACCAGCCTTCCCCCGCATACCGACGAGCGATCTCCAACCCAATGCCGCGAGTGCCGCTCACGATCAGGAGCGAGGTCATCCAAGCACCTCCCGTAGGTAGTTCCAGTCACGTGCGAATCGATACGAGTATCGGGGCGGCGGCTGCGGAGCCTGGGTCTCCAGCCAGCGCAGCGGCCCTCGTCCGAGGTTGCGGAAGGAATGCGGGCATCCCACTCCCGCCCAGGCAATGTCTCCCGCGCCGAGGACAACAGGTTTACCGTCAAACGTCGCTTCGGCTTGTCCCTCGAGGAAGAAGTATGTCTCCTCGAACGGATGATCATGCGGGCCGGTGGCTCCATCAGGGTCATACTGCACCATGAACATCGTCGCCAGCTGCGCCCCAAGATCAGAATCAACCATCATCTTGACATTGATCCCGCCATAGACGAGCAGAGCCGTGCGCATGCTCGCGGTGACTTCCAGCAAGTCCTGACTTTGCTTGCCCGGGTCCATCTGCGAGGGTGTGATCTTGCCGAAGTGACGGTTCCGCGGATCCCGTACATCGACATCGACTGAATGCTCGTCCCTCGGCCCCGGCACGACGAAGGTGTCATCTTGATAGGCACCTCGGGGCGCCGGCGCCTGCATCTCAGCCCAGCGCGCGGGTTGCCGGCTGAGATTGCGCCAGCGATGCGGCATGGCGATTGGCACTACGCCGTACTCCCCCTCCGAGACGCGGAACGATCCCTCGGAGGTGTCGATCACCAGGGTGCCCGCAACGACGTAGAAGCTCTCCTCAAACGAGTGCACGTGCCACGGGATCTCACCATCCGCATCGAGCTCGCTGATCATGAACCCAGTGTGCACAGCATGATCATCTTCACCCACTGCCATGCCGCGACGGTAACCGGTCGCTTCACTTGCCCAGCCGCTGCTCGGAGCAACGAGCTCCAATGCACCGGCCGGACGCACCAGGTAGCCTCCGCTCACTGCCGCTTCTCTGCCGTCGCCTCGAGGAGGTAGTCGCGAGACGCCTCTACGTCGGCACGCGCCTTATTGACGTCAGCAAGCAGCTTGCCGTCACGCTTCTTGACCTGACCTGCGACCAGTACGGTGTCCACGTTGGACACATCGGCGCACAGTACGACCGCGGCGACTGGGTCGATGACCGGCGCCATGTTCAGCGATTTGGCGTCGATGATCACGATGTCTGCCTGCTTGCCTGGCGTCAGAGAACCAGTGCGATCCTCTACCCCCGCGGTGTATGCGCCGTCGATCGTTGCTGCCTGGAGGATCTCCCGGGCGGTCAGCACGTCCTTGGGGACCTGCTCATTCGGCTCATACTTCTCCGCGTGCACCCGCGCACGATCGGCAGCGAACGCGGCCCGCATCTCGGTGAACATGTCGCCCGGAACCGTGGTTACCACGTCGATCGACAGGCTGGGCCGCAGCCCCAATCGCCGGGCCCGCAGTAGCGGCGGCCAGCCGTGACCCATCTGCATCTCCACCTGTGGTGCCACCGAGACCTTGCCCCCGCTGTCCTTAACGAGCTGCCATTCCTGATCGCTGAAGTGACAGCAGTGGATGTACGTCGTGTCGGAACTGAGAAGTCCGTAATCGTCGAGGTTCTTGATCATGGCGAACCGTCCGGCGAGCCGGCCCATCGAGACGTGGACAGTGATTGGAATGCCGAGCTCACGCGCAATTTTCCACTCCGCACGCACGACCT
>DATDKX010000372.1:0-6899 GCA_036519615.1 Propionibacteriaceae bacterium
ACCTCAACTGCGCCCGGCCCGCCTTGATCTGGTCTTTGACGTCCGTGTACTGCTGGTCGATGCCGGCAGCGTTGGTCTGCAGCTGCTTGATCAAGTTTCTCGCCTCTGGCACCGACAGCGGCGGTTCGGCCGCGGCCGGCAGGCTGGCTGGAAGCACGAGCAATGCGCTCAATGCCACCGAGGCGAGCGCAGGGGCAGCGATGCGTAGGCTCCGACGGATTGGGCTGGCAGGCAGGCCATCGGGAAGGGCAGCAGTTACACCACCACTGACACATCGGCTCTTGCGGGGGGCTATGGAGTGCAGTGATTCCGGCGAACGACAGTGTCATGATTGAGTTCTAAGTCGGTTTGGGTGTTGACCCCACGCAATGCTGAGGGACAGCGATGGTCAATACGACCAACGGCACTGCTGGTCCGGTAATCAACAGACGGATCGATCCGGCGCGAGATAGGCGCCGACTCGTGTTGTTCGTCGCCGGGCTGATCGTCTTCTACGTCGGGGTTCTCCTCGTCACACAGCCGGTGCTCAACGGCGGCGAGGCCGAGCTCAACAAGATCACCTACGGCGTCATGTTGGCACCAACGGTCGGCGCCATATTGGCGTGCATCTTCGGTCCCGGTGTGATCCGGTTCGGTATGCCGTCGTGGTGGCTACTCGCTGCCTTCTTGCCGGCAGCGTTGGTCTTCCTGATCACCATGATCGCCGCTCCGGTTTCCGGTGCGGTCACGTTCCACCCCGAACACGTGGCGCGGTTGCTGCTCCTGGCTGTGCTGCTAAGCCTGTTGGGTTGCATCCCGGCGCTCGGTGAGGAGATTGGCTGGCGGGGTTTCCTTTGGCCGCTGATGCGGCGTCGTCTGGCCTTTGTCGCGAGCACCGCGATCATGTTCGGGATCTGGTGGATCTACCACGCTGTGCTCATCTTCGCTGGCTGGTATGGGTTCATGGGTGGCATCCCGGCGTTCACGGTGGGGTTACTCGGTTTCGTGTTGTTTGTCGGCGTGCTTACCGAGCGGTCCCGGTCGGTCTGGCCGAGCGTGTTGGTCCACGGTTCCTGGAACGGGCTGGTCCAGTCGTACTTCTCCTCATCGGGCGCCGTGGAGGACCGGGTTTTCACCGGGAGCCGCTATCTGCTCGGTGAGTTCGGCTGGCTTGCGGCAGTGGGAATGCTCATTCTTGGCGTCGGCTTCGCTTGGTGGCATTTCCGTACCCCAACCAGGGACGGCCTGTCCCCGAAGGAGCCCACCGGTTACGAGTCACCGCTGATGTGGCTGTGGTTCCGCAACACCCCCAAGCTCAAGACCCCAGCCACGGCAACGTGACATCGTCCTTGTCTGGGCTGACCTCGCGCCGACGGCCCATCGACTTGTCGGATGTCGCCTTTGATGGGTCTGGCCTCGCCGAGGCACTAACTCGTTCGTGCAGTCTTTGACCTTGAACCGCTTTGATCGGTCCTAATTGGCGACCTATCCGCACCGCGATCGTGGTCTTCGGCTCTGAGTATGGAGGCGGCAGCCGCCGCGAGCGCCGACAAGGTTGGAGCTGCAACCAACACCCCTCTGCGCCTCGTGCGTCGGCGGCGCCGCCCAGTAGCGCCTTCTGCGTCGACGCAGCACGGGTGGATTTCGGCCTGATGCGTGCAAACCGATGCCGCGAACGGCGGCCTAGCGTAGGTGGTCCGGATGTGCCCGTCGTGCAGCGGCGCGCTGATCGGTGGGCGGCAGCGGGGACTTCGGCTCCGCTTTGGCGAAGTCTGCGGCCCTGCGGGTCAGCAAGTACGCTGCGACCAGCACCACGATGATCATGGTTACCACACCGGTCTCCGTCGTCACGTACGCCATCATCGCCGGCGAAGTCGTGATCGCCACGCCGGCGACCGTCTCCATCAGATTGTTGAAGGCGCTGTGAGAAAGAGTGACCGGCCAGATGCTTCCCGACCACAATCGCAGCCACCCATACCAGACACCAGCCAAGGTCAGCGTGACCATCACCACCGGCACAACGATCCAGCGCTTCCCCTCGCTCTGATAGGTCGTGGTGAGCACCAGCAGCGGCAGATGGAAGATCGCGTGGAAGGCACCAGTCACAACAGCCGCACGCCGCCCCGACATGAGTTCGGCCAAACGAAAAAGCAGGTAACCCCGCCAACCGATCTCCTCACCGAGAAAGACAACCGCGAAAATGATCGTGGTTATGGCGACGTTGAGAACACCTCTGCCAACGCCCGGACCCAAGCCGGGAAAGCTGACAACCCCGAAGGCGGCCGCGACACCGAAGCTCACAGCAATGATCACCGCCGGTCCAACAACGGCAATCAGCAGCCCTCGCCCCCTCCGCGGGTTGAATCCCACCCCTGCCCAGACCGCACGCCGCTGACCGCGCGGAACGGTGAAGGCGACGGTGAGTACGACCGCGATCACCGGAAAGGCAATAGCGATCAGCGGTGCGATCCCGGCGTGCGGCAGTGCGAGCGCAATGGCGAGCGTCAGCCCGTACGTGATGCACAAGTACACGACAATTTGACGCAGAGGACGGTACGTTCTCGCTGGCGCCGGCTCTTCAGCCGTTCGTCGCTGTTGCATCGGTTCTCCTCCGATTCCTCGCGCTTGTTCATCTGCCGAATCACGTGCGCCTAACTTCAGCGCAGTGACCGATGAGTAACCGCCGACCACGACCTCCGAGCCATCCCGTCATTGTCACCCGCCGCCAGCGCCCTTGACCACGGCGTACCGGACGGTAACGCGCCGCAGGCGAAACCTGTTCGGGGTCAGACGAGTACGCCTGGAGTCCCGGTGGTGATGGATCGCTCCACCCGAGCACTCACCGTTGCCTGGTTGCCTAACCGGAATCCGTTGACGCGGCTACCGGCTTCCTCACCGCCCGGCGTCAAACGCGCGCACACACAGGCGCGGCGGTCATCATCGGCGAGATGAACACTTGCATCGGGGGGAACCGACCTGGTGGCCACGGACGAGACAGCGCCCGAACGGCCAGACGTGCGGCTTGAGGTTGAGTGCATCGTCGATCGCTCCCTTAAGCGCACGTTGGCCTATTCGGTATGCGGGTAGCTCGCCAAACATGTCGGGTAACTCGGCCTCAATATCTGCCAAGCTCAGCTGTAGGTCGATCCGGATGTTTCTAGTCATGCCAGTCCGCCTCCATAGCGGAGCACGATGAGCCGGCGTATCCGCGCTGCCATCCTTAGCTGAAAATCCAGCCCAGCAGGCCGAATGCGCCTAGGAAGATCACAATCGCGGTGATGATGGCGAGCACCAGGAGGGCGACGAGGAGCGTGCCGCATCCGCTGCGGCGTTGCTGGGCGAATACCTGTGTCGGCGGCTGCTGCGGCGGTTGAGTCATAGCGCTTTTCTCTACGGTGGATGTCGCCGAGGTTAGTGCTCGGGCCGGGATCGTCAGCGCGTCGGGTACCACCGCGGCCGTGTCGACGATCACCGGGAGTTGGTTCGCGCAGCGGCGGCCGGGTCTTGATCAAGAATGACGCGCCCGCGCAAGGCCCGATTCGTACGTTTAGCGGTGGGGTGGGTTCCACGGCCCGACGCCGCCGAGGCGCTCGAGCGTGATCTTGGTGACGTACCCCGGCGGGGGATCGGGCATCCCCGGGAAGATGACGTCGGGCCCGAGACAGGTGTGGGCGAGGCGCTGGAGGACCTCGGGGGCACCACCCTCGGTCACGCGCGCGGTGCCGTACACGACAAGATATTCGAGTAATCCCCACTCGTTCGTGGTGGTTGACGGTATCGACAGCGCGATGCGGGGATCGCGGCGGAGGTTCTTGAGCTTCCGCTGGTCCGGCAATGTGGCGAAGACGATCTCATCACCATCGAGCCCGACCCAAGCGGCCGTGACCTGCGGCCCTCCGTCCTCGTCAAGCGTGACCACGTGCGCGACCGCGTCGCTCTCGAGGAGGTCGCGGGCTGCCTGAGGGAGAGCAATGTCAGCCACAGATGGATGCTACCGGCCGGTCGCCTGTCCCATTCGCCAGCCATCGCCGAGGCCGGACTCAGACCCAGGGCCGCCATCACCAATGTGGGCCCCAGTCTTCGCGGTCCGGGTAGGGCATTGATGCGGCAGGCGGCGACGCTTCCAACCCACTCGGACCCAATGCGCAACTGCTTTGACCCGCACCTTTGGCGAACCATGCCCACCGAGTACGGCCTCGTACTCCCACGAGCGCCCGGGAGCCTCGGCGACGAACACCCATTGCCGCATAACACGACAAGCCCGGCCTAGATTCCATGCATTTTTCGACAGGCATAGATCAGTAATTCGGTCGACAATGTCTTGATCCTGAATTGAGCATCTTAGGGACTGCTGGAGCCGAAGGCTTTCTTATGACGTACGCGTACCGTATAACCACAAGTGCCAAGAATCTGGCGGAAGGAGTTGTCTTGATCTCGGATAAAGCGCGAGCTGCCGATACCATTCCGCCATCAGCCCATTGCGGTGATGATCAAGCGCAATAGACCGGTCGGCGTCAGCTGCCGCGCTCGGAGGGAGACAGGGTGAGTCCCACTTCCGGGCAGCCGTTCGTCCGCCTGGAGGCGGTCTCGAAGTCGTACGGCAGCGGTTCTTCCAAGCTTGAAGTGCTCGACCATGTGGAGCTGGAGCTCCCCCAAGGCGAGACCACAAGCCTCGTCGGACGATCTGGATCAGGAAAGTCGACCCTTCTTTCGCTGATGGCTGGGCTGATGCGGCCCGATGCAGGACATGTTTCTATCGGTGGACAGCAGATGGACCAGCTCGATGACGACGCCCGTGCCAGCCTTCGTGCGGAGCGGATCGGCTTTGTCCTGCAGTCGGATAACCTCATTCCTTTTCTGACCGCGGTCGAGAACGTCGAGCTTGCGATCGGCTTTGCTTCAGGTCGCCGCTCCACCGAACGGGCTCGCGAACTTCTATCCGACCTCGGTCTCGGACACCGGATGGATCATCTCCCGCGGCAGTTGTCCGGCGGCGAATCGCAGCGGGTCGCTGTCGCCGTAGCGCTCGCTAACGAGCCGGACCTGCTGCTAGCCGACGAAGTGGTGGGCCAGCTCGACTCGACGACGGCGGCGGACGTCATGGAGATGATCTTCGAGGCCTCCCGAGGCCGCAACCTCACCGTCCTCTACGTGACCCACGATGAGCAGCTCGCCCGCCAGGCGCACCGCTCGCTGCGTCTCACCGACCGCAGAGTCGTAGCCGCATGAGCATGGACTCTTCCATCGAGGTGAGCTCGGTCGTCGTCGAGCACCAGACGTCGTCCGGTCCCGTGCGAGCGCTCGATGGAGTCTCCTTTACCGTCGAAAGCGGCTCGAGCGCCGCGATTACCGGACCGAGTGGCGGTGGCAAGTCCACCTTGCTGTCTGTAATTGGTGGCCTCGCACAACCGACTTCAGGCAGCGTAAGAATCGGCGAATCCCAAATATCAGAAATGTCTGAGCGTGATCGTTCTGACTTTCGACGCAGCCATATCGGTTTCGTTTATCAGGCCGACAACCTGCTCCCTTTCCTTACGCTGCTGGAGAACGTAGGACTTCAGCTGGCGCTCAACGGAAAATCCTCTGGCGCCGGAAAGTCCCTTGCGGTGCTCGCAGACCTCGGCCTGGCGGGCCTGGCGTATCGGCTGCCCGACCACCTCTCCGGCGGGCAGCGACAACGCGCTTCGGTGGCTCGGGCGATCGTCAACGAGCCGCAGATCATCCTTGCCGATGAGCCCACTGGCGCGCTGGATGCGGCCAATGCGGTCGGGGTGATCGATCTGCTGCTGGGAATGCAGCGTGAGATCGGCGCGACGTTGATCATGGTGACTCACGACCGCGATGCCGCTCGCCGGCTGGACCGGCAGATCGACCTGCGGGACGGACGCGTCGCGTGATCGGTCGCTACGTTTGGCGCGATCTGCGCCGCAACCCGAGACGCAGTCTCACCGCCCTCGCGGGCATGACCCTCGGCATCGGTCTGTTCTCGGCCGTGCTGTTCTTCATCGACGGCTCCTCGGCGACGATGACTGCGCGCGCCGTTGCACCGATCCCGATCGACATGCAGCGAGTGCTGGCCGACCCGCTGGGAAACAAAGTCCGCCTTACTGAACAGATCACCCCGGAACGCCTTCAGCCTGGCCAACGCGGACACGTCACGCTGGTGCTGGCGAACAACAGTTCCCATCCCGCCAATGAGGTCGTGATCAGGGACGAGCCAACTCCTCCCCTGAGCTACGTCCCCGGCTCAATGACCATCGACGGCGCCCGAATGCCCGATTACGGCGGTGACTTCCCGCTGGCCCAAGGCGAGGCCAAGCTGGGCCTCAATCTGGGCACCGTGGCGCCGAAATCCAAGATCACGCTGGCGTACGACGTGGTGGCCGATTCGGCCGTAGAGTCCGTGCCTGCCCTGGGTCCAAGCGCAAGTTTTTCCAGCCGCGAGATCGGCACTCCGGTCAAAGCCAATACCTCCGAACCACTCAGCCTTGAGGAGCTGACCCGCCAGATCGGTCAGATTCCAGAGGTAGCTCGAGCCGAACCGCTGTCGTTTGTTGATCTCGACCCGGGCGCGCTTTCGGCCGGCACCAAGCGACCGCCTGAGGTGGTGCGCATCTTCGGCTTGGACAGTCGATACCTCGAGCAGGATCCATCCATTCGGATCGTGGAAGGTTCCTTCGAACCAGGATCCGGCCTACTGAGCGCAGAGGCCGCCCGCGCCCTGGCGATTGCACCCGGAGGTGTGGTCCAGGTACGCATACCCGGGATGAAGGAGCCGTTCAATGTACGCATCAGCGGCATCACGGACGTATCGCGGGCCAAATCACTGTTCTACAGCAGGGAGGGAAAGCAGCTCGAGCAGTTCGTCTACGTCAGAAACTCCTTGATCGTCGGGCCCGACGTATTCCCCCAAACGATCA
>DATDKX010000373.1:0-12663 GCA_036519615.1 Propionibacteriaceae bacterium
GTCTCAATGCCCGTCTCATGGAGGCGGCTCAAGAGCTCGGGGCCCACGGCGGGCTTACGGCCTCTTGGTGGCAGGTGCTCGGCGGGGTCCTTGATCAGCCCCGCAGCGTGGCTGGGGTAGCGCGTCGCATGGGCATGACCCGCCAGGGGGTGCAACGTGTCGCCGATCTGCTGGTTGAGCGTGGTCTGGCCGAGTATCGACCTAATCCCGATCATCGACGCGCGAAGTTGCTCGCCTGTACGGAGGCCGGGTATTGGGCGATCCGACGGATTTCCCTTGCGCAGCATCCATGGGCAAACCGGATTGGGGCCGAAGTCGGGGTTGACCAATTGCGAAGTGCAGTGACAACGATGCGTCAGCTCGTTGGCTTCGTCGAAGCCGCTGAGACATCGTCTGCGAGCATGGACCGATGACTGAGTCCAATGAGCCGGCAACGCCAAAGCTTCGTCAGGTCGTACTGGACTGCGAAGACGCCCGCGCGCTGGCCGAGTTCTATCGGCAATTGCTCGGCTTCCAGTACCGTCCGGGCGACGAGCCTCCCGCTGACGGCACTCCAGATACTCGAGGTCAGGACTGGCTGACGCTCACCGACGCCGATGGCACGCCACGTCTGGCGTTCCAGCAGGTGCCGAGCCTCCCGGAGCCGACCTGGCCGGAGGGTCCGCGACCGCAAATGCTGCACCTGGACACCACAGTGCCGACCATCGAAGAGTTATACGTCCAACATCAACGGGCACTGGACCTGGGAGCGCGCTTGCTCTTCGATCGATCCGACGATTCCGACGAGCCACTTATCGTGTACGCCGACCCGGCTGGACATCCCTTCTGCATCTTCGTAGCTGCTGACTGACCGGTGGAGTCAGCCGCTCCGCGCGACGATTGATCATGACCGTCGGCGTGTGACGCAGGCTCTCCGCACAGAGGTGCGTAGCGTTGATGCAGCTCACCTGCTAGGAGGCACCGATGTCTAGCTTCCTGAACTTCTTACAGAATTTCGGCCTGCTCATTACCCGGCTGGGATTGGGCGGCATCCTGCTACTGCACGGCTGGATGCGCTGGAACGCTGGCGTTCAACGACAGATCGACTACCTCACCCAGTTCCATACGCCGTACGCCGAAGTGGCGGCCTGGGGCGCCATCATCTTCGAGCTGGTCGGCGGCGTGCTGCTGATCGTCGGCGCGCTCACTCGCTTCGTCGGACTCGGCGTGCTTATCGAGCAGATCTTGATCATCTGCTACACCAACTGGTACAAGTGGCCGCCAACTCTGCTGAACAGCGACGGCACGTACAAGGGCGGCTATGAGTACAACGTGGCCCTCGGGCTGCTCGGCTTGCTGCTGTTTGTGATGGGCGGCGGGGCGGTTTCCATTGACCGCCTGTTCCGGCGTAAGAAGCCGGTTGAGGATGAAGCGGACGAATATGCATCTCAATCCACCGCTCGCGCTGCGACTTGATCAAATACTCAAGCACGCGTTCAGGACCGGGATTCACAGGAAAGCCACAGCTAGCACATAGGACGGCCGTGAGATCTGGTGTCACGCTTGACGCATGATTCGCACCGATGGAAACACAGCACCTCTCACTCGGCCCGACGGCTCCCCCATCCGCATCCTCGCCGTCGACGACGAGTCCAGCCTGACCGAACTGCTCTCAATGGCCATGCGGTACGAGGGCTGGCAGGTAGCCACTGCGGCGTCGGGCGGGCAGGCCGTCAAGGCGGCCCGTGAGACGAGGCCTGATGCCATCGTGTTAGACATGATGCTGCCCGACTTCGATGGACTCGAGGTCATGCGCCGGATTCGGGCCGAAGATCCCGACGTGCCGGTGATCTTCCTTACCGCCAAGGATTCTGTCGAAGATCGCATCGGCGGGCTCACCGCAGGCGGCGATGACTACGTCACCAAGCCGTTCAGCCTGGAGGAAGTGATCGCCCGATTACGCGCTCTGCTCCGCCGCAGCGGTGCCGCGCTGGCCAGGAGCGACTCGACGTTGGTTGTCGGTGACCTCACACTCGACGAGGACAGCCACGAAGTACGCCGTGGCGGCGTAGAGATCCAGCTCACCGCGACCGAGTTCGAACTGCTCCGCTACCTGATGCGCAACCCGAAGCGAGTGCTCAGCAAGGCGCAGATCCTGGACCGAGTCTGGAACTACGACTTCGGCGGCCAGGCCAACGTAGTCGAGCTCTACATCTCCTATCTGCGCAAGAAGATCGACGCCAACCGTCCGCCCATGATTCACACGCTACGCGGCGCTGGGTACGTGCTCCGGCCAGCGGCAGCATGAGCCAGAGCGGCCAGCCGGCGCCCCCGCCGGCTCCTGTCGCCGCCACTCCGGCCTCGGTTCCCAGCGCGGGCGTGCCGCGTACGCCGGAACAGTTGCCGCGGCCGAACCCCTTCGGCCGTCACACATTGGGCCGGCAACTTGTCGTCAGGGTGACGGTGCTCGTTGCTCTGGCGGCCCTGTTGATCACCACAGCCACCGCGTTGGCAACCCGGCAACTCCTGATGTCGCAGCTCGATCGGCAGCTCGACGCAGTCACCGCACGGGTACGAAATCCCGACGCCTGGCCCATCGGCGGTCCGGACACCGGTCTGCTCCGTCCTGGTCAGCCGATCGGCACGCTGGTAGTGCTCTACGCCGGTGACGGAACGCCCCAAGCCGGCGGTCGGCTCACCGAGCGGGGCGCATCCGGCCGGGGTGGCGCGGCCGTCACGGACCTGCCGGATGCGGCTGTCGAGCAGCTCACCGACGTGCCAACCGACGGGACCAAGAGCTCGATTTCCCTCAGCGGGCTAGGACACTACCGCGTCGTCGGCTATCGGGTCATTGTTGGCGGCACGGAACCGGGCATGTTAGTGGTCGGTGTGCCGCTGCATGAGGTCGACGAAACGATCATTCAACTAGTGGGGTTGGCGGCACTGTTCTCCATGCTCGTCATTGCGGGGACTGTATTCGCATCCCGATCTCTGGTGGTCCGCAGTTTGCGCCCGCTGAATCGGGTGGCGGCAACAGCTCAGCAGGTGTCCCAACTCAAGCTGGATCGCGGCGAGGTCGCGCTGGCCGTACGGGTGCCACCGGATGACGCCAATCCCGACTCGGAAGTCGGCCGTGTCGGGCAGGCGATCAATCACATGCTCAATAACGTCGAGGAGGCGCTAGCCGCACGCCAGGCGTCGGAGACCAAGGTGCGTCAGTTCGTGGCCGATGCGTCACACGAGCTGCGGAACCCGCTGGCAGCCATCCGCGGGTATGCGGAGCTGACCCGGCGCGACCGTGAACAGCTCCCGACTGAGGCGGCGTACGCGATGTCGCGCGTGGAGTCCGAAGCCGACCGCATGTCGCATCTCGTGGAAGACATGCTGCTGCTGGCACGCCTCGACTCCGGACCTGATCTTGATTTGCAGCCCTGCGACCTGAGCGAGATCGTGATCAACGCGGTTAGTGACGCCCGAGCGGCCGGTCCGGACCATGGCTGGCAGCTCAACCTTCCGCAGTATCCGGTGATCGCCTACGGCGACCGGCACCGGCTGCAGCAGGTGATGGCCAACCTGCTGGCGAACGCCCGCACCCATACCCCGCCCGGAACACAGGTGCATACCGAGGTCTCGGTGAGCGGCCCGGCTGCGGTCGTCACGGTGACGGACAACGGACCAGGTATCCCGCCGGAGGTGTCCAACCGGGTCTTCGAACGGTTCGCGCGCGGAGACGCAAGTCGGACACGGACGCCCGGCGCTGGCGCGGGTGGTAGCACCGGACTCGGGTTGGCCATTGTGGCCGCGGTGGTTTCCGCCCATCACGGCGATGTCGCGGTCAGCAGCCAGCCTGGTTATACCCGATTCACGGTGCGGCTGCCGCTGGCCCAGCTCATGCCGGCGCCGCACGCTGGGCCTGGGCCCGATATGCGTACGCCATCGATGAGTTAGACCTTATCTGGCCCACGGCTGCGACGCAGCATCACAATCCCGGTAGTCAGGAGCCATGACTGCGCCACAACCGAGGCCAGCACCCCGTACAGCAGGAAGCCAGGGAACAGGCTGGGCACAAGGAAGAGCCCCAGGGCGGCAAGAGCTGTCACACCTCCGATGACGACTCCGGCCCAGGCCAGCCAGGACGGGTACTCATCCAGCACCATCGCGATCCCGAACAGCAGCAGGGGCAGGCCGATCAGCAGCGCAATTGCTACCAGGGACGGCCCGTGGGTCACAGCTGCCACGGCGCGGGCCGCCCGTACCAGTTCAGCTTGTTGGCTCGGATCGACAGTCGCGGCACGGGCAAGCTCCGGCAAAGCCAGTCCCTCGCTGGTGCTTTCAACGCCGAAGATCGCCAACCCGACCGTTCCACAGAGCACCGCTGCCTGCCCCATCAACCACGACGCCGCCCGGCCCAACGATCGGGTCAGCGCGAGCAGTCCTATCAGCGAAACCGAAGCGGCCAGCACGGCAAAGATGTGGACAGCCGGATAGATCGGCCGGTTTCGCACGAAGTTCAACGCCGCCTCGGCGTCCGCAGCCGGCGTATCGCCGTGAAGCACTCGCAAGATCGCGAAGAGCACTGGTCCGGTAATCAGGCAGACGCCGCCAGACTTGAGATTGAGAGCGGGGGCTACGACCGGCCCAGCTCGTAGATCGGCACGATCCGCGGGCCGAGCACCAGCGTCACTGGCGGCCACGCAGAAAACCCACCCGATACGGCCGTAGCTCGGGTTCGGCGAAGCCACCTCGTGTCACCGGATCTTCGGCGATGATGCGGCGTGCCGCTTCCTCATCGGGAGCCTCGAAGATCGCGACCCCCGTATTGATCCGGCCACCCGTAGGACCCGCCAAGATCAGCACTCCGTCCGCAAGCAGGCGTGCGAGCCACTCGGCGTGTTCGGCAAACGCAGCTCGTTCCTCCTCGGTCATCGTTGCCGCGAAGTCATCCCGTTGCGGATGAAGGAAGTAGATCCACTCGGTCACCCGCTAAGGATCGTGGGCAACAAGACCGCGGTCAAACCAGTTGGCTCAGCGACGGCTCTTGCGAGGCCTGGACGGCAGCGGCTCGGCGCCGGGAGTCCAGTTGAGGATGCTGGATCGCTCCATGAACTCTTCAGTACTGATATCTCCCTGGGCGAAGCGCTCAGCGAGGATCCTCTTGGCGTCCTCTTCAGGTGATCTTGGTTTGCCGAGATTCAGCGGCAGCTTGCCCTGGCGCCACAAATAGAACGCCGTGAGCGCAAGAGCCAAGATCAGCAGCAGGAGGAGAAAACTGCCGATGAACGGCAGCACCGAGAACGAGCTCTCCTCCCATCCGTGAGGGCCGTAGGGTCCGCGTGGTGGCATGGATCATCCTTTCAATTGGAGTAATTACTGGCGGAAATAGTCATTGGTCAGATCTGTGGGCAGTCGGGCCGTCGTACCGTCGGCCCAGACGATAAGAGCTCCGTTGATCGGACGGGTTTGCAACCATCGGGCGGCGTCGCGGCCTTGGACGTACGCCGCGGTGGCGTCAATGTCGGCCCAGGTCAACGACTCCGCAATGACAGTGACGGAGGCGACGCCGCTGGGCGGCTGGCCAGTGCGCGGGTCGATGAGATGGTGGCCACGGTGAGCGGTGCCAGAGGTCGCCACGGCACCGGATCGGACTGGCACCATGGCGATCAGCCTCGTTGGGTCATGTGGGTCTTCGATGCCGATCCGCCATGCCGGGCCGTTGGGCAATGCTGTATCGCAGAGGATGTCGCCACCTGCAGACAGGCAGAAGTCGGTCTCATCCAACGCGGTCAAGAACTGCGAGGCTCGCTGCGCCGCCCATCCCTTCACGACGCCGCTGGGATCGATTCGGCTGCCGCCATCGGCTGTCGGAAGATTGATCGAGAACGCACCTTCGGAGACTTGCTCGGCTTGGCGTCCCAACTCGAGCACCTCGGTCAGCTCGGGCGGACACTCTTCGATCATGAGCTTGCCTCGGTTGAGGCGGCTGATGATCGAATCGTCACGGTAGGTGCTGAAGATCAAGTCGACTTCGCGCAGCTGGTTGATCACCGCCTGCCAGGCCTCTTGCCCGGCGGTGCTGGAAGCATGGCGGCCACGCAAGGCGAGGCTGATCGGCATGCCCATTACGTGCTCGACGTGACGATGAATGCGACCGCCCGCCGATCCCTGGACCGTTGCAGTGCTCATATCCCAGCCTCATCGAGTGCTCCCTGCAACGACTGCGCGTACCCCTCGCTGGTAACAGTCGCGCCGCTGACCATGTCGATGTTGGCGCTTTGGCTCTGCACGGTCTCATCGATCAAGATGGGAAGCGCATAGCTGTTGATCTCCGCGTCCTTCTGGTTGCCGTTCGGTTGTTGCAGCACCGTGACCTTGGTGATCTTCCCACTCTGCACCGTGATCTTGACTTGGACTGGTCCCCAACGGGTCTGAGCGACCGACCCGGTATAGGTGGCGATCTTGCTGGAGCCGTCTCCGCTCGACCCCGACGACGAACTGCTTGGCGAGGAGCTTGGCTGACTGCCGGCGGACGCCGTCGACCCGCTGGTGCTGCTCGCCGTCGCCGCTGAAGAGGTTTTGTCGGTCGAGGTGTGGTAACCGAAGAGCAGCACGACAATGGTGACCGTCGAGGCCAGCCAAATGACGATCCGTCTCATGTATTTCACCACCCAAAGCTTTCGGTATGGACACGGTCAGCTGGTACGCCGGCGCTTCGAACGAGGCGTTCAACGCCCTCGGTCCAAGCGCTCGGGCCGCACAGAAAGACGTCACGTTCGATCAGGTCGGGGATCCACCGTCGTAGCGCAGTGAGCTCAGGCATTCCCAGAGCCGCCGGGCCGAGGACCGAGCTTGGCGTACGCCGTGGACCCGGCAGGTGCAGAACGTCCAGGCCCCTCTCTGCCGCGAGCACCTCCAGCTCACGCGCGATGAACTGGCCGGCTCGCAATGGCAGCCGGTCCAACAGCCGTCCGGTGAGATAAACCGACACGACGTCGGACGATTCCCGCACCACCCCGGCGACTCGGAGCCGATGGCGCGCGCTACGCCACAGTGGTAGCCAGATCCGCCATACCACGATCGCGGCAGCCGCAACCGCCCACAGCGTCCACCAGTAAACGGTCGCGGCCGGTGACTGCAGAAACTCCTGTCCGGTCCACAACTGGTGAGGCAGCGCGAGTCCGACGCCCAGGTAGCCGTAGAGGTGAAGCAAGTGCCATGACTCGTAGCGGAGCCGGCGTCTCGCTGCTTTAACGCTGGTGACGACGACCATGATCAAACACGCGGTCCCGGCGACGGCTAGCAGCATGCCGCCGTAGTTAGTGATCAAATCCCAGATGGTCGAAACGACTTCGGCCCATTGGCCGGAGGCGTAGCACACACCACCGTCCGCAACCCACCAATAGGTGACCAACAGCAAACCAAGCCACAGCGCAAGTACCGCCGCCAGCCGAAGGGCCCGGTCGACCGCAGCGTCGCCGCCGACCGGCAGCGGCGGTGAGGCCGGCGGCGCGGCGGGCCGTGCCGTGACCAGCGCGGTCATGCTGACCGCCCCTGGGTGACGGTCAGCACGTCCACAGGCTGCCCGGGAGATTTGCCAGAGGGCATGATCCCTTACTCCTGGTCGGCGAGGTTTTCATCGTTAAGAAGTCGGCTGAGCCTCAGCCGTGGCAAACCTGTCAATCAGCTATGAAGAAAGCCATGTGCCGTGAGCTTGTCGAAGGGCACTGGAAGCTCTTCGATCACTGATCCGCTTCCTCGGCCTCGCCGGCCAAGATCAAATACAACGATCGCCTGGCTTGTGCCAGCACGCGCTCGGCAGCCTCCAGCTGATCCGAGCTACCACCGACCTCAATCTGGCGTACCGCCGCATGCAGTTGATGCAACGGATCCCTCAGATCGGGGCGATTCGGCGCATCGGCAAAGTCAGCAAAGGGATCACCCAGCCGGGCACTGCGTTCCTCCAGGTATGTGCGTCCCTCCGAGGTAAGGGTCACCGAACGACGGCCGCCCTCCTCTTTGGTCGTGACCAAGCCTTCATCCTCAAGTTGTGCGATCGTCGGATCGATCGCGCCGGGGCTTGGGTGCCACGCGCCGCCGGTCCGGTCACTCATCGCCTGCATGATCTGGTAGCCGTGCATTGGCTGATCCGCCAGCAAGAGCAAGATCGCCGTCCGGATATCCCCGCGTTGCGCACGGCCGCGACCGCGGCCTCGGCCACCCGGCCCGCCGCGGCCACCGCGACCCTCGCGTTGACCGTGGGCCCGGTGCTGCTCACCCCGTGGACCTGGCCTCCGGCCGGGCTCGGCATCCCTGCCGCGTCCCCGCCGGTGCTCAAATTCTCCAATTGGACCTTGAGCTTTGTGTCTCATCTTGTGTCTCCTTTCAACGTAAAGACACTATCAAGATATATCGTGATACTGTCATTTGCAAGTTGAGCTGCGTTCGGGCCTGCATGAGGCGGGGCAGATGTCTGCTCGATCAGGTGGGGATAGCCCGATCTCCACCTGGCCCGATAGCCTGATGGTGGCCGCGCTGCCGATCAAGGAACGTAGACGGCATGAGCGATTCGAACCTCCGCAATGAACCTTCTGCCGACGAAGTACTTGATCTTTATGACGTGCTCGCCAAGCGCACCGACGTCCGCCCTGCGGAGACAGAGGATGATCCCTTGACGTCCATGATCAAAAGCACCGGTCGCAACTTTGCGGCGATCATGGGAATGTTCGCGGTGTCGCTCGCGGCCTTCATCGCATGCACGGCCCTATTCAGTCTCGGATTGGGACCGCTGGTCGTGGTGGTCGGGCTGTTCATCCTGGTTGGCTGCCTTATCGTCGCAAGGCGGCCGTCGAGGCCCGCAAATCGCAGCCCGATTTGGGGATCTTGATGCTGTCGGCGTACGTCGAGCTTTCCTACGCCGACGTGCTGCTCTCCGACGGCCGCGGCGGGGTGGGATATCTGCTCAAGGACCGGCTCGCCTGGCTCCGAGCTCGCTGACAACGAGGCATTACTGTGGCGGACATGGCCACAGAGCGCATCGAGCTGGAGGTCGGAGACCGCGTCGTCAAGATCAGCAATCCGGACCGGGTCTACTTCTCAGCACGCGGCGAGACCAAACTTGATCTTGCTCGGTACTACATCTCGGTCTCCGACGGCATCGTCAATGCCCTCTATCACCGGCCGTGCATGCTGCACCGCTTCCCCGATGGCGTCGACGGCGAAAAGGTCCACCAGAAACGGTTGCCGCATGGAGCACCGCCCTGGATCGAAACCGTACGGGTGCACTTTCCGCGCTTCAACCGAGACGCCGACGAGCTTTGTGTCAATCATCTGGCCGATGTGATCTGGGCGGTGCAGATGTCGACGGTGGAGTTCCATCCCTGGAACTCCCGTCGCGATGATGTCGAATCCCCCGACGAGTGGCGAATCGATCTCGACCCGATGCCCGTCGCTACGTACGACGACGTGAAGCGGGTCTCAGTGATCGTGCATGAGTTGCTGGATGAGCTTGGGGCGGTGGGATACCCCAAGACCTCCGGCGGAAAGGGTCTGCACATCTACGTACGGATCTTTCCTGATCATGGACACCCCGACGTACGCCGCGCGGCCTGGGCCTTCGCGCGCGAGGTGGAGCGTAGAGCGGACGGAATGGTCGACCTGACGTGGTGGCGTAAAGATCGAGATCCCGGCTCGGTGTTCGTGGACTACAACCAGAACGCCCGTGACCACACGATCGCCAGCGCGTACTCGGTACGCGGCACGCCCGAGGGTGTGGTCTCCGCCCCACTCCGCTGGGACGAGATCGCCGACGCAGACCCGAAGGACTTCACTATCGCCACGATGCCGGCTCGGTACGCCGAAGTGGGTGACCTGCACGCCGACATCGACGACCACCCTTATCGGCTCGACGAGCTGCTGGAGTGGGCAGCCCGGGACGAGCGCGACAACAAAGCTGTGTCTGATGTCATTGGGTCTGACGCGATGGGGGCTGACGGCCTCGGGCCGCCCGACGCCGACTGAATCCTGTGAGGATCCGAATCTGTTAGGCGAGTCCCTTGCTCTTCAGCCACTCCCCTGCGACCTGTGCAGGATCTTGGTGCTCGGTATCAACCTTCTTGTCGAGCTGCACAAGATCATCGGTCGTCAACGCAGCGTGGACGGCGTTCAGCGCCGCTGCTGCGGTCGCGTTGTCAGCCACATCGGAACGCACCAGCGGTATCACGTTCTGCGGAAGGATCATCGACTGCGGATCCTGGAGCTCGACGTAACCCTTCTCCGAGATCACCGAATCGGTGGTGAAGAAGGTCGCGACCTGAATCTTGTTGCTGTCCAGGTCACTGATCTTCGGCGGGTACTTCGCGTACGGGCGGAAGGCCTTGAATTTGGCGCCGTAGATCTTCTCCAGACCTGGAGGTCCATATGCCCGCTTCTCAAGCTCCGGCGGACCGCCCAGAGTTGAGGTGCTCGCGATCTTCTTCAGGTCCTCCAGCGAGGTGATCCCATGCTGCGCCGAAAAGTCCTTGGTGACCACATAGACGTCTTGATCAACGGCCGGCGAGCTTTTCAGAACCTTGAGACCCGGCGGCAGCACAGCTGGCAGCGACTTCTCGACCTCTTCGGCGGTGGTCGCCGTGGCATTGGTGTCAAAGTTGAGCAGCAGGTTGCCGGTGTATTCAGGTACGGCCGTGATCGAGCCGTCTTGCAGCGCCTTGATGTAGATCTCGCGGGATCCGATGCCGAGCTTGGTCGATGATTCGAGACCCTTTGCCTTCAGCGCCTGGGAGTAAATCTCAGCCAGGATCTTGGATTCAGTGAAGTCCGCAGAGCCCACAACAATGGGTCCGCTCGCGGCACTTCCCGATGCCGAACCCGATGAGGAAGGCTGCGGCGAGGTTGCCTCACTCAGCGGATTGTTATTGGCGCCGCATGCTGCGAGAAGTAGCGCAGCGATGCCAATTCCTGCACCAATGAGTGATTGCTTGATCTTCATTGAGGAAAACCTCTCCATATAGCTTCCGGATAAATCCACTATCCGACTAGGTTAAGTTGGGTTTGCGAGGGTTGGTCGATCATCTCGTCTCCCGGGCTGGTGCGACGGCCGAGGCTCGACCGACGTACCGGGTTGGCATGACGGCTAGCAAGCCATCCGAGTCCGCCCAGCAAAATATCCAGAACGATAGCCAGCACGGCAACCATGAAGGCGCCCGCAAACATTTCGGAGTAGTTACGGGTTGCGTTGCCCGTAATGAGCAGCCGACCTAGGCCTTCCCCGGAGCTGTAGGCAGCAACCGTCGCGGTCGCAACAACCTGCAGGGTAGCGCTTCGCAGCCCCGAGATTACTAACGGCAGGGCTAGTGGCCACTCGACCTTGGCGACAAGCTGCCATGGGGACATGCCAAGGGCCCGTGCGGCATGCACCGCTTCATGATCAGCACCGCGTACACCCTCCGCCGTAGCGGTCAGGATAGGTGGCAGGGCAAGCACGGCCAGTACGCCGATGATGGGTCCTTTACCAGTGCCTAGAAGCAGCACTACGAGGACAAGTAGACCAAGCGTGGGAATGGCCCTAGCGGCATTGCTCAGGCCGATCACGAGGAAAGAACCACGACCCGTGTGGCCGATAAAGATGCCGAGGGGTATGGCGATAGCTGCGGCAATGCCCACTGACGTGACGGTATAGAAGAGATGCTGAAGCAGCAGGTTCCAGATCCCGTCGGGGCCCTGCCAGTTAGCGGGATCGGAGAGATAGCTAAAAAGGTTCATGCCGGCCGCTTCCTCAACCACGGCAGCGTGCCACGCTGGATGAGCAAGATCAGGGCGTCAAAGATCAGCGACAGGGCTAGCATCAAGATCAACGCGATGATGATCGGAGTGTAGAAGTAGCTGGCGAAGCCGAGATCGAAGAGCTTGCCGAGCGCCCCGCTTCCGACCAGAACTGCGACGCTAACAAGAGCGATATTCGAGACCGTGACGACGCGGAGCCCCGCGAAGATCACCGGCATTGCCAACGGAAACTCGACTTTGAATAATCGCCGCGACCAGCCGTAGCCAACGGCCGTTGCCGACTGCCTCACCGCTGGTGGCACCACGCGCAGCCCGTCCACCACGCTTCGCACGAGCAGCGCCGTCGAATAGATGGCCAGTGCGACAACGATATTGACCGGATCGAGGATCCTGGTGCCCAAGATCAACGGCATCATCACGAACAGCGCGAGGGATGGAATCGAGTAAATGACGCCCAAGAACGCCAGGATCAGATTGGCTGCCCGCTTGGTTTTATGAACCAAAAAGCCAAGCGGCAGGGAAACTACGAACGCAATGAGAACGGGTAGCACGGCGAGAACGACGTGCTCCACCAACAAACTGCCAATCATCGACAGGTTGCGTTCGATCCAGGCCCAGTCGAGGTTCACTGCCGTGCGCCCGAGCCGCCGTGATACAGAGCCTTGCTCATTGCCTCCCAGTCCTGCTGGTGCCCATCCGGCCTACGGTGATCCTCCACCGGAGGCGTTGGCTCCGGCGCCCGCTCCATGATCGACTCTGGACGCTCGATGGCGATTGTGCTGTCGCCGCTCCCGTCCTCCTCAACTTCAGGAGGTGGCTGAACAGCAGCTTGCGAGTGTTCGGCACTGGCCTCGTCCGTGCCGACATCGCTCACTAGCTCTGATTCGTCTTGAGCTGGTGGGGGCG
>DATDKX010000374.1:0-9270 GCA_036519615.1 Propionibacteriaceae bacterium
ATTGGTACATCGAGTGGGTCGGAGCGCATCAAGACGACATCGGCGGTCTCGATGGCGACGTCGGTGCCGGCCCCGATGGCGATGCCGAGATCGGCTACGGCGAGAGCGGGCGCGTCGTTGACGCCGTCGCCGACCATGGCGGCGCGTTTTCCTGCGTGCTGGAGTTCGGTGATCTTAGCGGATTTGTCGGCGGGCAGGACCTCCGCGATTACGGTGTCGATGCCCAGCTGGTCGGCGATGCGGCGAGCAGTCGCTTCGTTGTCTCCGGTCAACATGACGACCTGGATGTTCATCGCGTGCAGTTCGCGTACTGCCGCCGCCGCGGTGTCACGTGGAGCGTCCGCCAGTGCGAGAACTCCGGCCGGCCGACCGTCGACCGCCACGAGGACGGCTGTACGCCCGCTCTCGGCGAGTTCGTCTCGGCGGCGCCCCATGACACCCAGGTCGATGCCTTCGGCGGTCATGAGGCGGCGGTTGCCTACCAATACTCGGTGGCCATCCACCTGTGCCTGAGCCCCATGGCCGGGCACGTTGCGGAACGCGGTGACGGCCAGTTTCGGGACTCGCGCCTGGTCGGCACGGCGCGCAACAGCCTGAGCGAGCGGATGCTCTGATTCGCGTTCTACTGCCGCGGCGAGCGCCAGCAGCTGATCCTCGACGACGTCGTACAGCTGGCGAACAACCCCTGGGCGGTGATCGGCGACATGCCGGCGGATGACCTCAATGCGCTTCCGTACCGAAAGGCGATCGCCTGTATCTGATGGATACCCGTGCCGGGTTCGACCCTGCGTAAACTCGGGTCCGAAGACCGCGACGAAAGCTGGCAGTTTACGGATGGTGTTCGCTGTGGCTGGAAGGGCTGGGCGGTCGGCGGGTGCGCGGTCGCGGTCGCTGGCGGCTCGATGACGAACGCCGACAACAAAAACATCGCGGCGAACACCGCCAGCCCTATTGCGGTGCCCACCAGGAGCACCACCGTCCGCATCTTCCCGGTGGTCCTCATGATTGGCGCGCCGGCCGCAGCTGCCGTCCGAAACCGCCGGGTTACTGACGCTGGGCTGATTGCTGCGGCTCGTCGCGGCGGCCCTGGAGGGCAGCAACCTGCCGGGCGGTATTCGTCACACCAACCCAGCCCGTCAACATCTCAGCGAAACGAGGGGCGAGGACGGCCAGTGCCAGCAGTGGACGGACCGGGTGGCGGCTGACAACCAGCTCAGGAGCGTTGTGCCGAATCGCTCGAACAACCGCCTCGCCGACCGACTCAGGAGTGACGGTGCCGAAGACTGCCGGCGCAGCTATGCCGGCCGCCTGGTGGCGGGCGAAGATGCCAGCTCCCGTGACGAATCCAGGGATAACAACCGAGAAGCCGACCCCGCTGCCCGCGTACTCCAGGCGCAGGCTGTGCGTCGCTCCGGCCAAGCCCCATTTGGCGGCGGCGTAGGGCACGCCGTAGGGCAGTGGGCCCTTGCTGGCGAGTGAGCAGATATTGACGACGTGGCCCGTCCCGCGTGCCAGCATGCCGGGCAGCAACGCCTGGATCAACCAGAGCGGAGCCAGCAGGTCGAGGCGGATAATGCCGTCCAGTTCCGCTTCGGAGTACCTGGTGTACGCGGAGGCAATCTCGACGCCGGCGCAGTTGACCAGAATGTCGATCGGGCCTGCTGTTTCGGTGGCTGCCGCCGCCAACTGCATTGCCGCATTGTGCCGCGTCAGATCGGCCGAAAAGACGGTAGCAGTTCGGCCGCGCGCCCGGACAGCATCGGCCACCTGCGCCAGGTCGCCCTCGTCGCGCCCGGCGAGGGCGAGCTCGGCACCGGCTCCTGCCAACGCGTGCGCGATGGCGCCGCCGAGGCCGCCGGAGGCGCCGGTGACCAGTGCTCGCCGCCCGCCAAGCTGGCGCATCGCGACTGTCCTGGTCAACACGGCGAAAGCCTGCCATTGCTCAGCCGGCTCGGCGTAGGGCCAAAGGACTCAGATGGCATAGCCGTAGGCCCGCCGCCCCGCGCTGCACTGCAGCTTCCAGCCTTCGTTGCCGACCAGTTCGCCCACGGGGTCACTTTCGTCGCGCGACTGGGCAGCTGGTTCGACCCTGTCAGCAAGGCGCAGCCAGGCACAGTGAAGTGAGACCACAGCGCGTTTAAGGAAGGCGGGGAAAAGTGCCATCATTTAGCGATCGCACTGGGCCCGAGCCGGCGCCGGCTCGGCGGCCCTGCTGAAGGTGCTGCTCGGCCGGCATGCCACGCCTGAGGGCGCCATTCCTGGCAGTTGCTGGCCCTGCCCTGCCCGCTCCTGATGTTGGTGATGTTGCGGCGCAGCTGATGGCATCAACGCGCAGCAGGCGGACGCGACCGCCACCACCTGATTGACGTCACACCCCGGACTGGACCTATCGGATCGCCACCCTGTGGGTAAGGGATGAGCTGGTAGCGCCCTTATTGGCGCACCGCGCGGACCCTGGCGGCGTACCTGCCCTACTCCGACATGCCCCCGTGGGTCTACTGATCCGCACCTCCGGGGGAGATGCGCCTGTCGGGGTTCTGCTGTGGCAGATGGCCTACGCCGAGTCGGTGTTCTTTCCCGATCTGTGGCCCGACATGACACCGAAGAAATTCCAGGACGCCATCGAGGCCTACTGCCATCGCTTCCGCCGCTTCGGAAAAGTGTCCACGCGGTGACCATGCTCGTCACCTGGCGTACCACCCTGGACGCGGCTGTCATCGGCCGGCGAGCGGCAACGCCTTGACTACACTCGGTGCGCGCACCCCCGACCGTGACACCGCACCCCAACATCGGCGTCCGTGTCCTGGCCCCGTCGGCCATGCCGCGTGCTTATCGGAAGTGTGGGTACCGCCAAAGCCGCGCCCGTCATCAGCGCCGCGGAACGATCTAACTGAAAGGCCTGCCATGCCGGCATCCCCAGCCAAGGCGAATGTTGCGGCCAGCGTGCCCGCTGCAATCTTCGCGCACCTATGCCGCCCATGATCACCGCTTAGGCGATGACGAGCACCGGCGCGATCTATTGTGCCCTCTGAGCGTCACTGGCTGCGGCATCTAATGCGTCCCGAAGCCGGGCGACCTCCTCCGGCGACATTTGTGCGACGAAATGCAACAGCGTTACCTGGCGGTTCTCGCTGCCAGCCAACACCTCCTCCATGAGCGATGCGGTGTGCTCCTCCCGAGTCAGCCGCGGCCGGTAGCGGTAGGCCCGGCCGTCTTTGGTTCGGCTCACCATCTCCTTCCTGCGCAAGTTGTCGAGCACCGTCAAGACGGTCGTGTAGGCGATCTCTCGCTCTCGACGGAGGTCCTCGACCACGTCGCGGACCGATGCGGGCTGGTCGGCGGCCCACAGCCGCTGCATCACAACCGCCTCCAACTGGCCCAACTGACGCACTACCCAGACCGCCTTTCGCTCGGGCTCTCTCCCGGCCACATCATTGCTATGCCGCATAGTAGATTGCTCGGCGGCGCTTGGCTGCCACCGGAGGGAAGGTTTACGACTGCCGCCACTCACCGGCGACGGTGCGACAAGCTTGTGCTCTCAGGTCCGCCGCTCATTGCCCTGCTCGTGGCGCTCGCCGCTGGGTAGTGTCTTCTTCTCATCATGCGGCCTGTCGTTGGTGCCAGGTATTGATTAACTCCTGAAAAGCGGAGTCTCAATTTCTTGCGGAGTGGGAATGTTCCATGGGAAGATAGTTATTAGGCACTGATCAAGACTGATAATACTCAGGCGATTGGGTTAACCTGGTATATTCCCAAAAACCGCCGTAGACATTCTACAAAACGATGTAGAACAAAGTGTGCTGCGAAATTTTACTGCCTTGCAAGTTTCCAAAAGGATTGCGGCTGTGCTGCCGTTCAGTCATAAACCACTAAAAGAATCCGATGGCAATCCTTGGACTGATTATTGGGTTATTATGCTTGCTTTGGATGTGAATCCTGACAAGGTCTGGCAGGAAATAAAGACTTTAACAGCAACAGTGAGTGGTTTATTGCGAGCAGAGCTTCTTCGTATTCAACCGGGAATGGATATGTATTATCCGCATGGCGGAGCTAAAAACGAGCCCACTTGGCATGTTGTTGAATACGTAGTATCCAAACCTGAAACACGATCCGACTATTATAAAGATCAATATGAATTCTCACAGCCTGTCATAAGGCACTTCTGGGAAGATAACGCCGTTGAAAGAACGCTTGGTTTTGAAAGCGAGCGTTTGTTTGAAGATAAGGGTAGTCTTCCACAGTGGGATGTCATTCATATAACAGGCTTCAAACCGTCTCGATTAATAAAGACTGCTTGGCATCTCTTACGATTCTTACCTATTTTCAATGGTTATGCCAGAAAAATTGGCTACGAATCTGCTATTGAGGTTCTTCATTCTTGGGGCAAAAAGCGTACGAAGTATCTTGTTATTGCTAGACAGGATCATGCCCATGTTGCGTGGCATCCCACACATGGCCACGACCAATGAAGGAGACGCGGCGGCCAATCGCGTCATCCGGGCGCCCCGAGTCGGTCAAAGCTCGGCGCGAAGCCGTCGGTTTAGGTGACGGTGAGTCTTTGGCGGCGGACCGCGACCCCGGTAGGGTCTCGGGGCCCGGGTTGCTGAGGCCACCGGCCCCCGTCCCGGCCCCTGCGCGACCCGCCACCACCCCCTGCAGCGAAGCCAGCGCAGCGACGACTCCGCGGTTCAGTGTGATGCGATCGGTCAGATCGGCCAGCGGCTGCGTCCGGCAGGCGAAACACACCAGGCCAGACAAGCTTTTCGCTCATCCAGCCTGAGACATGCCGCCAAGATCATCGAGAATCGGGATTAGGAGGCATATCGAATGCTCGGCGATGTCGTACAGCTGGCGAACAATCTCTGGGTGGTGATCGGTGACATGCCGGCGGATGTCCCCAATGCACTTGTGTACCGAAGAGGCGATCGCCTGTATCTGATGGACAGCGGCGCCGGTCCCACCATGCGAGCGAGCATCCTCAACGTGCTGTACACCGTCGGGACAGCGCAGTCCTTTACGCTAGTGAACAGCCACGGGCATGCCGATCACGTCGGTAACAATGACCTGATCCATCTCACACAGGCCAAAGAGCGGCATCACTATCTATCAGAAGCAGGCCTCTCCCTGCTAGATGCACACTCCTACTTTGCCGCACAATTTTCCAAGCTCAGCCAATACTACGATCCGGCATCCGGTTTCCAGACACACCGCCTGCGGTGGCGGGCCGCCGGCGTACTGCGCGATGTGGCGAAAGTGTTTGCGGGCGAACAGCGAACACTCGAGATATTCTTCCGCCTTTACCTCAGAAAATTCAAGCCACTACGTCCCTCACTGGAAACGATTCAGACATATGAATCATTGCCGAGGCAACCGTTAATAGTCGGGAGCGTGCCCTGGACAGGGTGGGTGCTAGGGGAAGATGAGGTGTGGGTTCTCGAAGCGCGCGGCCATACGCCAGACGAAGTGCTGTTCTACCTGCCGGAGCACCAGCTGCTTCATACGGCTGACCTCACCCTTCCGCTCTTTCCGACCTTTCCCAGCTCAAACGGCATGGTAATCCGCGCGATGCTGGAAAGGTGCCAGGCCATGGCTTCTGCCGGTGCCATACGGTTATTGACCGACGGTCACCATCACATGGTCTACCGCGGTCAGGAAGAAGCAGTCGCATTCTTGGGGACTCTGCTCTTCGAGCATAAACACTTCCAGGCCGTCCTGCGGGACATTTTGGAAGTGCACGACGGGCTGACGGTGAGCCAAATCTATGCCGAAATCCAACGGCGCCGCGGCGACCCGATTGTCCAGCACTATCTATCACTGGAGTTTCCGTACCTCCCGATGGCCCTGCAGCAGATCATCGCCGTCTCTTTGCCTGAGATGGGCCATAAGGCCGAAGGTCCGCATGGAAATCAGCGGTTCTACCGACAAGCCACCACCGGTTGAATTCGTCAAAGGTCCAACACCCACACCGGTTTGCCAAAGGACCGAGCTGTCGAAACGGTCACATAGGGGTGATCTTGCTTCCATCTGGCGAGAAGAATTGCGGCACGGCTGAGGACGTAGCCGTCGGTGGAATCGTGACCCGCCCACCAGCGCAGTCTCACCATGCCGCTGACCGGGTTTTCCACGATCACCGGCAAGCGGGTTGCCGGCCCGACGACGGCCGCGAGGTTCTGCTCGATACTCCGCAGCGCTCCCCGGCGCCGGCCTGAACACCAGACCCGCCCAAGAGGCTGCCGCCGGGTACGCGGCCGAAGGTGGAACGCGCATCCTCGCTTGGGTCGACCGCGAACCCGCCGGTGGCGTGCAACGCAGTAGCTTGGCCTGCCCTCTCCGTGCACGGCTTGTCGGGGCTACTCGCGCGAGCAGCTGCCCGCCGAGCAGCGGCCCATCCCGGCAATCCGCAGTCGGCCGTTCCCTACCGTGGCGTTAGGGGTGGTAGGCCAGCTATCCCAGGTTGCCGAGTCGTTCCGTCACCGCAGGCCGTGGCCACGAAGTGCGTCGGAGATTGGTTCAACTCGGTGCAGGCACTCGGACCCCGAGCCGTGCGGATTACTGGTGAGGCGGACCAGGCCAGACTTCGACCGCACCCCGCCCGGGGTCCTCGGAGACAGGACTTTCGGCCCGTCGAGATAGGGCCATTGACGGACGCCTCATCGAGTAGTGCGGGCTTACCGTTCACATGTGTCCGGCGCGGTCACATGGAAGGCAGGACATCGACGCGACCGCGACCCTGATCGCAGCGTGGTCGGCGTGTGGTTGGCCGCGCTGGCGGCGCTGCCGGCGTTGGTCACGGAGGTGACAGCGAGCCGGCTTCGGTACTCGTACGACACTGCACCAATTAGCCACCATCGCCCACCAACGTGAGCGCGAGAGCCCATAATGGCGCCGTTTGTTGTCCCGCTCTCCCAGGCAGCGACGCTGGTTACTGTCGGCGGTAAAGGGAAAAGCCTGAGTCAGCTGGCGCGGGCGAGGTTTCCCGTCCCGGCCGGGTTCGTGGTGACCACTGCCGCGTACCGGGCATTCGTGCAAGAAACCGATCTTCAACCGCGGATTCTCGGATTAGTGAAAGGTGATCCCGAGGCAGACGTTGAGGAGGTTTCGGCCGAGATCCGGGGACTCTTCGACGGCGGAGGCATCCCATTGAACGTTGCCAGTGAGATTGGACAGGCGCATTCGGCGCTCTGCCGGGATGGGGACTTGGCGATGCCGCTTGCCGTTCGCTCGTCGGCCACCGCCGAAGACCTACCGGGAGCCAGTTTCGCCGGTCAGCAGGAAACCTACCTGAACGTCCGTGGTGAGCAGGATCTGTTGCGGGCGGTGAAGCGGTGCTGGTCCAGCTTGTGGACGCCCCGTGCGCTGGCCTACCGCAGGCGACAGGGAATCGATCCGGGGGCGATCGGTCTCGCGGTAGTGGTTCAGGTGATGGTCCCGGCCTCCGCGGCCGGTGTGCTGTTTACCGCGAACCCGCTGACCGGAGCCAGCGACGAGGTCGTGATCGACGCCGCCTGGGGCCTTGGGGAAGCCGTTGTCAGCGGTCTGGTCACGCCGGATCACATTACCGCCGACAAGGCAACCGGCCTTGTCAAGCAGATGGTAGTGGCCGAGAAGACCGTGCTGACCCTACCGACGTCCAGGGGGACAGAGCAGCGCGCGGTGGAGGCGGACAAGCGCAGCGCCCAAGTACTCGACGCCGCGCAGGTCGCCCAGCTGGTTCGCCTCAGCAGCAGCATCGAAACGCACTACAACGAACCCCAAGACATCGAGTGGTGCCTGGCTGGGGACCAGTTCTGGATCGTCCAGTCGCGTCCGATCACCACCCTGCCGCCCGAGCCCATAAGGTGGCAGAGCCCGGTGCCCGGCGCGAAGTGGCTCAAGGACCTGCAGGCCGGCGAGTGGGTCACCGAACCGGTCTCGCCCCTAGGCGCGACAACAACATTCGACACCATGATCGCCGCCCGTCAGCGCCGGATGCCTTTGCAGCGATCGCCCTGGTACGCGGTAATCAATGGATGGCTGTACATCCGCGCCGACTTCCGGCTGCTGTGGTTGGCGACCGCTCCCATCGGGTTGGCGTTGAATCTGGCGAAAGGCACCCTCAACGGGCACCGCCGGATGCGGCGTACCTGGCCTGATCGGCTGACGATGCTGGCCTTGCTGGAAAAGAGCGACCTGGCGAAGCTCGCCGATGAGGAGTTGCGGGCGCACACAGACCGGCTGCTGGCAGCGTTGGGCTGGTGGTGGTGGGAGGTCACCTGGTACACCGCGGCAGCGCAGCTTGGTGAGCAGGTCATCAGAAAGCTGAAGGTTGCCAATTTGGCCGACCCGGCGGTTCTATTCCGCGGCAACGACAGCCTTCTGCTGGAGGCGGAGCGGGCCCTGCGCCACGCCGCCCACACCGGCCAGGTCGACGCCTACCTGGCCCAATTCGGCCACTTTATGGAAAGCGCCGACCCCATTCACCCGACGCTTCACGAGTCGCCCGATCTCCTCACCCAATACCTCGCGGTGGCCCGCCACAATGACATTGGCCCCGATGAGCGCTTGGTCCGAAGTCGCCGCGAGCGGGCGGCGGCGGAGACCCTGGTGCATGCGGTCCGTGGGCCCCGCGGCTTCGTAGAGCGCCGGATGCTTAGCATCGGGCAGAGCTGCGCCGCCCACGTCGACGACGCCGTGTTCCACCTCCAGCGCGTCCTAGCGCTCATCCGGGCGGCGTTCCTCGAAGCCGGGCGGCGACTGTCCGGCGCGGGGACTGTGGAACGAGCAGAGGACGTCTTCTACCTGGAGCGTGATGAGGTGTGGTCACCCCGTCCCGATCAAGCCTCTCGCGTCGCAGAGCGACGCCAGCTGCGTGAACGCCACAAGCGGCTCGCGCCGCCGCCGTTCATTCCGCCACCGGCCGATCCGAGCTGGAACAGTGACCGGCAGTGGAGGCTGTGGTCGTCGCTGGCCGGGCCGGCCGCACTCAGGCGCGGCGCGCAGGAACGCAACGGGCGTCGTGTCCTCGTTGGCACCCCTGGCAGTCCCGGTCGTGCGCATGGCATCGCACGGCTCATCGCCAGGCCGGACGAATTTCACCGCTTGCAGCCCGGTGATGTGCTGATCACCCACGCCACAACGCCGATTTGGACGCCCCTGTTCAATATCGCCGCCGCGGCCGTCACCGAGGTGGGTGGCCCCTTCTCGCACGCGTCCATCGTCGCCCGCGAGTTCGGCATCCCGTTAGTGAACGGAGCAGTCGACGCCACCCGCGAAATCGCCGACGGTATGTCT
>DATDKX010000375.1:0-42780 GCA_036519615.1 Propionibacteriaceae bacterium
CGAGCTCCGACGTGCCGCCAAGGACACTACGAAGTTTCTGCGCGTGGTGGCAGCGCCTCCCCGAACCGGACATCCAATCCGAGAGCGCTCAGACGTTGAAGCCGAGAGCGCGCAGTTGGTCGCGACCGTCGTCGGTGATCATCTCCATGCCCCACGGGGGCATCCAGACCCAGTTGATCACCCACTGATCGATCAGCCCTTCCAGCGCGGTCTGCGTCTGATCCTCGATGACGTCCGTGAGTGGGCATGCCGCCGAGGTGAGCGTCATGTCGATGGTCAAAGAGTCGTCGTCCTCCAAGTGCAACCCATAAATCAGGCCGAGATCAACAACGTTGATGCCGAGCTCGGGATCGACAACGTCCTTGAGCGCCTCTTCGATGTCCTCCAACAGCTGTTGATCGTCCGGCTGCTCCGATCGTTCATCAAGATCGACCTCTGGAAGATCGTCGGCAACCAGGTCCGAAGGCCGAATCTGCGGCTCGGATGGATTGGCCGAGACTTCCTCATAGCTGCGAGTGTCGGTCATTTCTCTATCTCCTTTAACTACTCGCACTCTGGGCGCGGATGACTGCGTCCCGAAAGGCAGACCAGCCGATCAAGGCGCACTTCACGCGCGCGGGGAATTTGGCGACGCCTGCGAATGCGATGCCGTCCTCCAGACGCTCCTCATTGGGCTCGATCTGCCCCTTGCTCTGCATCATTGCCAAGAATTCTTCGTACAAGTCCAAGTCATACGCGACGTCGTGGCCGATCACCAGGTCGGTCATCACCGACGTGGACGCCTGTGAGATCGAGCATCCCATCGCCTCATATGACACATCGGCCACAGTGTCACCGACCAGGTGCACCCGTAGCCGCACCTCGTCGCCGCAGGTGGGATTGACGTGCTGGACCTCAGCGTCGTACGGCTCTCGCAGCCCGCTGTGATGCTTGCTGCGATAGTGATCAAGAATGATCTCCTGGTAGAGGTCCTCGACCTTCATCGCAGCCCTCCGAAGAAATCGACGGTGTAGTTGAGGCTTTCGATCAACGCATCGATCTCCGCATACGTCGTATAGAGGTAGAACGAGGCGCGGGTCGAGGATTGCACCCCGAAACGTTCATGGAGCGGCCGTGCGCAATGATGTCCGGCCCGTACCGCGATACCCCGCGAATCGAGCAGCTGGCTGACATCGTGCGGGTGGATTTGCTGGCCATCCGGACTTGCCAACGTGAATGACACGGCGCCGCCGCGATCCACCGGCTCGTCCGGTCCAAGAATGGTGAGACCCGGCAACTCACGCAGTCCGCGCAACGCGTACGCAGTGATGTCACGCTCGTGGGCGTTGATTTGATCCATCCCGATAGCCGCCAGGTACTGCGCTGCAGCAGCCAGGCCGACCGCTTGCGCAATCGGCGGAGTGCCCGCCTCGAACCGATGCGGTGGCGGGGCGTACGTCGAACCCTGCATGGTGACGATCTCGATCATTTCTCCACCACCCAGGAAGGGCGGCAGCGCTGCCAAGATCTCGTAGCGTCCCCAGAGCACGCCGATGCCAGTGGGACCGACCATCTTGTGGCCGGTGAATGCAACCAAGTCAGCACCCAGCGCAGCCATGTTGACCGGCAGTTGCGGCACGGCCTGCGAGGCATCGACGATCACCGTGGCGCCCACCGCATGACCCATCGCGGCGATTTGGCTGATCGGGTTGATGGTGCCGAGCACATTCGACACATAGGCCACGGAGATGATCTTGGTGCGTTCGTTTACCAGGCCTTCGGCTGCCGCCTTGTCCAGATTCAGCCGCCCCTCATCGGTCACATCGAACCATCGCAGCACCGCGCCGGTGCGCTGGGCGAGCAGTTGCCAGGGAACGATATTGGAATGGTGCTCCATGACCGAGATCACGATCTCGTCACCGGGTCGTAGAGCGGCGCCGAGTGTGTAGGCGCACAAGTTCAAGGCCTCGGAGGCGTTCTTGGTGAAGACCACTTCCTCAGAGCGGTTGGCGCCAATGAACTTCGCCAGCTGGGCGCGCGCCCCCTCGAAAGCCTCAGTGGCTTCCGCGCCCAACATGTGCATGGCGCGTGCAACATTGGCATTGTGGTTCAGGTAGTGATCTTCAATCGCCTCCACGACGACGCGTGGCTTCTGTGAGCTGTTGGCGCTGTCGAGGTAAGCCAAGGGCCGCCCACCGACGGTCCGTTCCAAGATCGGAAAGTCACCCCTGATCGCGTCGACGTTGAAGGCGATCGGCTCCTCGGCAAGCGCCAAACTTCCCGACGCCGCCTCGGAGAGATCTGTGGTGGCCGGATACTCCGGCCCACCGTCAACCGACATGATTGCTACTCCGCCCCCGCTGCCGCCGCCGCTCGTACGTAGCGGTCATAGCCCTCGGCTTCCAGCCGCTCGGCCAGCTCATGACCGCCTTGCTCGGCGACCCGGCCCGCTACAAAGACATGCACGTAGTCGGGCGTGATGTAGCGCAGGATACGGGTGTAGTGGGTGATCAACAACACACCGCGGTCGCCTTGAGCCGAGAAGCGGTTCACGCCGGCGGCGACTACACGCAAAGCGTCGATGTCGAGCCCTGAGTCGGTCTCGTCCAAGATCGCGAACCGGGGGTTCAGCAGCTCAAGCTGAACGATCTCGTGCCGCTTCTTTTCCCCGCCCGAGAAACCCTCGTTGAGACTCCGGTTGGAGAAGTCGGGATCCATCTGGACCCGTTCCATTGCGGCGTTGACTTCCTTCACCCAGGTACGCAGCTTAGGCGCCTCGCCGTCCAGTGCGGTCTTCGCCGAACGCAAGAAGTTGGACACCGACACCCCTGGCACCTCAACCGGATACTGCATGGCCAAGAACAAGCCCGCCCGGGCCCGCTCATCAATGCTGAGTGAGAGCAGGTCTTGGCCGTCAAGGGTCACGCTGCCGGATGTGATGTGGTACTTCGGATGGCCGGCGATGGAGTAGGCCAAGGTTGACTTGCCCGAACCATTGGGTCCCATGATCGCGTGAGTCTCGCCGCTGCGGACCGTCAGATCAACACCCTTGAGGATCTCCTTGGGACCGGTTTCGGTATCGACCGAAACGCGAAGATCACTGATAGCGAGAGTGGACATGACAGATCAGAACTCCTGTGCGTATGTAGGTGCGTTGGCGGGATCTAGTGGTGCAGAGATATCGACCAGGACGTCCTCGCCCTCGACGACACAGCGGTAGATGGGAACCGGCTCCGTCGCCGGCAGGCCGATCGGCTCGCCGGTGCGCAAATCAAAGCGCGACCCGTGTAGGTAGCACTCGACCTCCCCGTCGCCAACATCTCCCTCCGACAATGGGATCTGGGCGTGCGAGCACTCATCGTAGATGGCGTAGAAGTTGCCATTGCTATGCACGATGGCCAGCTCCAGACGGCTGCCGTTCCGTGGAACCTCGACCGGAATAGCCGTCTCCGGCGGCACATCGTCGACAGAGCAGACACGAACTAGCGTGCTCATGATGGCAGTCCTATGTTGATCGCCAGCTCCGCCTCGACGGCCTCCAGCAGCCGCTTTTCGATCTCTGGTACGCCAACCTTCCGGATGATGTCGGCGAAGAATCCATGGACGACCAGCCGACGAGCCTCGGCCTCGTCGATGCCCCTGCTGCGCAGGTAGAACAGCTGCTCATCGTCGAATCGCCCAGTCGTCGACGCGTGGCCGGCACCTTCGATCTCGCCGGTCTCAATCTCCAAGTTGGGCACCGAGTCGGCGCGGCAACCATCTGTCAGCACCAGGTTCTTGTTCGACTCGTAAGTATTGATGCCCTCGGCAACCTTCCGGATCAAGACGTCGCCAATCCAGACGGTGTGCGCTCCTTGGCCCTGCAGCGCACCGCGGTAGTCCACATTGCTGCGAGTGTGCGGCGCGTTGTGATCAACGAATAGCCGATGCTCCAGATGTTGCCCGGCGTCGGCGAAGTACAGACCAAGCAACTCCGCCTCTCCCCCAGTACCCGCGAAGTCGACGGAGGAGGACATCCGGACCACGTCGCCGCCAAGGCTCACCAGCGCCTGGCGGTAGCTGGCATCGCGGCCAACTCGAGCATGAAGGTGAGCGAAATGAACGGTGTCATTGTCCCAGTCCTGCAACGACACGAGCATGAGTGAAGCCCCGTCTCCAACGATGATCTCCGCATTGCCGGCCCGAACGGTTGAGCCCTGATGTTGCAGCACGACGGTGGCTTTGGCTCCTGCGCCAATGTCGAGGACCAGATGGTTGAACACCGCGGCCTCGCTTCCGACGCCGAAGACGTTCACTACCAGCGGCTCTTGCAGCTCCGTACCCGGAGGCACCGAGACAACCCGGGCCTGCTCGAAGGAGTTCCAGGCTTGGGCGGCGACGCGGTCATTGGGAGTGTAGATCCTGCCCAGCCGTGGGTCGTCGCGGTCTACCAGATCGATGACGACCTCCGGCGGTGCCTGTATCTCGACCCGGGCGCGCCCCCCGGGCACGAAAGTGCCGTCATGCAGCCCTCGTAGCCGCTTCATCGGTGTGAACCGCCATGCTTCCTCGCGGCCGGTCGGCACAGGATGATCGGCGAGGTCGAAGGAGCCGGGCGGGTGCAGCCGGCTGACCGCCTGCTGGCGACTCTCGACCGCATCGGCTACCCGCGCGGCACCCTGATCAAGCAAGGTCACGTCGACAGATCTCTTTCTGGTTTCGGTTGGGTGAGGTTTCGTCGCTGAGCGATCAGCCGACCGCACCCTCCATCTGCAGTTCGATCAACCTGTTGAGCTCCAGCGCGTATTCCATCGGAAGCTCTCGTGCGATCGGCTCGATGAATCCGCGGACGATCATGGCCATGGCCTCGTCTTCACCAAGGCCCCGGCTCCTGAGATAGAACAGTTGATCTTCGCTGACCTTGGAGACAGTCGCCTCGTGACCCATCGACACGTCGTCTTCCCGTACGTCGACGTAGGGGTAGGTGTCAGAGCGGCTGATCGTGTCCACCAGAAGCGCATCGCACTTCACCGTGCTGGCCGAGTGATGGGCACCTTCCTGCACCTGGACAAGGCCGCGGTACGAAGTCCGCCCGCCGCCCCGAGCTACCGACTTGGAGATGATCGAGCTCGAGGTGTGCGGCGCGCAGTGCACCATCTTGGATCCGGCGTCTTGGTGCTGACCCTCGCCGGCAAAAGCGACCGACAGGGTCTCCCCGCGAGAGTGCTCTCCCATCAGGTAGACGGCCGGGTACTTCATCGTGACCTTGGACCCGATGTTGCCGTCGATCCATTCCATGGTCGCGCCCTCTTCACATGTGGCCCGCTTGGTCACCAGGTTGTAGACGTTGTTGGACCAGTTCTGGATCGTGGTGTAGCGGCAGCGCGCGTTCTTCTTGACGATGATCTCCACAACGGCCGAGTGCAACGAATCGGAGGAGTAGATCGGCGCCGTGCAGCCCTCGACATAGTGCACGTACGCGTCCTCGTCGACGATGATCAAAGTCCGCTCGAACTGGCCCATGTTCTCGGTGTTGATGCGGAAATAGGCCTGCAGCGGGATCTCCACGTGCACGCCCTTCGGCACGTAGATGAAGGAGCCACCGGACCAGACGGCGGTGTTCAGGGAAGCGAACTTGTTGTCCCCGACCGGGATGACGGTGCCGAAGTACTCCCTAAAGAGGTCCTCGTGCTCCTTGAGCCCGGTGTCGGTGTCGAGGAAAATCACACCCTGGCGCTCGAGCTCTTCATTGATCTTGTGGTAGACCACCTCTGATTCGTACTGAGCCGCCACACCAGCTACGAGCCGTCCCTTCTCCGCCTCGGGGATACCCAGCCTGTCGTAGGTGTTCTTGATATCGGCCGGCAGATCGTCCCACGACGTCGCCTGCTTCTCTGTGGAGCGCACGAAGTACTTGATGTTGTCGAAGTCAATGTCGCCGAGCTCGGCCCCCCAGGTGGGCAACGGCTTGCGGCCAAAAAGGCGGTGGCCCTTGAGTCGCAGGTCGAGCATCCATTTCGGCTCGTTCTTGAGCCGGGAGATATTGGCGACGACCTCAGGGGTCAGGCCACGCTGCGCCGAGGCTCCGGCAACATCACTATCGGCCCAGCCCCACTCATAGTGACCGAGGGCAGCCAGATGTTGATCTTGGGTCTGGCCGGTGCCAACGGGTCGGGTAACGGTGGGATCCTGAGTTTGGGTCATAATCATGGCCTTTCGGATGTGGTCATATCGGTCGTCGTCTTGCGCCCAGATGACGAAGGCATGTGCGGAACATGGGTCGTGCAGATACCGTCGCCGTGCGCGATGGTGGCGAGACGTTGCACATGAACACCGAGGAGACGGGAGAACGCGGTGGTCTCGACCTCGCAGATCTGCGGAAAGCGCTCGGCGACATGTGCCACTGGGCAGTGATGCTGACAAAGCTGTTCACCGGTCGCTGACGGCAGTGTGGATGCCACGTAGCCGTCCTCGGACAAGGCTGCTGCTAGAGCTTGCGCCGGAGTGGTCGTCGGAGCGGCGTTGGCAATCCGTTCCCGGTAGCGCTCTTCGCCGCGGGCCATCCTGGATTCGGCGAAGAGGGTCACGGCATCCGGGCCAGAGGAGGCCGCAAGAAAATCCAAGGCCTCGACAGCCAGATCGTCGTAGGCGGTGTAGAACACCGAACGCCCAATGTCGGTCAGCGCGAAAACCTTTGCAGGACGGCCCCGCCCGCGGGCGCCATAGATACGTCGCTCACGAGCCTCCAGGTGGCCCGAGGCCAGCAGAACGTCGAGATGCCGCCGGATCGCGGCTGGGGTCAACCCCAGCCGCTCGGCCAACTCGGCGGCAGTCGACGGCCCATGCTCGAGAATGGAGCTGGCCACGCGGTGCCGCGTCGATGCGTCGGTCTCTACGCTCTGAGGAGCCGCAGCGGCATCTGACGTGATGCGCTGGAGGTTTTTCACAACACCAGTGTGCCTTAATTCGTCAGGCGCGTTCAAATAAGGCACGCCTTAGTCGCTGGATGACCGTCCACCGCTGTCCGCGATCGGAGTTGCATGATCGCGTAGCCACTGAAGCGCTTCGGGAGCGTAGTTGAGCACCGACACGTGACCCTGGTCTGGCACGATGTGCAGCTCGGCGCCCGGACAGTAAGCGGCAAGCCACTCAGCGTGCGAGCTTGGAACCATCCGGTCGTCCGCTCCATGCATGATCAATGTCGGCACCGTGATCTGAGCCGGATCAAAGCCCCATGGCGCCATCGCACCAAGATCATCTTCAATCATGCCGTCGGGCCCATTTGCGGTTGCGGCTTGCACGATGCCGTTGAACCAGGACCAGTCGCCATCCAGCGCTGCGTAGTCGGCAGTAATAAACGCTTCGGGATCAAACTCATTGGCAGCAAGGACCTGCTCTAACTCAACGCGTCCTTGCGCGGCCGCGCGTAGTTCCCGCGCACTCCCATCTGACATCCCGGCGAAAAAGTCGAGATCGGCTGCGGGCCACGGCGCTGGTGCCGAAATGCTGACCGCCGCTGGCACCCGTTCAGTCAATAATGCGGCACACGCCAGGGCGCGTGGACCGCCGCCGGAGTGGCCCAAGACGGCGAAATGCTCAATACCGAGATGATCGGCAACTCGGCTGGCATCAGCGGCCGCGGAGGCAACGGTTGCGCCGCGGTGCGGACTGGAGCCTCCGTAGCTGGGTCGGTCATAACCGATCCAACGAATGCCCAGTGAATGCGCGATGTCAAAGAGTGGCTCCGGCGGAGCACCTGTGTTAGGTGTGCCGCCATGCCACAACAACACCAACTCATCGGCACGGCCCGTGGGCCCACCATCGTATGCGTGCAGCACGCGGCCATCGACTGCGGCGACATCAACCTCGAGCATGATCGACTCCTTTTAGCGCGATCCCCAATTCCATGGCGGCTGGTCGAGGGGCTCAACGCCCTCAAGGGTTGTTGCGCCGAAGTTCTTGATCAGGCACAGCGGCTGGGCACCGGTGGTCGTCAGCTCCTCGACCAACTCCCGTGCATGCGTGACCACGACAATCTGGGTGTGCCCACTGGCGCGAGCAATGAGCCGTGCGAGCGCCGGAAGCAGATCGACATGCAGGCTGGTTTCCGGTTCGTTCAGCACCATCAACGACGGTGGTCGCGGACTGAGGAGCGCAGCAACAAGGAGCAGGTAGCGGAGAGTTCCGTCGGAAAGTTCTGCCGCGGAGAGCGGCCGCAGCAAGCCATGCGCGCGAAGCTCCAGGTCAAAGCGACCGCGAGTCTCCACCACCTGCAGCTGTGATCCCGGAAAGGCATCCTCGATGGCGCCGTGTAGAGCGTCGGCGTCGCCGATCTCAACGATGGTCTGTAGGGCCGCCGCCAAGTCACGGCCTTCCGCATCGAGTACTGGCGTACGAGTGCCGATCTGGCTTTGCCTCGCCGGGCCGTCCACATCGGTGCGGAATTGATCATAGAACCGCCAACTTCGGATCTGCTCGCGAACCGCAAGCAGCTCCGGCGCTCGTACCGGGTCGAGCACTTCGGTCAGTACGCTCTCGTACGGTCGGAGCGTGCTTTCAAAGGGCTGCCAAGCGTCCGCACTCGCGTCGGTGCCGCGGAGTTCGGCGAGCGTCCGCTTTCGCTTGACCAGCACACTCGCTGGCCGCATGATGGGCCCGCTCCAGACGACCTCCCGTTTGATCTCCGGATCGAGATTGAACGCCGAGGACGCGTAGCGTGTGGGCAGGCCAAGGTCGATCAAGTACGAGAAGTCGTCGGATGCAAAGCCCAGCTGCAGGCTGATTGGGCCCGAGCGTACTGTGCCCTGAACCGGATGCCGGCCCGAGCGGACCGACCCGGCAAGATGCTCAGGACCAGCCCACAGCGCTGATTCAAGGCCACCCTCACGAGCCAATGACGAGATGACCCGACCCGAGGCGCAGTCGGCCAGCAGCCGCAGGGCGCGATAGAGGCTCGACTTGCCGCTCCCGTTAGCGCCCGTCACGACGTTGAGCCGCTCCAGGGAGAGCCGCAGGTCTCGCAGGGAACGGTAGTTCTCAATGGCGATTGTGGTCAGCACCCGGTGCGTACCCGTGCCAGGGCGGTCAGTTCGCGCGCGAAGGCTTCCGGTTCCTCCCATGCCGTGAAATGGCCGCCCGTGGGCAGTTCCGTCCACCGAACTATCGGGAAGAAGCGTTCCGCGAATTCTCGCGGCGCCGGCACCAGGTCTTTGGGGAAAATCGTCACACCGGTGGGCACGGCGACTTCGCCGTCATCGCTTGGCTCATATTCCACATATGGCACGAACGAGGACCCAATGGTGTTGGTCACCCAGTACAGGGTCACCCAGGTAAGGATCTCGTCGCGGCTGAAGCGCCGTTCCACTTCGCCGTCACAATCACTCCAGGAACGCAGCTTCTCCAGGATCCAAGCGGCCAGTCCGGCGGGTGAATCCGCTAGCCCGACAGCGGCGGTCGTTGGCTTGGTGGACTGGATCAGCGCGTACGCACCCTCGCTCATTTGCCATTGCTGTCCCGCGGCCAGATAGGCGCGCTCGGCCTCGGTCAACTTGGCTTGGTCCACTGAGAACAGATGCGTATACGGCACATCGGTAAGGTGCAGCGCGATGAGCCGATCCGCATGGCGCCGGGCCAGCTGCTCCGCAACCGAAGCACCAACATCTCCACCTGAGACGACGAAGCGCTCGTAACCGTTGGCCGTCATCAAGTCCGCAATGGCGTCCGCCATTCGCGACGAGTTCCAGCCAGGGGTGACCGGCCGCTCCGAGAAGCCGAAGCCCGGAAGCGAGGGCACGACTCGATGGAAATTGTCTAGCAGAGGCAGCACCTTGGTGTAGCGCAAGAACGAGTCAGGCCAGCCGTGCAGCAAGACAACAGCAAGCGCATTCTCTTCCGCTGCACGCTCGTGAATCTGGTGAAGTGACAAACCTGACACCTGCACCTGTTCGTGGGTGAAGCGGCTGAGGACAGACTCCTGAGCGCGCCAGTCAAAACCGGATCGCCAGTAATCGACAAGCTGGCCAAGGTAGTCGAGATCCACCCCCCTAGCCCAGCCTTGGCCCTCCACGGCTGCAGACCATCGGGTGTTGTGCAATCGCGTCCGAAGATCGTCTAAAACCGCGTTTGGCACCGGCAAAATCCCAGGCAGGACTCCCTCTGACATGTCGTCCAGCCTTTCACCCTGCACTGACAGTCAGAGCCGGTCCGACGTAGGTGACAATGGCGAGCATGCAACTGCCCGTCATGCCGCCAGTCGCGCCGATGCTCTCCAAGGCGGTGCCCGGCATCCCAGAGGGGCCCTTCAGCTACGAGCCGAAATGGGACGGGTTCAGATCCATCGTGTTCCGCGACGGCAACGAGGTCGAGATCGGCTCTCGCAACGAGCGCCCAATGACCCGATATTTTCCCGAGATTGTGGAAGCGGTGAAAGCCAATCTGCCGGAGAGGTGCGTCATCGACGGCGAGATCATCGTTGTAGTCGGCGATCGGCTTGAGTTTGAGGTATTGCAGCAGCGCATTCACCCCGCCGCCAGCCGGGTCACGTTGTTGTCCCAGGAGACGCCCGCGAGATTCATTGCCTTCGACCTGTTGGCGGTGGATGACACCGACTACACCACGCAGCCGTTCGAACAGCGCCGCGCCGCCCTCGAGGAGGCACTGGCAGATGCGAAACCACCGATCCACCTGACCCCGGCCACTCGGAATCACGACCTCGCGGTGCAGTGGTTTTCTCAGTTCGAGGGAGCGGGCCTTGACGGGGTGGTGGCCAAGCCGCTTGCTGGCCCGTACCAGCCGGACAAGCGCACCATGTTCAAGATCAAGCACGAACGCACCGCGGACTGCGTTGTTGCTGGTTACCGAGTTCACAAGAGCGGCCCAGACAGCATCGGATCATTGCTGCTCGGTCTCTACAAGGACTCAGGTGAGCTCGCCAGTGTCGGTGTAATCGGCGCCTTTCCAGCCGCCCGTCGTAAGGAGCTGTTTGCCGAGCTGCAACCGCTGGTCACCAACTTTGATGATCATCCGTGGGCGTGGGCCAAGCAGGAAGAAGGGACGCGTACGCCGCGCAGCTCAGAGTTTAGCCGGTGGAACGCCAAGAAGGATCTGTCCTTCATTCCACTCCGGCCGGAGCTGGTGGTCGAGGTCCGGTACGAGCACATGGAGGGAGACCGCTTCCGGCATACGGCCCAGTTCCTCCGCTGGCGGCCCGATCGTGATCCACGCTCCTGCACCTACGAGCAGCTGGAGGAGCCGGTCAAGTACGACCTTGCCGAGGTCCTGACCACCGGCAAATGAGTGCCTCTGGAGGCGCGCTCCGCCGGCGTACTGCCTTCCAACCCAGACCGCATTGGCCGAGGTCTTCGGTAGCCACCCCGACAGGGGGAGCTCTATCCGCGACTAGCGGATTTCGCCGGATGGCCGAGGCGTACCACCCTCGAGGTGTCTTCCCTACTCCCTTCCTGGAGCGCACGATTCTTGGACTGTCTGCGCCCTGAGCTTGTCGAAGGGCGATCTTCGACAGGCTCAGACCGCATCGCTGAGTCGCTCAATCTTGCCGTCTAGAATTCATCGGTGCCCAGTCCCGACAGTGCCGTTCGGGTAGCCGATTTGGTCGTCAGATTTGGCCAACGCGCCGTTCTCGACGGGCTTTCGCTGGAGGCCGAGAGTGGTGCACTGACTGCTGTGCTGGGGCCGAATGGCGCAGGCAAGACCACGCTGATCCGGTGTTGTACCGACCTGATTCGGCCAGCCTCGGGAACTGTGACAGTGCTCGGGTCTTCGGTCGACTCCCGCCAGCTGTCCGGCCGGATCGGGCTGATGCCACAAAGCGCTGGTTCTTGGTCCGGAATCAAGACCATCGAGCTTTTGCGCTACCTGGCCGGCCTATACGCCAATCCGCTGCCGGTGCCAGCGCTGATAGAGCGGCTGGGGCTCAGTGACTGTGTCAAGACCCCGTACCGCCGCCTGTCCGGCGGTCAGCAACAAGCCGTGAATCTTGCTGGCGCCCTGGTAGGACGGCCCGAGCTCGTCTTCCTCGATGAACCAACCGCAGGCATGGACCCGCACGCTCGTCGCGCAACATGGCTGTTGCTGCGGGAGCTGCGTGCCAACGGGGTCACCATGCTGCTGACCACACATGCTATGGATGAGGCCGAAGCCCTAGCCGATCAGGTGTTCATCGTGGACCACGGCAGAGTCACGATTTCCGGCACGGTGCGGCAACTCACCAAATCGGGCGGCACACTCGAGACGGTCTTCCTCAACAACACCAGTGCCCGGGCGGCCTCATGACAGCACTCGACCTCTCGCCCGCGCCGGCGCCCGCGCCGGCTGCCAAACGGATCGCGCGGCATGGACTAATCGAAGCCCGGCTGCTGATGCGCAATAGCGAACAACTGCTGCTGGCCTTGGTAATTCCACTGGCGATCCTGGTGGCAGGCCGGTTCGCCAACGCCGCGATCAGCAATTCCTCGATAGCGAGTCTGGACCTCCTCGGACCCTCAGTGCTGGCCCTGGCGGTCTGGTCTTCAGCGTTTACCTCTACGGCGATCACCACGGCCTTCGAGCGGCGCTACGGCGTCCTGGAGCGACTGGCGACGACACCGCTTGGCAAGCCGGGTCTACTCGCCGGCAAAGCGCTGGCTGTAGTCATGATCATGCTCGGGCAGCTAGTGATCTTGACCGGTGCCGCGCTCGGCCTCGGGTGGCGGCCGGAATTTACGGTCCTCTCGGCTTTGTTCGCAGTACTGATCGTGATTTTGGCTACCGGAACCTTCGTCTGCCTTGCATTGCTGCTGGCCGGCCGGCTACGCGCGGAGTCGGTTTTGGGCCTCGCCAATCTGATCTATGTCATCTTGCTCGTCGGCGGCGGGCTGATCATTCCCGTGGCGCGCTACCCGGCCGCGCTGCGTCCGGTGATCGAGGCGCTGCCCACGGCAGCACTGGGCGAAGGCCTGCGAGCTGCCGCACATGGGCAAGTTCTGGGCTGGCCGGTGCTGGTGTTGTTAGCCTGGCTCGTGGCCGCTGGGCTCGCCGCGTGGAAAGGCTTTCGTTGGACGTCGTAAAGCAGCTGAGTCCGGAGGCTGAAGTGCCCCCGCGCCGCGGAACGCTCCCCGGGATTCTCCGGATCGTGCGTGGACCGTACGCATTGCGACGTTGGGCAGTTGTCTCTTTGATCATGAACGTCCTGATTGTGGTGACCGGCGGTCTGGTTCGGTTGACCGAGTCCGGGCTTGGCTGTCCCACATGGCCGAGGTGCACCGCGGACTCCTACGTCTCTCATCCTCAGTTGGGTATCCACGGTGCGATCGAGTTCGGGAACCGGCTATTTACCTTGGTACTGGTGATCGCGGCCGCGCTCACCTTCATCAGTGCCCTGCTCTATCGCGAGAATGGCAAGCCGCGATCTGACCTGCGCTGGCTGGCCGGTGGTCTGGCGTTGGGGATCCCGCTGCAAGGCATTATCGGTGGGATCGCCGTACTCACCCAGCTCAACCCGTACGTGGTGGGGCTCCACCTGTTGCTGTCCATGGTCCTGATCGCCCTCGCCGTCTGGCTGGTACGAAAGACGTGGCACATCACGCCTGTCGCTGCGTCGGGCCTTTTGCTGGTTCTGACCCGGGTCACCTTCGTACCGATGTGGCTGGCAATCTGGCTTGGGACGTTGGTGACGGGCAGCGGACCGCACGCCGGTGACGAGAACGCTCCACGAAACGGCCTCGACGGAATGCTGCTGACCCGGTTGCACACGAGCGTGGTCTACACCACCGTCGCCGCGAGTGCGGTCTGCTTCGTGTTGCTGCGCAACAGGGCGGTAGTGCTGCTGATCTTGGTTGAGCTGGTGCAGGCCGGCATCGGCATCGCCCAGTACCAGCTTGGGTTGCCGATTTGGCTGGTCGCGCTACATCTACTGGGCGCATCGCTGGCGATTGCCACGGTCACGAACCTGATGCTTTCGGTAAAGCGCCGGCCAGCGGACTGAGGACACTTTATGGGTGAGGTGGTAGGCGCGGGCCTGCTGGCGCATGTCCCCACAATCGTGCTGCCTGAGTCCACTCGCCGGGAGCTCAACAACGGGAACGACACCACGCTCGTCGCTGGCCTGCGGCAGCTGCGCACGGAAGTGTTCGAGGTGCTCGACTACGACACGGTGGTGGTTCTCGACTCCCATTGGGCGACGACCGTCGAGTTCGTGGTTACAGCCCACGAGCACCGCAGCGGACTGTTCACGTCTGAAGAGCTGCCGCGCGGCATGTCGCAACGGCCGTACGACTTCCCAGGCGACCCTGAGCTCGCCCATCTCATAGCGTCCAAGGCTGAGCGCCACGGCACCTGGATCACCGCGATTGACGATGATCGTCTCCCGATCTTCTACGCCACCACGAACCTCTGGGAGTTCCTCGGACAGGGCCTACCCGACAAACGGTGGATCTCGATCGGCGTTTGTCAGACTGCCGAGACGGAGGACCATCTGCGGCTGGGCCGAGCGCTCGGTGATGCGATCGCCCAGTCGAACCGAAAGGTCGTACTCATCGCGTCTGGCGCTCTGTCACATACCTTCTGGCCGCTACGCGAGCTGCGCAGGCACGAGGCAGCGGGCATCGAGCACATCTTCACGCCTGAGGCCGCAGCGGCGGATTTCCAGCGTCTGGAATGGTTTGCCGCCGGTGATCACGCCCGGGTCCTAGAAGCCATGCCGGAGTATTACCGCTTCAAGCCAGAGGCCCGCTTCGGCCACTACCTGATGATGATCGGGGCTGTCGGCGAGGGTGACTGCCGTGCGAAAGCTCGGCAGTACAGCGAATACGAGAACTCGGTGGGTACCGGGCAAGTGCACTTATGGTTCGACCGTCCAGAGGAGGGCTTTCCCCGACCGCGGAGTACGCATCTGGAACCACTCACAGCCGAGCAGCCATCGATGCAGAATGCCTGAACGACCAGCTGATGCTCGACCCACCGTGATCATCCCGGCGCGGTTCTCTGCGAGTGCCAGGGCACTGCGCTACCGCGCCGAGGTCGCCGCCGCCAAACTGCTTCAGGCGGTTTGGGACGCGGGCGGCGAGCCTCTGGTTGTCCATCCCACAGCACCGCAGCCTCGGATCGAGGAGCTGACAGAGCGGCTCTGGCTGGCCGACGCCGTCCTGCTCCCGGGTGGGAGTGACATGTCGCCACGCTGGTATGGGCAGGAACCCCATCCGTCGTTGCGCGGCGTAAACGAAGATCAAGATGCATTTGATCTTGTGGTGGCGCGTTGGGCGATCCAGGAGAAGATTCCGTTACTGGCAATCTGCCGGGGAAACCAGGTCGTCAATGTGGCACTCGGCGGCACCTTGGTACAAGACATGTCGACGGCGATCGGCCGCGATCATCGGCACCTGGTGCACGACATTGAGCTAGCCGCCGATTCGTCTTTACGCGACATCGTCCCCAGCGATCGAATCACTATCTCCTGCTCCCATCACCAGTGCATTGACCAGCTCGCCGACAAGCTGGTGCCTGCCGCGTACGCAGCCGACGGCACCATCGAGGCAGTCACCTTGACCGGGCATGAGGGTTGGTTCTTGGGTCTGCAGTGGCATCTGGAGGACTTCGCTGACACCGATCCGATCCAGCAGGGCATTTTCAGAGCCTTCGTCGCCGCCGCGAGCTAGTGCGAACAGCCAACGGCGAGTTAACGCAGCAGTGTGTCGACCGCAGCGGCGACAAAGAGCAGTGCGAGATAGGAGTTGGTCCAGTGGAAGAGCCGCATGGGCTTCAACGCCGCGTCGGCCAGGCCCCGCTGCGCCCGAGCCAGCAGCAGGGCCGACTGCCACAGCAGCGCCGCACCCAAGATCACCGCGGCCGCCGGATAAAACCAGCCGGTATGTGCCACCGGCCACAACACGAGCGACACCAGTACTGTCACTGCCGCGTAGGCCATGATCTGTCGAGCGACTACCGGTGCGGATCGTACAACCGGCAGCATCGGCACGTTCGCCGCCGCGTAATCCTCCCGATAACGCATGGCAAGCGCCCAGGTGTGCGGCGGTGTCCAGCAGAAAACGATCAAGAACATGACGAACGGAGCAAGTGCCAGGTGGCCGGTCACTGCTGTCCAGCCGATCAGCGGCGGGAAGCAGCCCGCGATGCCACCCCAGATGATGTTCTGTGGGGTACGCCGTTTCAGCCAGATGGTGTACACGACGATGTAGAAGGCGTTAGCTCCTAACGCCAAAGCCGCCGACAGCCAGTTGACGAGGTAGCCGAGCCACAGGGTCGCCGCGATTCCCAAGATCAATCCGAACACCGTAGCGCCCAGCGGACCGACGGCGTGCCGAGGCAGTGGGCGGCGCCGCGTGCGCCGCATCCGTTCGTCGATGTCACGATCAAGTACACAGTTGAATGCGTTGGCACTCGCTGCTGCCAGACAGCCGCCCACCATCGTCGTCAGCACCACCATGAGCGGCGGCACCCCACCTGCGGCAAGAAACATTGCCGGCACGGTGGTCACCAGAAGAAGCTCGATGATGCGCGGCTTGGTAAGCCCGAGGTAGGCCGTGACAACGTCGCGAACTCGGGCGACCTGACGGCTGCGGCGGACGGCATTAACCCCGAGATCGACGCGCGCTGCGCCGTATTCAGCCGGGCCGTATTCAGCTGTGCCGTATGCAGCTGTGCCGTATTCAACAGGGCGGTTGTCGGCGGCCACCTGACCTGGCACGTCGAGACTCGTCACAAGCTCTACTCACTCACTGTTAGTCGGCTTTAGTCAATGGCGCCGCCCATCCTCTGAACTGCGAGCGTCAGTCGCGAGCAGTGCCGTAGCAAAGAGCGATCATCCGAGGCTGAGTCTAGGGCCCGGCGCTGGGATTCACACTTCACGACGTCGAGTTCTCGCAGATCACCAACCGGGTCCAGTTCTCGGCCTGACCCTATATCCCCGGCCGAGGAGCCCCCGATAGGCTCGCATTATCCTGGCCCGTCCGATCGGCAGGCCCAGCACAGCCACCTCGGAAGGATCTTCTGGCACGTGAGTGTGACCGATACCGATATCTCAGACGCGGTTCTCCCCGAGGGATGGACCGAGCTCGACTACCGAGCCATCGACACCGTGCGTGTGCTGGCCGCGGACGCCGTGCAAAACGTTGGCAGCGGGCATCCAGGCACTGCCATGAGCCTGGCACCAGTCGCGTACCTGCTGTTCCAGAAAGTCATGCGGCACAACCCGAGCGACACCCATTGGCCTGGGCGGGACCGATTTGTGCTGTCTTGTGGACACACCAGCCTGACGCTCTACATTCAGCTCTATCTCGGCGGCTTCGGGTTGGAACTCGAGGACATCAAGTCCTACCGATTTTGGGGATCGAAGACCCCCGGGCACCCTGAGTACGCCCACACCAAGGGAGTCGAGGTCACCACTGGGCCACTCGGTCAGGGCGTTGCGAACGCCGTCGGAATGGCTATGGCCGCTCGTCGAGAGCGTGGGCTGCTTGATCCGGATGCCGCGCCGGGCACCTCCGTCTTCGATCACCACATCTACTGCTTAGCCTCCGACGGTGACATCGAAGAGGGAGTCTCGTCTGAGGCCTCTTCACTGGCCGGCACCCAGCGACTGAGCAACCTCACTCTGATCTATGACAGCAATCGGATCTCGATTGAGGACGACACGAACATCGCTCTCACCGAAGACACTCCGACTCGCTACGCCGCGTACGGCTGGCATGTGCAGACCGTGGACTGGACTCACGGCGACGCTCATCACTACAGCGAGAATGTCGCAGCGCTCGCTGAGGCCCTCGAGGTCGCCAAGACAGTCACGGATCGGCCGACCTTCATTTGCCTGAAGACGATCATCGGCTGGCCGGCCCCGAAGCTCCAGGGCACCGGCAAGGCCCATGGCTCCGCGTTGGGTGAGGAAGAAGTGGCCGCCACCAAGGAGGTGCTCGGATTCGACCCGGACAAGACTTTCGTCGTTGCGGATGAGGTGATCAACCACACTCGCAAGCTGATCGAGCGTGGAGCGCAGGCTCAGCAAGAGTGGCAGCAGGCTTACGACAGCTGGGCTGAGGCAAACCCTGAGCGGAAGGCGCTGTACGAACGGCTCATCAATGACGACCTCAGCCCGGGCTGGGAAGATGTGCTGCCCAGCTGGGATGCCGATCCGAAAGGCATTGCCACCCGGGCGGCCTCCGGAAAGGTCATCAGTGCAATTGCGCCCAAGTTGCCTGAACTGTGGGGCGGTTCGGCCGACCTCGCTGAATCCAACAACACCACCCCGGAGGGTGAGCCGAGCTTCCTGCCGACAGATCGGCAGAGCAGGATGTTTCGCGGTAGCCCATATGGACGGGTGCTACATTTCGGCGTCCGGGAACATGCCATGGGTGCCATCCTCAACGGCATCAAGCTCCATGGGGGCCTACGGCCGTACGGCGGCACGTTCTTGATCTTCAGCGACTACATGCGCCCGGCGGTACGGCTTGCGGCACTGATGAGACTCCCGGTGATCTACGTCTGGACTCACGACTCAATTGGCCTGGGCGAGGATGGGCCGACTCATCAGCCCATCGAGCATCTCGCCGCGTTGCGGGCTATCCCCGGGCTGGACGTGGTACGGCCGGCGGACGCCAACGAGACCGCGGCAGCATGGGCGACGATCCTGAAGAACAAGGACAGGCCATCCGGGCTGGCCCTTACCCGGCAGGCCGTGCCCATTTTCCCACGAGGCGAAGACGGCTTTGCCGATACCACTGAGGTAGCCAAAGGCGGCTACATTCTCAAAGACTCCGACGGCACCCCCGATGTGATCTTGATCGGGACGGGCTCGGAGGTGCAGTACGCCGTTGCAGCCCAGCAGCTGCTCGCCGACGAGGGCATCAAAGCCCGCGTGATCTCAATGCCGTGTCGGGAATGGTTCGACGGGCAGGATCAGGAGTACCGGGACTCGGTCATCCCGCCTGAGATCAGGGCGCGTGTTTCCATCGAGGCCGGAGTCGGCATTGGCTGGCGTGACCTCGTCGGCGACGCTGGCCGAATCATCAGCATCAACCACTACGGAGCGAGCGCCGCTGCCAATGTGTTGTTCAAGGAGTTTGGTTTCACTCCCGAAACAGTGGTATCGGCCGCAAGATCCAGCCTCGATGCGACAACCGCGACGACCGCGCCCACGCATCTGGCAGCCAGCGGACCGCACGGTCCCGCAGACATTGAGCCCGATCCGGGCGTCACGATTAGCTGAGCCCAGCTGGTCACCAACCCCACTCATTCAGGAGAACTGATCATGAACGAACGGCTCAAGGCCCTCACAGACGCCGGAGTATCGATCTGGCTGGACGACCTGTCTCGCGAGCGCATCACCTCAGGCAACCTTGCCGATCTGGTGTCCAACTACTGCGTCAGCGGTGTAACGACGAACCCGACGATCTTCGCAGCGGCACTATCCAAAGGTCATGCCTACGATGATCAGATCAAGGAGCTTGCGGCGCGCGATGCAGAGCTCCACGACGCTATCAAGACGATCACCACCGATGACGTACGGAATGCCTGCGACATCATGGCCGCCACGTTCGAGGCAACAAATGGTGTCGACGGCCGCGTCTCGATCGAGGTGGATCCCGATTTGGCAAACGATACGGAAGCCACCACGGCACAGGCGACCGACCTGTGGAAGGTCGTCGACCGCCCCCAAGTGTTGATCAAGATTCCGGCGACCAAAGCCGGACTGCCATCGATTAGTTCGGTAACCGGTGAGGGTGTGAGCGTCAACGTGACGCTGCTCTTCGCCCTCGAGCGCTATCGCGAGGTTATCGACGCCTACCTGACCGGACTGGAGCGGGCTGCTGAAGTGGGCCATGACCTGAGCAAGATCCAGTCCGTAGCGTCCTTCTTCGTCTCGCGCGTCGATACCGAGATCGACAAGCGACTGGAGGCCATCGGCTCGGACGAGGCGCTCGCGCTACGTGGCAAAGCCGCTATCGCCAACGCACGCCTCGCGTACGCACTGTATGAGGAAGAGTTCAGCGGCGAGCGATTCGCTGCGCTCGAGGCCAAGGGCGCCAATCGGCAGCGGCCGCTATGGGCCTCGACCGGTGTTAAGAACCCCGACTACTCCGACACCGTCTACATCACCGAGCTCGTCGTGCCGAACACCGTCAACACCATGCCGGAGAAAACGATGATGGCTTTTGCCGATCACGGCGAGGTACGGGGCGACATGGTGACCGGCACCAAGGCTGAGGCGCAGCAGATGATCGACGACCTGGAGCGAGTCGGCATCTCCTACGACGACGTGGTCGACGCGCTCGAGAAGGAGGGCGTCGAGAAGTTCGAGGCGTCGTGGAACGAGCTGGTTGTCGACGTCAAACAGGAACTCGAAGCCGCCAAAGCCGCTCTCTGACCGCGCATCCATGCTGAAGTCCGGAGTTTGCTGGTGACCACTGAAGTGCGCCCCAACCCGCTTCGGGATCCCCAGGATCGGCGGCTGCCGAGGATCGCTGGCCCTTGTGTGCTGGTCATCTTCGGTGTCACCGGCGACCTGTCAACCAAGAAGCTGATGCCCGCGGTCTACGACTTGGCCAACCGCGGGCTGCTGCCGCCGGGCTTCGCCCTTGTCGGGTTTGCCCGGCGGGATTGGGCGCGCGAGGACTTCGCACACGTCGTACATACCGCCGTCAAAGAGCACGCCCGTACTCCATTCAGAGAAGAGGTCTGGCAACAGCTCTCCGAAGGCATCAGGTTTGTGCCAGGTGAGATCGGTGATGATGAATCACTCAGCAAGCTAGCCAACACCATCGCCGACCTGGACGAGGCACGAGGTACCGGCGGCAACCACGCCTTCTACCTATCCATCCCGCCGGGGCTGTTCCAGACAGTTGTCGATCAACTGCGCTCCCATGGCCTCGCCGAGCAGCATGCCGGCAGGTGGAGCCGGGTCGTGATCGAAAAGCCATTTGGCCACGACCTGGCCAGCGCTCGGGAACTGAACCGGATCGTGCTCAGCGTCTTTCCGTCATCTTCGGTCTTCCGCATCGACCACTACCTCGGTAAAGAGACAGTGCAGAACATCATGGCGGTGCGGTTCGCCAACGAGCTGTTTGAGCCGGTGTGGAACAACAGCTTTGTCGATCATGTCCAGATCACGATGGCAGAGGACATCGGGATCGGCGGCCGTGCCGGATACTTTGACGGCATCGGGATTGCCCGCGATGTCATCCAAAACCACCTGCTACAGCTGCTTGCGTTGACGGCGATGGAGGAACCCAACTCTTTCGAGGCAAGCCAACTCCGAACCGAAAAGCAAAAGGTGCTCGCCGCGGCCCGACCACCGAAACGGATGGATCTCCACACTGCCCGCGGCCGGTACGCGGGCGGCTGGGCAGGTGGCGAAAAGGTCAAGGGTTATCTCGAGGAGCATCGAATCCCGCCCAATTCCCGCACCGAGACGTACGCCGCAATCCGGATCGATATTGACAACCGCCGGTGGGCGGGCGTTCCGTTCTACCTGCGTACCGGCAAGCGGCTAGCCCGGCGAGTGACTGAGATCGCGCTCGGCCTCAAACGCGCACCGCATCTGCCCTTTGACGAGACTGACACCGAGGAGCTGGGCTACAACGCCATCGTGCTCCGGATCCAACCGGATGAGGGCGTGACCTTGCGCTTTGGCGCCAAAGTGCCAGGTACCCAAATGGAGATCCGCGACGTGAACATGGACTTCGCCTATGGCGAGGCCTTCACCGAGTCCTCACCCGAGGCGTACGAGCGGCTGATCTTGGACGTATTGCTAGGTGATCCGCCGCTGTTTCCGCAGCATGAGGAGGTGGAACTTTCCTGGGAAATCTTGGATCCCGTCCTCGACTACTGGGCAAGTCTGCCGGAGCAACCCGAGCCCTATGATCCGGGATCGTGGGGACCGAAGAGTGCCGACATCATGTTGGCCCGGGATGGCTTCACCTGGAGACGGCCATGATCCTCACCCTCGAAGGCACCACGTCAGCAAAGATCTCCGCCGAACTGGTACGGATCCGACGTAGTGTCGGCAGTCCGGCCCAGGGCATGGTGCTGACCTTGATCGTTGTTTGCGACGAGTCGGAATTCGCAAGCGCACTGGAGGCGAGCATCGTCGCGGGCCGGGAGCATCCGTCGCGCATCTTGCTAGTGGTCACTGCTGCGGGACGAGATGCGGCGCTCGACGCCGAGGTACGAATTGGCGAGGGCACGCCGGGCGAGGTTGTGGTGATCCGGATGCGCGGCGCGGTGGCAGCACATCCAGCCTCGGTGATCCGACCGCTCTTATTGCCCGACTCCCCCGTGGTGATCTGGTGGCCGGGCAAGGCGCCGAACAACCGCACCGGCGATGAGCTGGCGCAGCTGGCGATGCGACGTATGACCGATGCCGCGGCATCGCCCCGTCCGCTGACGGCACTGCGGGCCCGCGCTCGGGAGTACGCGCCTGGTGATACCGACCTGAGTTGGACGAGGCTTACGCCGTGGCGGGCGCTGTTAGCAGCGGCCCTCGACCAGTACCCGGCCAAGATCAAGTCCGTCTCCATTGAGTCTGAGCGGAACAATCCGTCGGCCGACTTGCTCGCAGCCTGGCTGTATGCCCGGCTGAAGGTCGGGGTAAGCCGCAAGACCAGCGACGGACCAGGGCTTACCGCGGTGCGGATGGGCACCGCCGCTGGTGATATTGCGATCACCCGCCCCGATGGCTTACTGGCTTCGTACACGGTGCCCGGCCAACCGGAGCGGCTCGTGGCCCTGAAGCGCCGCAGCTTCACCGAGCTGATCTCAGAAGAACTCCGCCGCATGGATCCGGACGTGATCTACGAGCGGACGGTCAAGTCGCTGCTCGATGGCGATCGGTCGACACCTAATAAGTCGCGGGCCAAGACGACATCCCGCAAGAGAGCAGACAGCACAGCTAAGGCCGCCAGGCAGCCAGCAGGGAGTCGCTAGCGTGAATGCAGCCAGCGATGCCGTCAGACCCGAGATCTTGCTTCACGCCGGGCCCGATGAGGTCGCCGAAGCTTTGGCAGCACGGTTAATGGCGCGACTCACCGAGATCCAGGGGGACTTCAGGATTCCCCAAGTCGCACTTACCGGTGGGCGCATTGCTACCCGGGCCTATCAGCGACTTGGCAACGAGGGATCGAACTCTGCCGTCGACTGGTCTCGGGTCGAGTTCTGGTGGGGAGATGAGCGTTTTGTGCCTGCTGATCATCCAGATCGGAACGCCAAACAGGCTCTCGACGTGCTTGCTAAGCCACTGGAACTGAACCCGGATCGGATTCACGAAATGCCGGCCAGCGATGGCGGTCTCGACCTTGATCAGGCCGCTGAGGCGTACGCGCGAGAGCTCGACAATGTCGTGTTCGACATCTGCTTACTTGGTATGGGTCCAGACGGCCACGTCGCGTCCATTTTTCCTGAGCACCCCTCCTCATACGCCGAGGGCGAGGTGATCCCCGTACGAGCCGCACCGAAGCCACCACCGGAGCGGATCAGCCTCACGCTGCCAGTGATCAACCGGTCCCGTGAGGTCTGGTTCGTGGTCAGCGGCGCTGACAAGGCTGCTGCTGCCAAGATGGCGTTGCTTGGTGCCGGACCTGTACAGGTGCCAGCGGCCGGCGTATCTGGTGTCGAACGCACGCTCTGGTTGCTGGATCGAGACGCGGCATCCGAGCTGCCGGCCGATCTACAGCAGCGCGGTCGCATCTAGGCCGGCCTGCGGCGCTACAGGGTCCATCTGAAGGACCGGGACCAGCCGTCGGGACGCTCACGCTCATAGAAGCGGTGGGCATCCACCCGAGCAGAGCCAGAGTTCAGCTCGAGCTTCGCAGCTCCATGATCACGAGCCCAGCTCTTGGCAGCATCGAGCAATGCCCTGCCGATCCCGCGGGAGCGGTGATCGGGAGCGACGGCCAAGTCCTCTACCCAGGCTCGCTGCCCGAATCGTACGGAGACAATGTCGAGATAGACAGTTACAAACCCAACGATTGTGTCTTCGTCGTCTGCGACCAGGACGGCCGCTCGATCGTCAGCCATGGCTGCTTCTAGACGACCAACAGCAACAGCTTCCGACCAGTCTTGCGGGCTTACCCCGGGGCGCGCGAACAGCCAGTCGTAGGCGGCCACTATCGCAGGCGCATCGGTGGGAAGCGCGTATCGGATGGTGGATTTAGTAGATGACTTCGCCACGTTCCCGCCGGGCCCGGAGGGCCTGCAACGCCTCGGTCAGGATGTCGGCCGCCTCCTTGTCGGTGCGGCGCTCCTTGACATAGGCGAGATGTGTCTTGTACGGCTCAATCTTCGGCGGTGGTGGTGGATTCAGGCAGTCCAGATTGGCAGGTAACCCACATCGAGGGCATTCCCACGATTCAGGAATCGTGGCATCTGCGGCGAACGCGGGCCGCGTTTCATGACCATGTGCGCAGTAGTACGAGACGTAAAGCCGCGGCGCGGCGTCGCCCCGCTCGGCTTCTCCCATGGGACCAGCGCCCACCCGGCTGCCACGAATGGCACTTCCACCAGCCACGTTCGTTCTCCCTCGCCCTTCCTAGCTGTGGATGAGTCGGTGTCTTGCGAGTCGATGACCGGCCGGTGGTTGTGAGCAGTTAGGCACCCAGCTTGTAGAGCAAGTTGAGCGCCACAATTGCCGCTACCCAGACCACTCCGATGATGACGGTGAGTCGGTCGAGATTTCGTTCTGCGACCGATGACCCACCAAGGGAGGAAGAGATCCCACCACCGAAGAGATCGGACAAACCGCCGCCGCGGCCTTTGTGCATCAGCACGAATAACGCGAGCGCGATGCTGGTGATCACCAAGATGATGGAGAAGATCAGCATCGGCACGGTCATCATGGGCACGAGAAGCACGGACGTTAGCCTAACTCACCGATTCGCCAAGAAGTCAAAACTCCACCAGCGTTGGGATTCCGGACGTTGTCAGAAGGCCGGCATCTCGTAGAACCGCGCAATAGCAGCGAACTCATCAGCCTTCAAGCTGGAAGCGCCGACCAGGCAGCCGTCAATGTCAGGCTGTGCCATGAGGGTGGCAACGTTGCTGGCATTGACCGATCCGCCGTACAGGATCCTTATCCGCTCAGCGATATCGCTCCCGTGCCGATCTGAGATCCAGCCGCGGATCGCGGCACAGACCTCTTCGGCGTCCGCTGGTGTCGCCACCCGTCCAGTGCCGATCGCCCAAACCGGCTCGTAGGCGATGACAATATTGGCAACTTGCTCCGCGGTGAGTCCGGCGAGCGCACCCTCCACGTGGTGCAAAGTGTCGGGCACCTGGCGCAACTCCTGGCGGACTGCTAGCCCCTCGCCGACGCAGACGATCGGGACCATGCCACGAGAGACCGCCTTGACGGTCTTCGCATTGACGATGTTGTCGTCCTCGCCATGGAAACGCCGCCGTTCGGAGTGCCCGACGACTACGTAGCGGCAACCAAGCTTCACCAGCATGTCCGCAGAGATGTCACCGGTGTAGGCACCGTTGTCGAACGCCGACACGTCTTGCGCACCGTAACCAATCTCTAGGCGATCACCGTCCACCAGCGTCTGCACGGTACGAAGATCGGTAAATGGTGGCAGCACAATGACCTCAGACTTGTCCGGGTCGTGCTTTTTGTCCTCCAGCGTCCAAGCCAACTTCTGCAACAGTCCGACGGCCTCGACGTGGTTGAGGTTCATCTTCCAGTTGCCCGCCATAAGCGGCTTGCGGGACACCGTCACATCCCGCCATCGAGAACAGCTAAGCCTGGCAGGGTCTTGCCCTCGAGGTACTCCAGGCTGGCACCGCCGCCGGTGGAGATGTGACCGAACTGGTCATCGCGGAAGCCAAGATCACGGATCACCGCGGCCGAGTCGCCACCACCGATCACTGTCAGTCCGTCCACTTCGCTGAGAGCCTGTGCCACCGCCTTGGTTCCGGCAGCGAAGCTTTCCCACTCCGCGATGCCCATCGGTCCATTCCAGAAGACCGTCTTGGCGTGTCTGATCACGCCGGCGAATACCCGGGCCGAGTCGGGACCGATGTCGAGACCGAACTGGTCGGGCGGTATCGCATCAGCGTGGACCACGGTAGGCGGGGCGTCTTCAGCGACCTCAGGGGCCACCACGATGTCGGAGGGCAGCACAATCTGCTTGCCGCCCGAGGCGGCGTCATTGAGATATCTCCGCACGGTCTCGATCTGATCCGGCTCTAGCAAGCTCTTGCCCACTTCGTAGCCCTCCGAGGCGAGGAAGGTGAAGGCCATGCCGCCGCCAATCACCAGAGTGTCCGCGATCTTGATCAAGTTGGCGATCACCGCCAGCTTGTCAGAGACCTTCGCCCCACCAAGCACCACAACGTACGGCCGCGGTGGTGCCTCGGTGAGCCGACTGAGCACCTCGACCTCAGCCTTCACCAGCTCCCCAGCCGCGCTCGGCAACCGCTGGGCCACGTCGTACACGGACGCCTGCTTGCGATGTACGACGCCGAAACCGTCGGAGACGAACGCATCGCCGAAGGCGGCGTAGCGGTCGGCCAGCGCGCCGCGTTCGGCGTCGTCCTTGGACTCCTCAGCCGGCTCGAAGCGGACGTTCTCCAGCATCGCCACGTCACCATTGCTGAGGTTTTCCACGACGCTGCGCGCTGACTCTCCTACCACGTCTTGCGCCAGCTGGACCTCCGCGGCCAGCAGCTCCGACAGCCGCTTGGCTGCCGGCGCCAACGAATACTTCGGGTTGACCTGACCCTTGGGGCGGCCCAGATGCGCCAGCACGATGATCTTGGCACCCTTATCTCGCAGCTCGTTGAGGGTTGGCAGCGAAGCGCGAATCCGTCCGTCATCGGTGATCGTCTGTCCGTCGAGCGGCACATTGAGATCGCAGCGGATCAGTACCCGCTTGCCAGCGAGATCACCAAGATCAGAAACTGACTTCACGCTTGATCCTTTCCCGAGCGAGATCGGCGAGTGGACACTTCGGGTGGAAGCTTTGCATAGGTTTCTGACGGTCTGCACATGTTGCAACCCATGCAGAGCGTCGGTTTCCTACGTGAACGTAGGAAACCGACTTACCCGATGATGTGGGTTTACAGCGACTGACCGATCAAGCTGACCAGGTCGACGAGGCGGTTGGAGTAGCCCCACTCGTTGTCATACCAGCCGACCACCTTGACCTGGTTCCCGATCACCTTCGTTAGCTTGGAGTCGAAGATGCACGAGCTCGGGTCGGTCACGATGTCGGTGGAGACGATCGGGTCGCTGGTGTATTTCAGGTATCCCTTGAGCGGACCGTCAGCAGCCGCCTGCACGATGCCGTTTACCTCCTCAACAGAGGTCTCCCTCGACGCATCGAAGGTCAAGTCGGTCGCCGATCCGGTCGGAACCGGCACACGCAGGGCGTAGCCATCCAGCTTGCCCTTCAGCTGCGGCAGCACCAGGCCAATTGCCTTCGCCGCACCCGTCGAGGTCGGAACGACGTTAAGCGCAGCAGCGCGGGCACGACGCAAATCCTTGTGCGGCCCGTCCTGCAGATTCTGGTCTTGGGTATAGGCATGGATAGTCGTCATCAGGCCCCTGACAATGCCAAGACCTTCGTCGAGCACCTTGGCCATCGGTGCCAGGCAGTTTGTGGTGCACGACGCATTCGAAATGACGTTGTGTTTCGTGGGGTCGTAGTCGCCATCGTTGACCCCCATTACGACGGTCCAATCTTCGTTCTTGGCCGGCGCCGAGATGATCACCTTCTTGGCGCCCGCGTCGAGATGCGCCTTGGCCTTGGTCGCGTCGGTGAAGAAGCCGGTGGACTCGATCACGACGTCGGCCCCGATGTCACCCCACGGCAGAGCCGCCGGATCACGCTCGGCGTACGACCTGACCAGCTTGTCGCCGACCTTGATGCCACCCTCGACAACCTCGACCGGTAAATCAAGCCGACCCAGGATTGAGTCGTACTTCAACAAGTGAGCCTGGGTGTCATCATCGAATAGGTCGTTGAACGCGACGACCTCGACGTCGGCACCCGAAGCGAGCAGCGCGCGGTAAAAGTTGCGGCCAATGCGGCCGAAGCCGTTGATACCAACACGGACGGTCATGATCACGATCTCCTTGGCTGTCATGAGGCCCTCGGCAGCTGGGCCAATGACCACCTTAACGAACTTGGCCTGGTGCTCGTAACTGGCGGTTCCTCGTGAGAGGCGGCCGCCGGAGCGGGCTATTCCTCGTCGAGCATGTCAGCACTGAGATTGGCCTCGGTGTTGGGAATTCCGAGCTCGGCCGCCCGCTTGTCTGCCGTCGCGAGCAGCCTCCGAATCCTTCCCGCCACGGCGTCTTTCGTGAGCGGTGGTTCGTGCATCTGGCCGAGTTCTTCTAGGCTCGCCTGCTTGTTTTCGATGCGCAGTAGACCCGCTGCCCTGAGGTGATCCGGCACATCATCGCCGAGGATTTCCAGCGCACGTTCGACACGGGCACCGGCGGCCACTGCGGCTCGAGCCGAGCGTCGCAGATTGGCGTCATCGAAGTTGGCCAGCCGGTTCGCGGAGGCGCGCACCTCGCGGCGCATCCGTCGCTCCTCCCAAACCAACAGCGACTCATGTGCGCCAAGCTTCGTCAGCAACGCCGCAATGGCATCGCCGTCGCGGATGACCACTCGATCAACGTTGCGGACCTCGCGGGCCTTCGCCGAAATCCCTAGGCGACGCGCAGCACCGACCAGGGCCAGTGCGGCCTCCGGACCAGGACAAGTCACCTCCAGAGCCATCGAGCGGCCGGGTTCGGTCAGCGATCCGTGTGCCAAGAATGCACCGCGCCAAGCCGCGATACAGTCACAGAGGCCGCCGCTCACCACTTGCGGCGGCAGCCCGCGGGCCGGGCGGCCATGGGAGTCGATCAGACCGGTCTGCCGCGCTAACGCCTCGCCGTCCTTGATCACCCGGACGACGTAGTGCGTGCCGCGCCGGATGCCCGAGCCGTTCACGATGACCAGCTCGCTCGGATGGCCGAAGACCTCGCTGATGTCGGTCCTGAGCCGCCTCGCAGCAGCACCGGTGTCCAGCTCCGCTTCGATCACGATCCGACCGCTGACGATGTGCAGGCCACCGGCAAACCGGAGGGTTGCAGCAACCTCCGATTTGCGATCACAGGGCTTGGTCACCTTGATGGTCGCCAGCTCTGATTTCACCTGGGCGGTCATGGCCATTGCTGAATGATTACACAGCTAACCCCGGCATCCCGGCGCTTTGGGCGGATCCCACGTAAACCTAGGTTGCGCGCGCTCTGCGTAGGTTGCAGCCTGTGCGGAGCGCACGAAACCTGCGTTCCGTAAGTTTCGACAGCGGTCGAGGGAGTTCTCAGACGCCCAAGATCTCGGCGTACGCGGCGGCCAAGCGAAGTGGGTCGTGCCGCGGCGATCCGTCGCGGGCGGCTAGGTCGGCAACCACCACGCGCGCTCCGAGAGCCTCCGCTCGAGAGCCGAGATGCGGATCATCGGATGCAAAACCGCTGTCAACGAGTACGACGTCGAGCCGTAGGTCTGGAGCGTGATCGGCGAGCAACTCAATGTGCTTGGCGGCTGAGAATCCCGCTGTCTCACCGGACGGTTCGAGGTTCAGGGTGAGGATACGCCGCGCTTGCGTGGTGTGAATCGCTTCAGCGAGCTTGGGCACCAGCAGATGTGGAATGACCGACGTAAACCACGATCCTGGCCCCAAGACGATCCAGTCAGCCTCCAAAACGACCTCGATCGATTCCGGACAGGCCGGCGGATCATGGGGAATCAGCCGTACCGAACAGACCTCTCCCACAGTCGTGGCGACTCGTGCTTGACCGCGGATCTCAGAGATCTCATCTGGCTTCTCCGGTTCGAGGCCGATCACTTCGGCGGCGATTTCCAAGGGCACTGAGGCCATCGGCAGCACCCGACCCTTGGCACCCAACAGCTTCGCCACCATATCCAGGCCTGCGACCGGATCCCCCAAACGCTCCCACAGCCCGACGATCAGCAAATTGCCGATTGCATGATCATCTAATGGACCATGGGTATTGAACCGGTATTGCAGCACATCGGCCCAGGTACGACCGGACTCGTCATCGCCGCACAGCGCCGCCAGCGCCATACGAAGGTCTCCGGGAGGAAGGCAGTGGAGCTCGTCGCGGAGCCGGCCGGATGATCCGCCGTCGTCAGCCACAGTGACGACGGCGGTCAAGTGATCCGTCACCCGTCGCAGAGCAGTCAAGGACGCGGCGAGGCCATGCCCGCCGCCAAAGGCCACCACAGTTGGAAGGCTGGGACCCAATGAGCCCGGCGCAAAACTGCGGGGCACGTCGCGGGCGATCACTCTCGGCCCAAGTCGCGATGGAGAACGGTGGTCGGCAGACCCGCGGCCCGTAGCCGGCGCGCCAACTCCTCTGCCATTGCTGAGCTGCGATGCTTGCCTCCCGTGCAGCCGATAGCAAGCGTCGCAAACCGCTTGCCCTCGGTCACATAGCCCACTGACACGACTTGCATGAGGTCCTGCATCGATGTGAGGAACGCGTCGGCGCCGGGCTGCCCGAGCACGTAATCGCTGACCGGCTTGCTGAGACCCGTCTGCGGGCGGAGTTCGGGAATCCAGTGCGGGTTGGGCAGAAAGCGCACATCGAACACCATGTCCGCGTCCACCGGAATGCCGTATTTGAAGCCGAATGAGAGCAGCGTGACCCGAAGCTGATCATCAGTGCTGCCGCCGTACGCGTGTGCGACCCGGGAGACTAACTGGTGAATGTTCAGCGACGAAGTGTCGATGACCAGGTCGGCCGCCGCCCGCAGCGTCGCGAGCGTCTCGCGTTCCCGGTGGATGCCATCCAACAACCGACCATCGCCTTGCAGCGGGTGCGGGCGCCGTACCGACTCCTGGCGGCGAACGATGACGTCGTCGGCCGCCTCCAAGAACAAGATCTCAGGCAACGTACCGATCGCGGCCAATTCGGTGAACATTGTCGGCAACTGCTCGAAGAAACCGCGGGTTCGAACATCCAAAACGACCGCGAGCCGGGTGAGATCGATCTCTCGGGCCTGTCTGCAGACCTCCGGCAGCACGCTCGGAGGCAAGTTGTCCACGACATACCAGCCCAGATCCTCCAAGGCGTGGGCAGCCGTAGAGCGTCCGGCGCCGGACATTCCGCTAACGACGACCAGCCGGAGCGGCTTCGTCGGACTCTCGGTATCGAGCTGTCCCTCCGGGTTCGGGCTGGTCACGAAGTCGATTATTCCTGTATGCACCGGATCGCGCCCGCCGTGCTGAGAGCCAGGCTGGCTGGCTTCAAGGCGCGATCCGCGCGGAGCGAGCGCAGCGAGCGGAGCAATTAGACGCGGAGCAATTAGACGCGGAGCAATTAGACGCGGTCCAGCACCTCGCCAGTGGCCATGTCGATGGCCTCTGGCTGCGGCGCCTGTTGTAACGCTTCCTTGATCGCGATGGCGGTCTTGGTGCCGAAACCCGGCACGGCCGCAATCTCCTCCACGGTTGCCGCGCGCAGCTTCTTCAGTGAGCCGAAGTACTTGATCAATGCCTTGCGTCGCACCTCACCCAGACCGGGCACCTGGTCCAGTAGTGACTCAACCATCGACTTGCTGCGCCGAGACCGATGATGAGTGATCGCGAAGCGGTGGGCTTCGTCCCTGAGCCGCTGCAGCAGGTACAAACCCTCGCTGGTTCGCGGCAAGATCACCGGCTCGTCTACGTCAGGCAACCAGACTTCTTCAAGGCGTTTGGCAAGGCCGCACAGCGCTATGTCATCGATGCCGAGCTCGTGGAGAGCCTTGGCGGCAGCGGCCACCTGGGGCGGGCCGCCGTCAACAACTACTAGTGAGGGTGCGTACGCGAACTTGCGTGGCGCTCCGGTCGTCGGGTCGACCAGCAACGGCCCTTCATCGTCTTGAGCGTCACCGACAAGCGCCCCCGATCCGCCACGACCATCGCCTGCCTGCCTCGCCATGACAGCACGATCATCGATGAGACGGCGGAACCGGCGGGTGATCACCTCGTGCATGGCGGCCACGTCGTTTTGGCCCTCGACCTGGCGGATGACGAATCGTCGATACTCGCTCTTCCGGGGGAGACCGTCTTCGAAGACCACCATGGAGCCGACCACTTCGGTGCCCTGCAGGTTGGAGATGTCATAGCACTCGATTCGAAGTGGAGCGCTGGGCAACTCGAGCGCCTCCTGAATCTCCTCCAATGCCCGATTCCGGGTCGAAAGATCACCAGCACGAGTGGTCTTGTGCTTGATCAAGATCTCCTGGGCGTTGCGGGCGACTGTCTCCATCAGTGCCCGCTTGTCGCCACGCTGGGGCACCCGGATAGAGACATGTGAGCCGCGGCGCTCCTCGAGCATCCGGGTCAGCGACTCGGCCGATGACGGTATAACGGGCACCAAGATCTCCCGTGGCACGGCATCTCGGTCGCCCGCGGTGGGATCGGGCTCGGCGTACAACTGCAGCAGAAACTGTTCGATCAGTTCCTCAGTGCCGCCATCATCGAACCGGTCGGCAACCCAGCCACGTTCGCCTCGGACACGTCCGCCGCGTACGTGGAAGATCTGGACGGCGACCTCCAACGGGTCCTCAGCAATGGCGATCACATCTGCGTCGGTGCCGTCTCGGAAAACCACGGCGTTTCGCTCCATGGCTCGTTGCAGAGCACCGATGTCATCCCGGAGCCGAGCCGCGCGCTCGAACTCCAGCGCATCGCTGGCCGACCGCATTTCCCGTTCTAGCTTCTTGATCATCGGTCCCGCCTGGCCCGACATGAACTGGCAGAAGTCGTCGACAATCGCGCGATGCTCTTCGGCCGTCACCCGCCCAACGCACGGTGCGGAGCACTTGCCGATGTAGCCGAGGAGACAGGGCCGGCCAAGTTGCTTGTGGTTCTTGAAGACTCCGGGCCGGCAGGACCGCATCGGAAATACTCGGAGCAACAAGTCGACCGTCTCGCGGATCGCCCAAGCATGAGAGTACGGGCCGAAGTAGCGGGTGCCCTTTCGCTTCGCTCCACGGCCGACCATCACTCTCGGAAATTCCTCGGACAAGGTGATAGCCAACCAGGGATACGACTTGTCGTCCCGGTACTTGATGTTGAAGCGCGGATCGAACTCCTTAATCCAGGAGTACTCCAGCTGCAGCGCCTCGACCTCGTTCTGGACCACGGTCCAATCAACCTTGGCGGCAGTTCCGACCATTGATCGAGTACGGCTCATCATCGAAGCCGGATCCGCGAAGTAGGAGTTCAGTCGGGAGCGGAGACTCTTGGCCTTCCCGACATAAATCACCCGGCCCTGGGCGTCGGAGAAGCGGTACACCCCAGGCTGGTCGGGAATGGAACCCGGCGCAGGCCGGTAAGCCGGGACTGGCCGAGACGAAACTGGAGGTACCACGCGCCCCAGCGTATGCCTGAGCGCTGGCATTTCGACTCCGCGTCAGTTACTCGAACTCCGCACCATCTGCAGCTAGCGCGGAGTTGGAGTAGCTGATGCGCAGTGACTCCAGGTGAGGCCGGTCAACCAGTTACGTAAACCTTGCCCTCGAAGATCGCCGTCTCGGCTTCGGCAAGCGGCTTCGGAGCCGGCGGCCTGGTGACAGAGCCGTCCTTGATCGAGTACTCGCTGCCGTGACAGTTGCAGTGAATGACACCGTTTTCGACGGATGCGACCGGGCATCCCTGGTGAGTGCAGATCTTGCTGAACGCCTTGTATTTTCCCTTAGTCGGTTGGGTTATCACGTAGTCGGCGTTCTCCAGGATGACGCCGCCGCCGGCCGGCACTTTGGACGTCGCGACGCTTGGACCGCTGGGCGCCTTAGCCTGCGAGGCGGACGGTTTGGGGGAAGTCGCGTCGGCGGTCGGCGACGGCGAGGCTGGTGGAGAAGTCGTTGCGGCGGCTGGTGTCACGGGCGGCGGCCCGCTTTGGGCCTCGGCAGAGCAACTAGCCAGCACGGCGGCACCGGTGCCGGTCAGGGCGAGCAGCCCAGCGGCTCGCAGCACGGTCCGCCGACTCGCAAGGGGGGGTTCGTGAGCTTGCTGTTGATCGCCGAGTTCAGTCACAGAAGCCTCCTAGCGTGAACACGCTTTTGCGAGCCCACACGAGATAGCCCTCGATTTGGTTCGATCTTTTCGGAGCTGCTCGCGCAATGCCGGCGTGCGCAGCTGTAGTGAGCACTCGCTCAGCTAGCAACAAGCGCTGGCTGGCTCGCCCTGATCGGGACGGCCTGACCATCCAGCAACGGGCGGAGGAATTCACCGGTATAGGACTTGGGATTATTAGCGATCTGCTCAGGGGTGCCCTCGGCGATAACCAGGCCACCACGTGATCCACCTTCAGGTCCCATGTCGATCAGCCAATCGGCGGTCTTGATCACGTCGAGGTTGTGCTCGATGACGACGACAGTATTCCCCGCGTCCACCAGGCGCCCGAGAACGCCAAGCAGCTTGCGGATGTCTTCGAAGTGGAGCCCCGTCGTCGGCTCGTCGAGGACGTAGAGAGTGCGCCCGGTTGCACGCTTTTGCAGTTCGCTTGCGAGCTTGACGCGCTGCGCTTCGCCGCCGGAGAGGGTGGGCGCCGGCTGTCCGAGTCGTACGTAACCCAAGCCAACGTCGACCAGCGTGCTCAGGTGCCGAGCGATGGCAGGCAGCGGACCGAAGACTTCGAGTGCCTCCTCGATCGACATGTCCAAGACCTCAGCGATCGACCTGCCCTTGTAATGGACTTCCAGTGTTTCCCTGTTGTACCGGGCGCCGTGGCATACCTCGCAGGGCACGTACACATCGGGCAGGAAGTTCATTTCGATCTTGATCGTGCCGTCACCGGTGCAGTTCTCGCAGCGGCCGCCCTTGACATTGAACGAGAAGCGGCCGGGCTGATACCCGCGCACCTTCGCCTCGGGAGTCTCGGCGAAGAGTCGGCGTATGTGATCAAAAACACCGGTGTAGGTCGCCGGGTTGGACCGAGGCGTACGGCCGATCGGTGACTGATCGACATGGATGACCTTGTCGATCTGATCAGCTCCGCTGATCGAGCGGTGTCGGCCCGGCACCTCACGAGCGTTGTAGATGCGCTTCGCGAGGGCGTTGTAAAGGATGTGGTTGACAAGCGTCGACTTGCCGGATCCAGACACTCCGGTGACGGCGATGAGCTGGCCCAGCGGAAATGACACGGTGATGTTGCGCAAGTTGTGCTCGGCCGCCTTGTGCACCGTGATCTCCCGGCCGGGAAGGCGCGGACGCCGCGAGCTCGGCAGCGGGATCGACCGTCGCCGGGACAGGTACGCGCCGGTCAGCGACTCGCGATTATTCAGCAGCTCCTCGACAGTCCCCGAATGCACCACTCGACCGCCGTGCTCACCGGCACCAGGTCCGATATCGACCGCCCAGTCCGCGGCCTTGATCGTCTCCTCGTCGTGTTCTACAACGATCAAGGTGTTGCCGATGTCTCGCAGCCGCAGCAGGGTTTCGATCAGCCGGCGGTTGTCCCGCTGGTGCAGCCCGATGCTGGGCTCGTCGAGCACGTAGAGGACGCCCACCAGTCCTGAGCCGATCTGAGTCGCAAGTCGGATTCGCTGCGCCTCACCACCGGACAGACTGCCCGTGGGTCGGCTGAGCGAGAGATAGTCCAGGCCGACGTCAAGGAGAAACTTCAGCCGCTCGTTAATCTCCTTGAGGACCCGCTCGGCGATCTGTCGCTCCCGCTCGGTGAGCTCGAGTTGGCCGAGAAACACAGCGGCCGCATCGATCGACATGGCCGACAGCTCTGCGATGTTCTTGCCACCGATCGTGACGGCTAGCGAGGTGGGCTTCAGCCTGGCGCCCTTGCAGACCCGGCAGGGCACCTCCCGCATATAGCCCGCAAATCGCTCCCTGGAGGTATCGCTCTCCGCTTCGGCGTGCCGCCGCTCGATGTACGGGATAACACCCTCGTACTTCGCGTTGTAACTGCGTTCCCGACCGTACCGATTCCGATAGCGCACATGCACCAAGCCAGGCACGCCTTCGAGCAGCATCTTCCTTGCCGACGTCGGCAGCCTGCGCCACGGGACCGTGGTTGAGAAACCGGCGCTCTCGGCCAGCGAGTCAATGAGTCGACCGAAATAGTCCGCCACATGCTGTGAGGACCACGGAGCGATCGCACCCTCGGACAGACTCTTGTCATCATCGGGGACCACAAGCTCCGGGTCGACTTCCATCCGGGTACCCAGACCCGAACATGCCGGGCAGGCACCCCACGGCCCATTAAAGGAGAACTGCCGCGGCTCGAGCTCGTCGATGGCGATGTCATGGTTGTTGGGACAGGCCATCTTCTCGGAGTAGGTGCGTTCGCGCTGCGGATCCTTCGGATCAAGATCCACGAAGTCGATCGCAACGACGCCCTGCGCGAGCTTCAGCGCAGTTTCCACCGAGTCGGTCAGGCGGTGCTTGACTGTCGGCTTCACAGTCAGGCGGTCAACGATGACGTCGATGGAGTGCTTGTACTTCTTGTCGAGAACCGGCGGCTCTGTGAGCTGGACGACCTGTCCATCGACGCGCGCGCGGCTGAAGCCCTCGGCGGCGAGCTCGCGGAAAACCTCGACGTACTCCCCCTTACGGCCCCGAACGACCGGGGCGAGCACCTGGAACCTGGTCCCCTCCTCCATGGCCATCAGGCGGTCGACGATTTGCTGCGGTGACTGTCGGCTGATCGGCTCACCGCAGATCGGGCAGTGTGGCCGACCGGCCCGGGCATAGAGCAGTCGGAGGTAGTCGTAGACCTCTGTAATCGTTCCGACCGTGGAACGTGGGTTGCGGCTGGTGGATTTCTGGTCGATGGACACCGCCGGAGACAGGCCTTCAATGAAATCCACGTCCGGCTTGTCCATCTGACCGAGGAACTGCCGCGCGTACGCCGACAGCGACTCGACGTAGCGGCGCTGGCCCTCGGCAAAGATGGTGTCGAAGGCCAGACTCGACTTGCCCGATCCCGAGAGTCCGGTGAAGACGATGAGAGCATCCCGCGGCAGATCCAGCGAGATATTTTGCAGATTGTGCTCGCGCGCACCCCGGACGACGAGACGGTCAGTCACGGAGCACATCGTATGTGCCCGCGCTGACAGGAGATACCAGAAAATGTCCCAGAGAATGTGCCAGAGAATGTGATGGCGTTGAGACCTCGCCCGAGCCTTGGTCGGGCACTACGGTATGGGGCATGACTGCCGCCGCATCTCCCGCCGCAACGCAGCTGGAGACGCTGCGCGGACTGGTGAGAACCGCCACCCAGCGTCTGCTGGGCGACACGATCTTGGTCACCGACGAACAATGGCGCGCTCCCAGCCGGCTGCCGGACTGGACGCGGGGACATGTGGCGACACACATTGCTCGACATGCGGATGCCATCTGCCGACTGACTGAGTGGGCACGTACCGGTGAACGGCAGGACATGTATCCCTCACCTGAGCATCGTGCTGCTGAGATTGAGGCCGGTGCCGGGCGCTCCGGTCTCGAGCTCCAGATCGACATGGACACCTCAGCCGGACGATTGAGCTCAGTATTCGAAGAACTCGACGACGACGCCTGGGACGCTGTCGTTGAAATGAGCGGAGGTGTACAAGTGCCCGCGCGGCTACTGCCCTTGGCACGTCTCCTCGAGGTGGTGATTCACCACGTCGACCTTGACGTTGGTTACGAGATCACTCATATCGACAACCAGACAGCGGAATGGCTGCTCGAGTGGTCTGCGTTCCGGTTGCGGGATCGCGAGGGCTTTCCGAAGTTGCAGCTGACGTCGGACTCCGGTGTGACCACGGCGGTCGGCAGCGTTGGCGAACCCCTGCCGATCGGTGGCAGCAGCGCCAATCTCCTTGGCTGGCTGCTTGGCAGGACAGACGCCTCCGCGATCACCGGAGGCACCGGCTTGCGACTACCGGGGTTCTGATGCTTGGCATCAACCATGTCGAACCCGGCGGCCCGCCACTCGTTCTGCGGCTCTCCGCCTCAGTGAGTGTGATCAAGATCAGCGTCGGACCGGTCGACAACAACGCATACCTGCTGCAACACAGCAGTGGCGGCGGCGTACTCATTGATGCCGCCAATGACGCTGATCGACTTCTCAAGATCATCGCTGATCAGCCGCTGGACGCCATTGTGACCACGCACCAGCATCCCGATCACTGGCAGGCACTACCGTCGGTCGCTGCTGCTACCGGGGCTCAGCTGGTCTGCGGCGAACCTGATCTTGAGGCGATCAGGATCGGCACCGAAGTGCGAGGCTTGAACGGCGTCTGGGACGGCGATCAAATCCAGCTGGGTCGTGAGTGGTTGGAGGTAATTGGGCTGGTCGGGCACACTCCTGGTTCGATCACTCTCGCCTACCCCCGCGCCGGCCGGATGCATCTGTTCACCGGTGACAGTCTTTTCCCGGGTGGGCCCGGCAAGACCAACACGCCTGAGGAGTTCAGGTCGCTGATGAATGATCTTGAAACTAAGATCTTCGGCCGCTTCGAGGATGACACGGTGGTGCACCCAGGTCATGGCGACGACACGACACTGGGCACCGAGCGTCCTCATCTTGGGGAATGGTGGAGCCGGGGCTGGTGAGCCAGACTCGAAATATTGAGAGTCGTGGGCTGAGCCTTCCCGTACGTACAAACCCTTGTTGATCGACCTGTCGCGATATATCGTTGACGTATCGATGAGACACGTCATGAGAGGATGGTTGACATGGGTGGCGGGTACGCAATGGGGGCACCGTGGCTCCGCTTCGCCGGCCGCTGCAATCCAGCGTGGGGCAAGGAGTTGAGCGATTGGTTGGCCAAGATGACGGGGTCCCGCGGTCCAGGCGGTCCGCAGGCATTCGGTCAATGGGGACCCTCCGGGGGTCCAGGCTTCGGTAGCCGGGGCTTCGGGGGTCCAGGATTCGGACCGTGGTGGGGCGCGGGTCGAACCTGGCGCGCTCCGAAGGCCCGCCGCGGGGATATCCGAGCGGCCATCCTTGCGGTCCTGGCGGAGCAGCCGATGAACGGCTATCAGATCATTCAAGAAATTGCGACCCGAAGTGGCGGAGTCTGGAAGCCCAGCCCTGGCTCGATTTATCCCACTCTGCAGCAGCTCGAGGACGAAGGCCTGGTGCGGGTTGAGACCGACGCTGGGCGTCGCGCGTACACCTTGACTGACGAAGGTCGCGGCTACGTCACCGAACACGCCGACGAGGTATCCGCTCCCTGGCAGGCCATGAGCGAGGCCGGCGAGGATGACGACGGATTCAAACCACTGATCGGTCAGGTCGCGGGTGCTGTGTGGCAAATCGTGGCTACTGGAACGCCCGAACAGCAGGCGAAAGGGCGCGAAGCCCTGGTCGATTTCCGGCGGAAGCTGTACTCCATCCTTGCTGAAGACGACTCTGCGCCGGACAATGGTTCATGACTCGTTACTTCCCAGGCAGAGTAGGTCTTCCCCCGGGCAACGCGCTGTGGGTGTGGCCGATGCCGTACGGGCCGATGGAGTCTCGGCCCACCCATAGGGTTCCCGTGAGAATTGGCGATGCGGAGCGAGACCGCGCTATCGCATCTCTTGGTGATCATTTCGCTGCAGGTCGGCTGACGGCGGAGGAGTTTGATCAGCGTATGGATCAAGCCCTCAAGGCCCGCTTCAACGAGGACCTCGAACCGCTATTCGCCGATTTGCCGCGGACCCTGGAGCCCGACGTGCAGTCCAACTCCACTCGCCCGCCCGATCTCCATCTCGCGTGGTCAGCGATGCTCTGGCTGGCGCCGCTCATCGTTATCTTTGCGGTGGTAGCAGCCGTCGTGCTGAGCGCTCCCTGGCTCGTATGGGTCTTCCTGTGGGTGTTCTTGATCACCGGGCTGTTCCGGCGTCGCCGGCGCTACTACTACGGAGCACGCCGCTACTACGACGTGTAGTCCGGATAGTCCCGAGGCGCGCGGTGGTCCTCGTCACTGCCCGTCCGCGCTATTAGCCGTCCGCGTCACGGGCCGCCAGTGCGCCCGGCGACGTGGCAGACATCTGAAATCCGAGCGACAAACGACTGCCGCACCTTGTTTGATGGTCGGGTGCACGCCTTCAAGGACGGGCGAAGCTGGCAGATCGGGACAGCCCGGGAGGTCAGCTGGATTGCGAATGGGACGACGGGAAACCTGTCGATAACTGGCGCGATCGCGCCGGTGTTCGAGGCGTACGCCACCTGCTACGAACCCGATGGAGTGACAGTTGAGGCGCACGAACGGGCTTTCGTGGAGCAACTGGTCCAATTCACCCCTGACCAGCCATGGTGGCTGGGCTATCTCGAGACTGGCGCCCACAGTGTTGTCTTCGATGACGCCCCCAGAGTGTCGCTCTATCGGGGCTGGCCCTATGTACTGATCGCCGCGGGCCCCGAGCAAGCCCTTAACTGGCGAATGGGTCATATGCGAGCGGAGTACGGCGTCCTTCCTGACTTGTTCTTTCCTCAAGATCGATCGTGGCTGGTCTCGGCTCTCTGGGACGACACCTGGACCTGTATCGGCGGATCGAGGATTCTTCTCGAAGCCCTCCACGACAATCCACTGGTTCAAGCCCACCGCGTTCAGCAAGGTGTTGACCCCAAACCCCCAGGACGCGACCGCGATGACGGGACGGCGACGGAAACAAATTCCAGGATGCCTCTGTGGTATCGCGACACGTGATCAGGCGCGCTCTCGGGATCACTCGTTCGGTGATCATCTACTACGGCCCGGTCTGGCGCCGGCGCCGGATGGATGCTTTTTACCGGCAGTTCCTTCAGGCCGGTGACCTGGCTTTCGACATCGGTGCCCACGTAGGCAATCGGGTACGCGTTTTCCGCCAGATCGGTGCCCATGTGGTGGCGGTTGAGCCGCAGCCTGACTTCGTTGCGGTGTTGCGGCTGCTCTATGGGCGTGACCCAGCAGTCACCATCGACGCCAGTGGCGTAGCGGCCGAAACGGGCCGGGCGAATTTCCATCTGAGCAGCCGTACGCCGACCGTCTCGACTTTCGCCGATTCTTGGATGAGCGATGTCCAGTCAGACCGACGATTCCAGCGCGTTCAGTGGGACTCAGTCATCAGCGTCCCGTTGATCACCCTTGACGAACTCATCGCGCGGCACGGCGAACCGCAATTCTGCAAGATCGACGTCGAAGGATTCGAGCACCAGGTGTTGAGCGGCCTCAGCCAGCCCATCCCGGCGTTGTCCTTCGAATACATTCCCGTGGCGGCGGATCAGGCGATCGCCTGCGTCGAGCGAATCAGTGCTCTCGGTGATTATCACTATCGACATTCGCGAGTAGAGACCCACCGGTGGGCCGGGCGCACCTGGTCGGAGCCGGGGGCCATGATCAACATCTTGCGTACCTTGCCGACTAGTGATGATCGATCCGGAGATGTGTACGCGATCCGCAGCGATCGGCTACCAAGAAGCGGTGACGTCGCCGACCAACCGGACCGTTAACGAAAGATATTCAGGGTGCGGGGGCTGTCGAACTCCGAGCCTGGAACAGGAGGCAGGTCGAGCGCATCAGTGGCCAGGTTGGCAAGATCACCATTCCGAATGGGTTGCTTTCCGTGATAGCTGGTGCGACTACCGCCGGGGCTGCGGAAGGTCGGATTGAGGTCATAGAGGGTGCGCCCGGCAGCGACGCCTGGACCCCAGGCCATAAAAGGAATCCGGAAGTTCTGGAGCTTGCCGGCCCGATAGTGGGATGCGCCCCGGCCACCGTGGTCGGCGGTCAGAATTACCAGAGTATGGCGCCGTAGGTCCGGTCGGTCGGCGACGGTGTTGAGAATCCGTCCGAGAAGCCGGTCAGTGCGTCTGACAGCATCGAGGTACTCCGGGCCCATGAAGCCGGAGGAGTGGCCGGCTCGATCAGGTAGCGACAGGTGCACAAAGGTGAAGTCTCGCGGCTTGCGGCGCAACTCTGCGGTGAACTTGGAAACCAGCCGTGTGTTGTTGCGATCGATGGTGAATCTATCGATCTTGGCTCGGCCATCGTTACGCCCGACTCGATCCGGAGCGCCGTGAGTGTTCCAAGTCCGCTTGTAAAGCCTGAACTTGAACTTAGCGCCGAAGAAAGCCGTCGAACCACCGTGGTCGTGCACCACATCGAACACGCTGGCGACGTAATGCCCTGCGGACTTGTGGATGGTGCTGCCATTATCGAAATTTTCGGTGTAGCCGTGGCCCCTATGCTTCGCATCCACTCGTTGGCCGGTAAGCATCGTCGTGTGATTGGGCGTTGTGCTCGTCTTCTCGCGGACGGTACGGGCGTTCAACGTGAAGGCGCCCTCGCGCATGAGCCGGTGAAACGCGGGGGTTCGGGACTTCCCAAGTTCTTCGATGGCACGAGGGTTCAGACCATCGATAGAGATGGCGATCACATGGTCGATCGGATCGTCGGCAGACTGATCATCGGGAGTGTGAGGCAGGATCGACGTTTCCGCTGCTGATGGCGTAATCGGCGGCGGCGCGGGTGATACCACCACGGGAGAAGCACCACTGCTAGGTGGTGAGGCGTGACATCCCGCGGCCAGGACGGAAGTCGCGATCAAGATGGCCGGCCACGACGTCCGGAGGCGTCGAACGGTCATGAGCTCGACCCTAGTCGCGGCCACTCGTGCTGGGAATGTGACGCGCGGCGCTACTGGGGCGAGGAGTGTACGAGTCAGCCGCGCGTATCAGTTCGAGCCGGCGCCCCGCGCCGCAAGGAAGATCGCAAAGATCACGGCCGCCGCAGTCGCAGTACCAAACGCCGCCAGAGCGCTCAGTCTGTTGATCAAGACAGCAACCAGAAAGCAGAACATCGCGAACCCATCGAGCCCCGGCACGATGCCACGGAGCAGTGCCAA